>CAZZVI010000127.1:0-6073 GCA_964657335.1 uncultured Terriglobus sp.
ACGCAGGCGACGCCTTCGCTTTCCGCGCCTACCGCCTCACCGAGCAGCGCAAGCTACGGGACGTCTGTCACCTTGACCCAGACCGTCCCCGCGGGCGCGACCGGCAGCGTTAGCTTCTACAACGGATCGACCCTGCTAGGCGTCGGCACCATCTCCGGTGGCGTCGCAACGCTCACCACCATCGCGTTGCCCGGCGGATCGAACTCGATCACCGCCAGCTATGGCGGCAACGCCAACTACACCGCCGCCACGTCCGCTGCGGCAACGGTCACCGTCACGCCGGCCACGGTACAGCTCTCCGCACCGTCGGCTTCGCCCACCAGCGCCAGCTACGGAGCGCAGGTCACACTCACGCAGTCCGTACCGTTGGGTGTCATCGGTAGCATTACCTTCTCCAACGGCGGTACCGTTCTCGGCACGGCTACCATCTCGGGCGGTGTTGCCACCCTCACCACCACCGCGCTACCGACGGGCTCGAACTCCGTCACCGCCAGCTTTCCTGGCAACGCGAACTACGGCGCCTCCACCTCTCCGTCCACGACGGTGACCATCACCGGCGGAGCCACGTCCACGTCTGTCACGGCCACGCCGAGCTCCGCCTCTTACGGCGACCCGGTGGTCCTGGCCGCGACGGTGACCTCGGGCGGAACGCCGCTCACCTCCGGCACCGTGCAGTTCCTGCTGGGCGGCGTCAGCCTGGGTTCGGGAACGGTGGGCAACGGCGGCGTCGCCAGCCTCACCACGACGACGCTGCCGGTTGGGTCCGATGCAATCACGGCAACCTTCGCTGGAAACACGAACTTCGCTTCCAGCACCTCCACGGCAACCACCGCCACGATCGCCCAGGCGGCCGTCAGCCTGGCCGCACCAACTGCCTCGCCGTCAACTGCCGCTTACGGCTCCAGCATCACGCTCACGCAGGCTGTACCCACGGGCGTGACCGGCACGATCACCTTCCTTAACGGCGGCAGCGTGATAGGCACCGGCACCATCTCCGGCGGCGTTGCCTCCCTGACCACGACCAGCCTTCCGGCCGGCGCAAACAGCATCACGGCCAGCTTCCCTGGCAACACCAACTTTGCCGCGGGAACCTCCGCCGCAACCACCGTCACCATCACCCAGGCGGCGGTTAGCCTGGCGGCTCCGAAGGCCTCGCCGACCACCGCTGCCTTCGGCTCCAGCGTTACCCTTACCCAGCCTGTTCCCACGGGCGTCACCGGTACCATCACCTTCCTCAACGGCAGTACCGTCCTCGGCACCGCGACGATCACCGGCGGCGTCGCTACCCTGACGACAACCAGCCTGCCGGCCGGCGCGAGCAGCATCACCGCCAGCTTTCCGGGCAACACCAACTTTGCCGCGGGCACCTCCGCCGCGACGACCGTGACCATCACCCAGGCGGCGGTTAGCCTTGCCGCGCCGACTGCTTCGCCGACAACCGCTGCCTACGGCGCGAGCGTTACCGTCACCCAGCCTGTACCCACGGGCGTGACCGGAACCATCACTTTCCTGAGCGGCAGCACCGTTCTGGGCACAGGCACTATCACCGGCGGAGTTGCCTCCCTGACCACGACCAGCCTCCCGGCCGGCACGAACAGCATCACGACCAGCTTCCCGGGTAACACCAACTTTGCCGCGGGCACCTCCGCCGCGACGACCGTCACCATCACCCAGGCTGCCGTCAGCCTCGCCGCGCCGACCGCCTCGACCACCTCCGCGGCGTACGGTGCCAGCGTCACCTTCACCCAACCCGTGCCCTCGGGCGTCACCGGCACGATCACCTTCCTCAACGGCAGTACCGTACTCGGCACCGCGACGATCTCGGGCGGTGTCGCGACTCTCACCACGGCGGCCCTGCCGGTGGGCTCGAACAGCATCACGGCGAGTTTTGCCGGCAACACCAACTTCGCCGCTGCAACCTCCTCCGCAACGACGGTCACGATCTCGACTGGCGCCAGCGTCACTGCCCTCACCGCAACGCCGAGCTCCGCGACATACGGCGCCTCGGTCGTGCTCACTGCGACGGTCACCTCGGGTGGAACACCGCTCACCTCCGGCAACGTCCAGTTCCTGCTGGGCAGCGCAAGCCTTGGATCCGCCGCGATCAACGGCAGCGGTGTCGCCAGCCTCGCCACCACCACCCTTCCCGTCGGCTCGAACGCGATCACGGCCACCTTCGCAGGGACCGCGACGTTCGCTGCCAGCATCTCCGCTGCAACCACGGTCACCATCACGCAGGCGGCCGCTCCCACCCTGGTGGCGCCGACTGCCTCGACCACCTCCGCTGCGTACGGCACGAGCATCACCTTCACCCAGCCCGTTCCCGCAGGCATCACCGGCACCATCACCTTCCTCAACGGGACCACTGTTCTCGGCACGGCGACCATCGCAAACGGTGTCGCCACCTTCACCACGGCAACGCTCCCCGTCGGGACGAACAGCATCACCGCCAGCTTCCCCGGCAACGCCAACTTTGCCGCCAGCACCTCCGCGCCCACCGTCATCACGATCACGCCCCTGGCGACTGCGACGGCGCTGACCGCATCCGCGTCCACCGGTCATCCTGGAGACACGATCACGCTCTCCGCCACGGTCAGCATGAACGGCGCGCCCGTGACAGCAGGCGCCGTCAACTTCCTGCTGGGGAGCACGAGCCTGGGAACGGGCAACGTGAATTCCAGCGGAACCGCGACGCTTGCCACGACCACTCTGCCGCTCGGGGCCGACGCGATCACGGCGACCTTCTCGGGTGCGGCCGGGCTGGCGGCGAGTACTTCCGCCGCGGTGACGGTCACGATCACCTCCTCCACGCCGCCGAGCTATAGCATCACCGCGAATCCACCATCCCTGACGATCCATTCGGGCAGCTCCGCCTCGACGGTTCTCACCGTGCTGCCGGTGGGCGGAATTACCGGAACCGTGACACTGGCCTGCAATCAGCTCCCGGTCCACGCCACCTGCCAGTTCACCCAGAACGGCCAAGCGAACCCGACGGTAGTGATGAACGGGACCGACCAGCCGCTGCAGGTCAGCCTCACCGTCACGACCGGCGTGGCGGTCGCTTCGCAGGAAACCCACGCGATGCGCCGGTCGACCCGCGTTCTCGCACTGATGCTGCCTTGCGGCCTGCTGGGACTGTTCGCCTTCGGCGGCGGCCGGCGCAGGACGCTGCCCCAGCTGCTTGCCATCTGCCTTCTGCTGCTGGCTGGAAGCTCGGCCCTGAGCGGATGCGGTGGCGGCGGCTTCGGTACCAACTCCACACCGACCGGCAGTGCAGTCGCCACGGTAACGGCCACCGCCACCGCGACGGGAACGGGAACCGCCATGCCTGCACAGACCTTCAACCTGACCATCACCATCATCCCGTAGGAGGATGCACTTGCGAATTCATCCGCTCTTCCGCGTCTGCGCAATGCTGCTTCCCGCGATGGCTCATGCGCAGCGCCTCGAAACCCGCGCCGCCGATCTTGCGATCACCTATACCTCGGTGCTGGCCAATGCCGGGCCCAACCAGTGCGGCTGCTTTCACCTCTCCGGAGGCACCGCACAGGTTGGCATTCCACTGAACCCCCGCTGGTCCGTGCTGGCTGACCTCAGCGGGTCTACCGCCGGTTCCGTCAACGGGGGCCGTACCGGACTTTCGCTGCTGACCTACACCGGGGGACTTCGCTACCGCGTAGCCAAAGCTCGGGTTCATCCCTTCATCGAGGCGCTGGCCGGCGGCTCCTACGGCTTCAACTCCTACTTTCCCAACGCAGCGAACTCCGCCTCGGCATCGGGCTTCGCGATCCTTGCAGGCGGAGGGTTGGACCTGCGCCTCTCCAGGCGGGTCGAGCTTCGCGCCTTGCAGGCGGACTATCTCCTGACATCGCTTCCCAACAGCACCAACAACCGGCAGAACAACACGCGCCTGAGCGCCGGTCTGCTGATTCGCTTTCCTCGGCATCCTGGGGACTAGCGAATCTGTTCCCGTGAGTGCCGTCAGAAGCGTTCCCAATTCGGCCAATCCGCTGCCGCTTTTCGATTGTTTACACCTTGTCGTACCTGAGCCTGGCGACGGAGCCACGCTCAACCAGCATTACCTCGACCATTCGATGCCGGGGCGCCGTAGTGCCGAGAGTGAGCAACTCGGTCACAATTTCGACAGCGGCACGGCCATCTGTGTACTTTGGCTGGTGGATGGTGGTGAGCGGAGGAAAGCTGATTGCCGCGCCTGTTCCGCGATCATCATGAACTCGGTCGCAAGGCTGTCGGCAACCGAGCGGGAGCAGATTGCGGCGGCGGGTGTTCCCATCGTCCTTCTGAACAGTAGAGCAGCCGCGAACGGCGTCTATGGTCATCAGCAGACGTTGCCCCCGGGAGCGGTTCTTCCAACTGTCTCCCCCAAGTGGCCTTGTTCCACAGACCGGGGTACCGAGTGGCAGGTCCAGGCAGCGGGCCCTTCTTCGCACCGGCAGTCTTGCCGATCCCTGTAGATCATCGGCGGTGACGTGGGCCGGCAGGGCCCGAGAAAGACGAAAGACCGCGCAGCCGCGCGGTCACGGATATTCGGTGAATCCCATCTGAATTGTCGTTTTTAGTCCCATACATCCCGTAAGTTCCTGGGATGTATGGCGGGGACGACGGGGCTCGAACCCGCGACCTCTGCCGTGACAGGGCAGCGCTCTAACCAACTGAGCTACGTCCCCAGCTGGTGGGCTGGACGGCCTCTCGACCGAACCTCAGTGTATCGAAGTCTGCTCCTTCATGTCCAACGGCCCCGTCACTGGATGTGGGAGAGTCCCGGCTGCAGCCACGAGAAGATCAGGTTGCTGAACTCAGGGAATTGCGATGCGATCAGCGTGAGCAGGGGCAGGCCGACCACCGGAATCACCTTTTCGAAGAAGCCGCTGTCGAGCTTGCCGGTCTCGGTCTCCGTCGTGCGGCTCAGGATCTCGTCTCGGTGCATCTGGCTGTAGATGTAAATCGCGGTGGCAGACAGCACGATCAGCAGCACACTGAGTTCGATGAGGATGGTGTGCCGGTACATCCATGGATAGCAGGTAAGCGCCCACATCAGCAGGATGTACATCACCGCGGCGCGTACGATGCGGTGTCGTATCTGGATGAGGACCATGCTGATATAGCCCACATACAGTAATGCGACAAACTCCTCGCTGCCCATGCGCTTCAGCACCGTCGTACGAAGCGGCAGGTCCTTGATATCGTCTAACTTCTGTAAGTAGTGGATGCCCCGCGTTTCTTCCGTGCCGGTAAGTGGGCCGGCATCGTCCTGCCAGCTTGCCTTGAGAAGTTCGAGCCTCCCCTCGGCCGCGATCTTGACGGAGTTATGCAGCTGACTTACTTCCGTGGTAAATCCTTCCAGCCATTGATCGTCCTTTGGGTCTGCAGAATGGAGTTTATGGACGGTGTCGTAGCATGTCTTTACAGCGGCGTCCTGCGGAGACCTGTCATTGGTTTCCAGCAGCCGCAGGAGGTAATCAAACACCTGGTTTGAAGACAGGTTTTTGGATGACGTCCAGATGCGCTTCCAGGAAAACCCCTTGACCCAGGTAAAACCCCAGCGCAGGGGAGATTGCTTCAGCGGGATCAGGCAATGGTGGCGCAGTTGCTGCCAGGCTCGCGTCGCCGTTAGCAGGTCCTGCAGGATCGCCGCGCTGAAGAACCATGTCGCCAGGCTGATCCAGGTGGCAAACGGACCGTGCGAGAACGACTCCACGCCGTAGCTGCCGGACAGGCGGATCACCAGGCCCGCGACCAACAGGCAAGCGACAAACGACGAGATCCTGCCAAGATCAATCGCACGGGACAGCAGCTGATTCAGACTCTTGACCCACTGGTTGGAGGGACAGCGAATGTCCTCGAAGCCGTCGGGCAACTTCGGTATGCGATGCCCGAAAAAGGCAAGCTGCGAGAAGACGCCAAACAGCCACACTGCCGCCGCACCCGCCATCAGCAGCGCAGGCAACAAGGGAGATGCGCCTGACAGGGGAAGCGAGGCGCGATACATAAAGAACGTCTTCTCTGACGGGTATCTCATCCCAGGTGCAAACATCCACCAGATATTCCAGCG
>CAZZVI010000127.1:6173-9572 GCA_964657335.1 uncultured Terriglobus sp.
AGACTGATGACAGAACCATCTTTTGCCGGCTGCTGGTCCGGCAGGTAGAGCAGGGACAAGGCCAGCATGCCGAGGAACGACAGCGAAGCCTTGACGATGAGGCGCAGCCTGTCCTGCTGGCGTTCGGCCCGAGCGTAGGTCCATGCGAAGGGACGATCGATGCGGCAGCGGATGCAGGCGATGCCGTGCCAGAGCAGAAGCGTCAGCAGCAGGGCTGTGATCACCTTCAGCGGCAGGCTCGCCGGTTCGACCACGCGGGAGGCCTTGAAGGGCGCGGGCAATTCGGCACCAGTCTTTGGATCGGTAGCCACCGCCTGCAGCCGCGGCAGGCTCAACTCACTCAGCTCCGGCAACTGCCTGGACGTGTCATCCAGGTCGAGCAGCGCGACAGGCAGAAAACCACCATGACCGATCACCGATAGCCAGAGCGGCGGCTCCAGCTTGTTGTCATTGGTTGCGCCGTTCACGAGAAAGGGCGGGCGGTATTCGCGATAGCTGCGCGCGGAACATGGCCACTGCACCTCCTGCTGCAGGATGGATGCGCACACCAGGTGCTGCACGGCTGCCGCGGTGCCCTGATCGCCCTGGCTGGGATACACGTGGACATCGTTGGGATGGTCGGTCGACCAAAGGATGTTGCGCTCGATCAACGGCCAGACGGACACGACGTACAGGTTCTGCAGCGACAGGTCCTGCCCTTCGCGCAGGAACAGCTGGTCCGCGTCCATCACGACGACCGTCACGTCCGGCGCATGTTGCGACAGATAGCGGGCCACAAAGATCTCGTCCATCACGTCGGAGGCGCTCAATAGCACGGCCGTGTAGTGTTCCGTGACGAGCGTCTTTGCCAGGCTCGCCATCTCCGACTCCATCGACAACGTGTTCAGGCTGCCGGAAAAGTTGGGAATGGTGTCGTCGTTGCGGTCGTCATCACCGGAGGAAAGCTCCAGCTGTGTCTTCGGGATGTTGCCGGACTCGGCAAAACCGATGATGCCGTTCTGCTCATACGCGCGCCGAAGCCTCGAGATGCCACGGGGGAAGGTCAGGTTCGTGACGGTCGGCGCGGTCGGCTCGTCCTCTTCCGTGTGTGCCGGCTTCTTCGTCGGGGCATGGATGCTGCGTTGCAGTCGGCTGATGCTCTGGTCCACTTCCGCGCAGGTGACCTTGTTCACGAGGCAGTTCAACGTTCCGCGGTACTGCTGATATTGCTTCAGGCGATCGAGGTCCTCCATCACGATGCCGGTGTTGGGCACGGTACGGTCTGTATTGAAGACAGGCCGGCCGCCATAAGAGGTCTCGCGCTCGCTCAGGTTGACGATGTGGCCGGTGTATTGGTGCAGGTGCTTCGCCAGGTAGCCGGCGTCGACCGCAAGCGACTCCTGGTGCACCGTGATGGTAGGGCAGGGCAGCGCCGGCGTCTCTTCGAGGGTCTCGCTGTCGCTGACGGTACCGGACGAAATCGTCACGGATAACGGCTGTCCGGTGCAGAGCGACTGCGGCAGGTTCTCATGCAGCAGTTGATGGAGCGACGGCATGGAGCCGCTGAAGGTCGGGCCGAGGATCGGCAGGTGCGTCTTCGGCGAGTCCAGGCAGGTCTGGTGGACAAGGCCGCATGGCTGACGCCAGAACTCCATCGCCTGGGCGAACTGCTCTGCATTCACGCCGCCCGTCGGGGCGTCGCCGACCAGCAGAACGATCAGCGGCTTGCGCTCGCCCTCTTTTCTGCCGCGAAACAGCAGCACGCCCGGCAGCGTCTCCACGGCACGCTGCAGGTGGTCGTCGGTGCGGCGGTCTCCCCAGCGATCCGTCGGTTTTCTGCTGGTGTTTTCCCACGGCAGCCAGGACCGGTCATAGACCCATCCCAGCTGTCCCAGTTCGTTCTCGATGTTGTCGACGCCGCGGTCGAACCGGAGCGCAAGCGGCGTATGCACGGGATCCGGCAGGATGGCGACCATGATCTCTGCATCAGCCATCGACCCGGGTGAGCATCCACGCGAGGCCGCGTCGACGTGCTGTGACGCGAAGGAGCAGACAACGGCCGCAATGTCGATCCTCGCCTGTTCGATGGCGTCCTGCTGCGCCGTCTGCAGTACCGCGCTCGCGGATTGACTCGCGCCCGCTGCGGGCTTGCCTGCCGCGGCCACGGCGGCAGCGGTGTTCACGGCGCCGCGTTCCTGCAGCCGGGACTCCGCCGGCCTCTCCTGCGACAGATAGTGCGAGCCGACCGGCGCGGCAACGAGCGCGGTCGCAGCCATCAGGGCGAACGAGGTCCAGCGGGCCATAACTGCTCTCCGGGAGCACAAAAAGTGATGCAGGATTTGGTATTGGGGAGTGTAACCGAAAACAGCGCATACCGCGCACCGATGTGCGCTGCGGACAAAGGGAAACACCACCGTCAGGCAGACGGCCGGGGGGAATGGACTTGATCGATGAGCTTGCAGCGTGCTCCAAACATCACCTTGAACTGCGGGCGCTCTATCGGATGCATGACATGAAAGCCGTAGTACGCTACAGGGAACACACCCCCGGTTTTTGGATACTTCCATGCGTCTGTTTGCTTCTGTGGTTGCGACTTCCGCCCTGCTTGCGTTCCCTAACGCTGCACGCGCAGATAACTTCTACTTCGCATTCTCAGATGGGGCAAGTCTTAGCTCCTACCCCGGGAAAGTCACCGGGGAGGTCTTCGGCTTAACGGATAACTCGACCGGCCCCGCTGCTGAGGTAGTCATCCAGTTTTTCTCTCCAGGCCTCGCGGAACCTTTTCCGGATCCTGCTTTGCCGATCGATGTGACAGCATGGACCCAGCAGTCGAATTCATTCACAGAGACGAACGGCGCGATCACTGACTTCACCTTTGTGGCAACTCTATCCACAACTGACGGCGCCGACTCTTTCGCGCTCCAGGCCCACTACCCGACGAAATATCAGATTTCACCGTACCAGGATGACTATCTTTGCCTCGATGGAGCAAGCTACGGCTGCATTTTGAACTCCGATGAGACTGCGGGACCAACTCGGGCTAACTTCACCCCTGCCCCTGCCACTCCTGTTTCAGCAACGCCTGAACCGTCCAGCCTCATCCTGCTCAGCACCGCTCTACTCGGCATGTTCCAGGCAGCACGTGGCAAATTCCGCAGCGCATAGCGCCTTCTTCGCGCACGATCTTGATATTCGCGGTTGCTGGGCTGTGGAGCACTCCTGGGGACGCGCAGGGATCTTAGCTAGAGTCCTTCGACGCGATGGATACGAGTTGAGCGTTCGGCAATCGATACGCTTGCGCCAGACGGGCGCCTGCCCTGGAATCCGGACAGCACGGAGAACCGAGTAAGTTTTCGAAAGGAACTGTGGTGGGCCGAGAGGGACTCGAACCCCCGACATCCTGCTTGTAAGGCAGGCGCT
>CAZZVI010000128.1:0-9559 GCA_964657335.1 uncultured Terriglobus sp.
AGGCTGAGAATCTGCTTATTCATTCTTGAGCATCCTTCAGAGAAGTTGTCGTGAGCGAAAATAGAACAACACCAAACGGAAAGGTGTGCAATTTGGCTTTCAGCCCGTGATAGGCAATGGCGGGGCCAAACCATACACTTCACTTAAATCCTTCGTCAATGGCCAGTTTTGGCGCGAAATTCAGCCTTTGTTCATCGGCTGTTCTACGTTTTTTCATAGTCCTTGACGACGCGTTTCCGAAATGAGTAGGCCGATTGGCCTACACTGAGTGGCTGCATGTCGTTGCGTGTCGTCCTTTTCGCAATCCGGCCCTCGCGGACGAAGGCTTCGGCCCTTGAGGCGGCCAGAGCTGACTACCTGGCTCGATGCGGACCCTCCTTTACAGCGGAGAGCAGGGTGATGAAGACCGAAGATGCTCTTCTTGGGGCAATTGCGGAGGAGCGGAGACGCTCTGCCGTGGCCTTCTGGATTGCCGATCCCGGTGGGCAGGTGCTGCAGACGGAGCAGTTTGCCGACCGCATACGGGCTGCGCGGGACGGCGGGCTGCGGCACTTGCTGCTTGCCGTGGGCCCGGCGGATGGCTGGTCGCCCGCCGCCCGTACCGCGGCCGACCTGAGACTGTCGCTCGGCGCGATGACCTTGCCTCACGAGCTTGCGGCCCTGGTGCTGGCCGAGCAGGTGTATCGCGCCAGCACCATCCTGCAGGGCCATCCGTACCACCTGGGGCATTGATCCGCACGGGGGTTTCGGTTCCGTATGCTTGCACTGGGGGAACACCATGGCTGCGCAGAACGAGACAGATGCCGGGGGGACGCAGCGGCACGGCCTGCTGCTGATCCACACCGGCGCGGGCAAGGGCAAGACCACGGCGGCGCTCGGCACGGCCATGCGGGCTGCGGGCAATGGCATGCGCGTGCTCGTTCTGCAGTTCCTGAAGGGATCGTGGGACTACGGCGAACTGCATGCGGCGGAGCAGTTCGGCGGTGACCTCGTCATCCGGCAGATGGGCCGCGGCTTCGTCAAGGTCGGCGGAGCGGAGACCGACCCGGAAGACCTGCGGCTGGTGCAGGAGGCCTGGACGGAGTCGGTTCGCGCCATGGAATCCGGCGAGTGGGACCTGCTGGTGCTGGACGAGATCAACTATGCCATCGGCTACGGCCTGCTGGATGCGGCGGTGGTCGCTGACGGCCTGCGCGCACGTCCGCCCCTGCTACATGTCATCCTGACCGGACGGAACGCCAGCCCTCTGCTGATTGACCTGGCCGACACCGTGACCGAGATGCGCGAGGTAAAGCACGCCTACACGCGCGGCATCCTGGCCCAGCGCGGAATTGAATTCTAAAGCTTTCCTATGTACAGCTTCCTGGGTTCTTGACTTCGGGCCGGAGGCGCGGCGCACGCCCCCTCAAAGGTCCTGTGCATCTACCTGTCTACCCCCGTAGGAGCCCGCCCTAAGTGCCGCAAAGCGTAGAACCGAAGGAAACACATCGCGTCCATCGCATGCCGTTTGGTGCAGAGGTGCTGCCGGAGGGCGTGCGCTTCCGCATCTTTGCGCCTGCCGCTGACCGGATGGGCCTGCTGCTCGAAGGGCGCGACCAGCTGCTGCCGATGCATCGCAGCGACGATGGCTGGCACGAGCTGGTCGTGCCTGAGGCGCATGCCGGGTCGCGCTATCGCTACGGGTTGCCGGACGGCACACAGGTGCCCGATCCCGCATCGCGCTTTCAGCCGGAGGATGTGACCGGGCCGAGTGAGGTGATCGACCCGGCTGCCTTTGGGTGGACCGACAGCGCCTGGCGCGGCCGGCTTAGGGCCGAGACCGTTTTGTATGAGCTGCACATCGGTGCCTTCACCCCAGAAGGCACCTTTCGCGCCGCAATGGGGCGGCTCGACTATCTCGCATGGCTCGGCGTGACCGCGATTGAGGTGATGGCGATCAACGACTTTGCCGGCACGCGCGGATGGGGTTATGACGGCGTGCTGCCCTACGCGCCCGACTCCGCTTACGGCCGGCCGGAGGACGTGAAGGCCTTCATCGATGCGGCGCATGCTTGTGGGCTGGCGGTGATCTTCGACGTGGTCTACAACCACTTCGGGCCTGAGGGCAATTACATCTCCCGCTACTTTCCGCAGATCTGCAGCGAAGGCCACGACACCGCGTGGGGCAAGGCCATGAACTTCGATGGCGCGGGCAATGCGGAGGTACGCGCCTTCTTTCTGCACAACGCGCTGTATTGGGTTGAAGAATTTCATGCGGACGGCCTGCGCATCGACGCGTCGCACGCCATGATCGATACCAGCCCGAAGCACATCCTCGACGAGATGGCCGAGCAGGTACGCGCGTGCGCCGTCGGCCGCGAGGTCCACCTGATTCTCGAGGATGAAGAAAACGTCTCACACCGCCTGACACGCACGAGCGAAAGCGCCACGCCGCTGTACACCGCGCAGTGGAACCACGACATGACGCACCTGTTGAGCGCGTCCATGGGCAACATCGCTCCTGACCGCGACAGCCAGAGCGACGAAACGCACAAGACCGCGACCATGCTTGCCGAAGGCTATGTGCTGACGCCCTCGGCGCAGCAGCACCCTGACGACGTTCGCTGCAAGGTGCCTCCGACGGCGTATATCAGCTTTCTGCAGACACATGACCTAATTGGCAACCGCATCGCCGCCGAGCGGCTTGATCGTCTGGTGTCAAAGGAGGCACTGCGCGCCGTGTGCTCTATCCTGCTGCTGTTGCCGCAGACGCCCATGCTCTTCATGGGGCAGGAGTGGGGCGCATCGCAGCCGTTCCCGTTCTTCTGCGACTATCGCGGCGAGCTGGCGGGGAAGATCCGTGACGGCCGCGCCGAATCGCTGCGCACCATGCACAGCACCGATGACCTGAGCGGCGCCTTCGACCCCGGCGCGGAGAGCACCTTTCGCGCAGCGCAACTCAACTGGGACGAGCTCGGGCATGAGCCGCACGCGACGGAGCTCGCCTGGTTCCGCAACATCCTCGGCGTGCGCCGTGAGCGCATCGCGCCCCTGCTTGCCGATCTGCGCGAGCGCTGCGGCAACGCGCAGGTGCTGTCACCGGGAGCCTTCGTCATCGCATGGCCATTTGCTGAGGGCAAAACGCTCACGCTCCGCGCCAATCTCACCTGGGGCGAGCATGCTGACTTTCCAACGACAGGCGAAACCATCTGGCTCGAAGGCTGGCAGGCAGACGATCGACTCGGCCCCTGGAGCGTGCGCTGGTCGCTCTCCTAAACGGACAACTTTCGCAGCCTGCGGCAGGCCTCGTCCAGGTCGTCGTCGCGTTTGGCGAAGCAGAAGCGCAGCAGGTTCTCTCCGCCGCCTTTGCGGAAGAAGGCTGAGCCTGCGACGGCGGCAACACCGGTCTGCTTCAGCAGGTAACGAGCTTTCTCGGCTGCATCCGCTCCCTCCAGCTGCGTGGCGTCGGCGAGGATGTAGTACGCGCCGTCAGGGATGTGCGGTGTCAGGCCGGCTTCGGCCAGCGCGGCGACCGCGCGCTCGCGCTTGCTGTCGTGCGAGGTGGCCAGATCGACATAGAACGACGGCGGCAGTTCCTCAAGCCCCGCGGCGCAGCCATGCTGGAACGGCGCGGGCGCGCAGACGTAGAGCATGTCGTGGAAGTAGCCGATGGAAGGCACCCACTTCGGGTCCGCAACCAGGTAGCCAACGCGCCATCCGGTGACGCTGAACGTCTTTGAGAAGCCCGAGATGGTGATCGTGCGCTCGCGCATGCCTGGCAGCGTCGCCATGGCGATGTGCTCGTGGCCGGGGTAGATGAAGTGCTCGTAGATTTCATCGGAGAAGATGAACAGATCGTGCTCGATCGCAAGCTCTGCAAGCGCGGTAAGTTCGGCTCGCGTGAACACCTTGCCCGCCGGGTTGGAAGGCGAGTTGATTACCATGACGCGGGTCTTCGCCGTGACGGCCGAGCGGACCGCATCGATGTCGAGCGACCACGAGTGATCCGCGGCACCGTACTCCAGCGGAACGATGACCGGCTTGACCCCCATCGCCTTCATTGCGCCCGCGTGGTAGCCGTAGAGCGGCTCAAACAGGATGGCCTCGTCACCGGGGTCCAGCAGCGCCATGCCCGCGGCGTGGAAGGCTCCGGTTGCGCCGCTGGTGCCCATGACTTCAGTTTCGGGATCAAGCTCAAGGCCGTGGCGACGCTGCCAGTCCGCGGCGATCGCGTTGCGCAGGCGGGCGATGCCGTCCTGCCGGGTATAGATGTTGTGGCCCGCGTTTACGGCGGCGTGCGCAGCGGCCTTAACGACTGCTGGAACTTCGGTATCGCAGATGCCCTGCGCCATGTTGATGCCGCCGGCCTGTTCGGAAAGCAGGCTCATGGCGCGGATCTCGCTTTGCACGGATCCGGGCGCGAGCGCGCTGGTTCGCAGGGTACTCATGCGCACCATCTTACCGGCGCGGCCAGTGGGAGGCTAGGCGCGCAACATCGACGTCATTCCCTCAAGCGTCCGGCGGAGCGGTTCGGCCTGTGCGCCAAAACCCTTGAGCGTGGCGCGATGCGCCTTCTGCCACAGGGAACGTGCGTCAGACAACCGCTCCTCGCCAGCGGGCGTAAGCGAGTACATCGTCTGCCTTGCATCCTCTTGACTGCGCTGTGCACGCACCCACTTTGCCGCGATCAGTACCTTCAGGTTTCGCGACAGCGTTGCCGGATCGACGGCGAGCAACTCGGCAAGCGCGCGCCCATGCAGTCTTGGCGCGGATGCGATCACCTGCATCATTTCGAATTGCGCCGAGGTCAGCCCGGCCTCCGACAGGAACGCATCGTAGCGCGCCGTCAGCAGCCGCGCTGCCCTGCGGCTTTCCGCGCAATAGCAGAACATGTCGTGCGCTCCTTACGGCTTGGATGCCGCCGGCGCTGGCGCCAGCAGGTAGTTGAGCGGGCTGAGCGGACCCACAGGGATCAGCTCAAACTTCATGATGCCGGCGACGCCGAGCGGCAGCTTCTCCAGCAGCGCATGCGCCTCTTCCACGCTGCTCACATTCATCAGGAAGACCACGCCGCGCGTGTCTTTGCGCACGTACCACTGGTCGATCTTGCCCGCGAGATACAGGCGTACCGTGTCGCTCACCTCGCGCGGCATGATGTTCGCTCCCGCCGAGCCCTGCGCGAGTGTGCTGTCGACGCTGCCGATCGCAACCACCTTTGTGGTGGGCACCGCAGGCAGAGTAGGCGCATTCTGGGCGCTCGCCGTGCACGGGAGCAGGAATGCGGTGCATAGCAAGGGCAGCAGCATGGACTTGAAGGAAGGCAGGCGCATGGGAATCTCCTTAAGTTTAGTTGTATATGCAACTATATCTTCGTTCGGCTATGAAATGCTGCGCGCTCGGCGCATTCGTTCAGAATTCCCAAGGCCTGTCCCGCTGTCCGACTCGAACAGCGTGCCCGGATTCTTCTGCTGAAGGTGGTATCCACGTGCGGCTCGGTAGCGGGCGTGCGGAGTTATAGTTGGGTCAATCGCATGGCCTCATCGATCGACACCACGAACAACGATCAACCCACGCTGAGCGTGATCGTGCCGTGCTTCAACGAGGAAGCCGTCATGGTCGCGTGTCACGAGCGGTTGACGGGCGTGCTGCAGGGCACGGGTGAGCCCTACGAGATCGTCTACGTCGACGACGGCTCGCGCGACCGGACCGCGGAGATACTGAGGGAACTGCACGCGGGCGATCCCCACATCGTAGTGCTTCGCCTGTCGCGCAACTTCGGCCACCAGCCTGCGGTGTCGGCGGGGCTTGACCGCGCACGAGGCAAGGCTGTTGTCATCATCGACGCCGATCTGCAGGACCCGCCCGAGCTGATCCCGGCGATGCTGGCCCTGTGGCGCTCGGGCTACCAGG
The DNA here is from genome assembly GCA_964657335.1 of uncultured Terriglobus sp. Taxonomy (GTDB): domain Bacteria; phylum Acidobacteriota; class Terriglobia; order Terriglobales; family Acidobacteriaceae; genus Terriglobus. The sequence goes on from CAZZVI010000128.1 coordinate 5,890, forward strand.
TGGTGTACGGCGTGCGCGAGTCGCGGACCGGTGAGAGCCGCTTCAAGCTGTGGTCGGCGCGATTGTTCTACCGCTCCATCAACCGCATGGCAGAGATCGAGATTCCGTTCGACACCGGCGACTTCCGCCTGATCGACGCGGCCGTGCAGGAGGTCTTCCGCCGGATGCCCGAGCGGCACCGCCTGCTGCGAGGCATGTCGAGCTGGATCGGCTTCAACCAGATCGGCCTGAAGTACCAGCGCGAGAGCCGCTTTGCCGGCCAGACGAAATATCCATTGCACAAGATGCTGGCACTTGCGATCGATGGCATGGTCTCGTTCTCCATCGTTCCGTTGCGCTTTGTCACGATGATCGGCTTCATCGCAGCCGGCCTCGCGCTCGCAGGCATCGGATACACCATCTTCATCCGGTTGTTTACGCATTCCTGGGTGCGTGGATGGGCGATGTCCTTCATCGGCATGCTGTTCATGTCCGGCGCGCAGATGCTCTCCATCGGCGTGCTCGGCGAATACATCGGGCGTATTTACACCGAGAGCAAGCAGCGTCCGCTGTATGTGCTGCGCGAGACGCTCGCCTCACCCGCCGACCACGGCTATGTGCCAGTGGATCAGAGGATCGATCCCGAGGTCTAGCTCGTCGCCGGTCATCTTCTATGAGAATTACCGGATGCGGTACACCTTCAGAGCGCCGTAATATGGGTCCGGGATGGAGCGGACCAGCGTTCCATTCGCTTCGATGTCGGCCAGGCTCTTACGCGTTCGCGCGTAATAATCCGCATCCCAGTCGTTGCCTTCGGTCATCATGCGATCGCCCAGGATGAAGTAGTGCACGCCGAAATTTTGCGCAGCCATCTCCGGCGTTGTGCGCTCCTCTGAGATGTAGGTGTGGTTGCGCATCGCCAGCCAGAAGGTGATGGTGCCGTACGCCGGCTCGCCCGCGGGAACGGACGCGTCCAGAAGAGCTCCCACGCGGTTATAGTTGGCCTTGCTCGCGCCGCGCAGCAGCAGCAGATTGGCGCCGAGCTGAGCCAGTATGACAAAGCCACTCGCCAGGACGATAGCCGTGCGCCAGCGTCCGCGTTCGCGCGTGGCGGCCATCGCCGCGCCGAAGGCGAAGCCAAGCACCGGCGCCACCAGCGCCAGGTAGCGGGACGATTTGTTCACCGTCTCCACGAACCACAGGAGCGTCGGCAACAGCAGAACGAGTTCCAGGTAAAACCACCGCCGCGCATAGCGCCACAAAAGCCACGTGGCAAAAAGGAAGAGCAGCGGGATGGGCAAGCGCACGGGCAGAGACTCAAGGCCGTGCCCATGCAGCATGTTCATGCCGAAGACGTCGCTGTAGCGATGCGCCTCATGCAGAATCCGTTCCTGCAGGCCGCCCCCCGCGCGGGAGAGGTACTCCTCGCGAAAGGATTGCCGGCCCAGCGGGGCAGTCAGCACCCATGTGACGAAGGGCACCAGCCCTGCGATAAAGCCCGCGCCGTACAGCAGCACGCCGCGAACCCCAAGCTCTCCGCGCCTGCGGTCGATCACGATGGCAAGCAGGCCGAAGGAGATGAGGTAACCCGCAACGGTGATGTGAAACATCACCGCCATCGCGATCAGCAGACCGCTGACAAACGCCCACCAGCTGCGGCCTCGACTCACCGCCGCGCCGTAGCGGCTCATCGCGAAGAGTGAGAGCAACACCGCCATGATGGTGAGCGCTTCGGGCCGGGCCGTGCGCGACGTGGCCACCAGCAGGTTATCGGTTGCCGTCACAAGCGCAGCAATGGCGGCTCCTTCAGGACCGATCAGCGGTCCAGCTAGGCGCCAGACCAGGAACACCACCAGCAGGCCCGCCAGCACCGACCCGAGCCGTGCCTGGATCTGTCCCGCGCCGAAGCTCTTGAAGGACGCAGCCATGACCAGCGCCGTGCCCGGAGGCCGTGTGTCCATGCGGTTCTCAAGATCGTTCGGTCCGATCGCCGGATCGGCTACGCCATGGCCCTGCGCGATGGAGTACGCCGGCCCCGCGTACCAGCTTTCGTCGGTGACCCAGCGATAGGAGAGGAACGGCAGCACCTGCAGCAGAAACAGGGCCAGTGCGATCAGAAGCCATTGCGTGGAACGGCCGGTGAGGAACGGGATTGGTGACGGGTGGTCAGGCGGTTGCATGCCTTCCATCTTCCACGAAGCGATGGCAATCTGCATGTCGAATCTCGATCGCCTGTCTTCGGTGATATCCAAAACTGATCCCGCCCTTAAGCGGGATATGTCTCTTAGGCAAGCGCAGCCGTTGCAGGAGGAACAGCAGATCCCGCCGCTTTGCTACGGGATGACAGCCTCTGAAATGTGTCAGTGAGGGAGCCACACCAGCAAGCAGGGAGAAGGTCGATACGGCTAAGCAGCCATCCACGCGTAGGCGCGCTCGAGATACGCCTTCAAGTCCTTGCGGGAGACCACCGCATCCAGAAACCCGTGTGCCAGCAGGAACTCCGATCGCTGGAAGCCCTCCGGCAGCTTTTGCCGGATAGTCTGCTCGATGACGCGTGGGCCGGCAAAGCCGATCAGCGCGCCCGGTTCGGCGATGTTCAGGTCGCCCAGCATGGCAAAGCTGGCGGTGACGCCGCCGGTAGTCGGGTCGGTCATCAGGCTGATGTACGGCACGCGCGCATCAGCCAGGCGGCCGAGCGCGGTGGATACCTTGGCAAGCTGCATCAGGCTGACGATGCCCTCCATCATGCGGGCGCCGCCGCTGGCCGAGATGATGAGCAGCGGATGCCGTGTCTCGATCGAGCGATCTACGGCGCGTGCAATCGTCTCACCCACCACCGCGCCCATCGATCCACCGATGAAGTCGTACTCCATCGCCGAAACGACGATCTCGCGCGTGCCCAGCTTGCCGATGGCGTTTACGATCGCGTCGTTCAGCCCGGTTTTCGCCTGCGCCTCGGCCAGCCGGCGCTTATAAGGCTTCACATCGCAGAACTCCAGTGGATCAGTCGAGCGCAGCTCCAGATCGACCAGTTGGTAGCCAGGCTCGAGCAGCAGGTCGATGCGGGTGCGCGCGTCCATTTTGAAGTGGTAGCCGCAGTGGGGGCACACTCTCAGGTTGCTCTCAAGCTCGGCGCGAAAGACAGCCTTGCCGCAGTCCGGGCACTTGACCCAGAGGCCTTCTGTCCGAACCGTCCGCTCCTGGTCGCTCACGATCTCCGTGTCCTGCCGCTTGAACCAGCTCATCAGGAGATAGTCTAGCCGGTTTGGCTACTGGCTTCCCGACTCGATCTCCACTTCCTTGCGGAACGACAACTCCTTGGCGGAAAGGGCCTGTTGATAGCCTCCCGGATCGATCCACACCGCTGAGCCTTCGCGAGGCATGCGTGCGAGCTTACCAAGCAAGTCGAAGTACACGCCATGCGCGCCTAGAAAAACGTCGCAGGGCAACGCGTGAAAGGTAGTGAAGGCGTGGTCGAAGTCCCGCTCGATCCCAGGGTAGGACGCGGGCTTGCCCGGCGTGCCGACCAGGCGCACGGCAGGATTCCAGGCCCATCCGCCGACGATCACAACATGTAGCGTACGGCCGCCTTCCCTTGTGTCGAGCGTCCACGTGGTGCAGCCCTTCGTGTGCCCTGCGGTCTTGTGCGCGACGATAGTGGTCCCGCCCAGCGAAATGGTTTCGTTGTCGT
>CAZZVI010000129.1:0-9517 GCA_964657335.1 uncultured Terriglobus sp.
ACCTGCGGCCGGCCTTTTCGAAGAAGAACCGACTCGCCAGGCTGCTGTGGGCGTGTGTGCACCTGCTGCTCTACCAGCCGTCGCCTCGGCCTCTGTTCGCTTGGCGAAGTTTTCTGCTGCGCTGTTTCGGCGCGACCATGGGTCCGCACTGCCACTTCTATCCCGGATCAAGGATTTGGGCACCGTGGAACCTGCACTGTGAAAGCCATGTCGCAGCAGCGAACGGCGCGGAGATCTACAATCCCGCACCCATGCGCTTTGGCTCGCACTGCATCGTCTCGCAGGGTGCCTATCTCTGCGGAGCCACGCACGACTACAACGATCCAGCGTTTCCCCTGCTGGCCTATCGCATGGACTTCGGAGCGTACGCCTGGATCTGCGCGCGCGCAGCGGTCGGTCCCGGTGTCCAGGTGGGCGAAGGCGCGGTGCTTGGCATGGGCGCCGTGACGACGCGGTCACTTGAGCCGTGGACGGTATATGCCGGCAATCCGGCGGTCGCGGTGAAGACACGGGTCAACACGAGCGAAGCCGGATGAAATAAGCGGCTAAAAAATGCCTGTAACAAGCGATCTGTGTACAGAATGGGAGAAAGCAGAGGCCTTTAGGCCTCTGAACTGCGGTCCTGCAGGCAGGGCTTTAGCCCCGGAAGTTGCAGCCAGCCTTCCAGCTCTAAAGGGCTGACTTGCAACCGGTATTTCGGCGGGCTGAAGTCCGCCGCTTTCTCCAAAAGACACCCTTCATCAGCAAAGACACCGCCTGCACGCCAGAGGCAGCGGGGAAGCGTCCTCGCGAAAGCGCGCACGTGTGTATGCCGCTTAAGTAGCGGAGCAGAACCTGCTTGCGTGAAATGTCAGCTGCGGAGCTTTGCCAGCAGATCGGTAGGGTGAACCGGCTTGGCGAGGATCTCAAACTCATGGCCGTGCGCGCGTGCCTTTTCCAGCAGGTCGGCCGTTGCAGCCTGGCCGCTGAACAGCAGGATCTTGCAGTTCGGCAGCTTGGTCCGCACCTTGATGGCAGCCTCAATGCCGGTCATGCCGGTCATGATGACGTCTGAAATCAGCATGTTGGGTTGAAACTCGTCGATCGTCTCAAGCGCGCTTTCGCCGGAGTACACCGCCTTCGCTTCAAAACCAGCCTGGTTCAGGATGATCGCTAACGTATTCGCGATAACCTGTTCGTCGTCAGCAACCAGGACTCTGGGTTTCGTGGCAGGGGTCGTCATATCTAACCTCTGTTCTACCCCACCCGCTCCTGAGAGTGCAAGTTACGGCAAATGCAGAGCGGGCCGCGTGCGAGGATGATAGGCTTCACCTACCACATGGGCGGGTCCGCTCGTCCTCTGCACCACAACGCCTGCAACAACCTGATGTGAGACAGCATGCCACAGGCAATCATTCGCGCCGAGCGCGTGGAAAAGTACTACGCGCAACCCAGCGAGAACCGCATCCAGGTGATCTCGCCGACGGACCTGGTGATCGTACCGGGCGAGATTGTTGCGCTGCTAGGCCCGTCCGGGTCGGGCAAGTCGACCCTGCTCCGCATGCTCACAGGACTCTCCATCCCCTCCGCAGGCCAGGTCTATTGGCACGACAAGCCTATCGGAACGACAGACATCAATGTCTCCATTGTCTTTCAGAGCTTCGCTCTTTTCCCATGGCTTACGGTGCTTGAGAACGTCGAAGCGCCCTTGCAGGCCCGCGGCATCGAACCGGTCGAGCGCCGCCGCCGCGCCCTGCACATGCTTGACACCGTCGGCCTCGACGGCTTTCAGCAGGCGTATCCGAAAGAGCTCTCTGGCGGCATGCGGCAACGCGTCGGCTTTGCGCGCGCCCTCGTGGTTGAGCCGGAAGTGCTGTTCATGGACGAGCCCTTCTCCGCGCTGGACGTTCTGACGGCGGAAAACCTGCGCAGCGAATTGCTGGAGCTCTGGCAGAAGAAGACCATGCCGACGCAGGCCATCTTCATCGTGACCCACAACATTGAAGAAGCAGTCCTGCTGGCGGACCGCATCATCGTGCTTGGCCGCAATCCCGGCCATGTGCGCACGGACTTTCGCGTGGCGCTGCAGCATCCGCGTGACCGCAAGGCCGCCGCCTTCACCCAGCTGGTGGACTACATCTACAAGGTGCTGACGCAGCCGGACGCGCAGCCACCCGAACTGCCTCGCACCGCGGATGGCAAGCGTGTGCGCGACCAGCGCCTGATGAGCTACCAAATGCTGCCGCACGCGCGCCCCGGCGGCATCGCCGGCCTGCTGGAGTTCCTGATCGACCACGGCAACAAGGCCGACATCTATCGCCTTGCGGATGACCTTTCGTTCGAGATCGACGACCTGCTGCCGATCGTCGATGCTGCCGCGCTCCTCGGCTTCCTAAGCGTGACCGAGGGTGACGCCGCATTGACCGACGTCGGTGTTGAATTTGCCAACGCGGAGATCCTTCGCCAGAAGGAGATCTTTCGCGCGGCCGCCGTGGAGAACGTCTTGCTGCTGCGGCAGATCGTTCGCGCGCTCGAGGCGAAGAGCGACGGCTCCGTGCCCGAGGAGTTCTTCCACGACATGCTGGACGAGCAGTTCAGCGAAGAAGAGACACTGCGCCAGCTTGAAACAGCGGTGAACTGGGGCCGCTACGCCGAGCTGTTCGACTTCGATTCCAGCCGCCGCCGCTTCACCCTGTCGAGCACGCAACACGCTACAGATGCTGCCGAGGTCGAGGCGTGACCCCCCGCCGTAATGCGGGGTCGCGATGAAGCTGCTGCCCGGCAACTTTGGCGCTCGGCGGCAGCGCGGGCAGCTCGGCCTGCCGCAGACGCTGGCTCGCAGCCAGGCGCTGCGCCGGACGTGGCCCGTTGTACTCGATCTGGTCGTGGCGTGCATCGGTCTCGCCGCGTTCTATGGCGTGGTGCAGATCGCGCATCTGTGGTTCGCACAGCCGCAGCCGAATGTCGTGCTGTCGCTGTCGCCGCGCGCTCTGCCCCGCTATGCCCTGTACTCCTGCGTTCGCATGGGTTCGGCTTACCTGTTGAGCCTCGTCTTTGCCATCGGCTATGGCTACGTCGCCGCGTACAGCCGCAGGCTCGAAGGGCTGATGATTGCGGCGCTCGACATCCTGCAATCCATCCCCGTGTTGAGCTTTTTGCCTGGCGTGATGCTCGCGATGGTAGAGCTGATTCCCTCAAGGCAGCTTGGGCTGGAACTTGGCGCGATCATCCTCATCTTCACCGGCCAGGTGTGGAACATGGCCTTTTCGTTCTACTCGTCGCTCAAGAGTCTGCCGCGCGAGCTGACGGAGGCGAGCAGCATCTTCGGCTTCTCGCGCGCGCAGCGGCTGCTGCAACTGGAGCTGCCATACGCTGCCATTGGTCTCATCTGGAACTCCATGGTGTCGGTTGCAGGCGGATGGTTCTTCCTGATGGCCTGCGAAATGTTTGTGCTCGGCTCGCGCGACTTCCGTCTGCCCGGCCTCGGCAGCTACCTGCAGACCGCCGCAAGCACGGGCAACACGACTGCCATCCTGTGGGGACTGGCGACCATGATCTTCATCATCGTGGCCACCGATCAGCTGGTCTGGCGGCCCGTGATCGCGTGGAGCGAGCGCTTCAAGTTCGAGCAGGTCGAAAGCACGCGGCACGTCCGCTCGCCGCTGCTGCACATGCTGCGACAGTCCAACGCCATGCGCAGCCTGAGCCGCATGACACTGGCGCCGCTCACCGAGCGGCTCTACCGGCGCGAAGCGAAGCACCACTCCTCGCATCCGGAGTACGACGCGATCAATCGCAAGTCTCCCTCGCGCGTCCTTCGCACGGCGCTCTACGCGGTCGCGTTCGCCATCGTAGGCTACTCCGCCTTCCAGGCACTCCACCTGCTGCGCACCATTCATGTCCTCGAGTTCGAACACATCCTGGGCGGCGCGGGAGCCACGCTGCTCCGCGTGATGTTGTCGCTGCTACTGGCAACGCTATGGACCGTGCCGGCCGGCGTTGCCATCGGCTTGCATCCACGGCTGGCGCGCATCGCACAACCGCTGGCGCAGATCGCGGCAAGCGTTCCGGCTACCGCGCTCTTTCCGGTGCTGCTGTTGCTGCTGCTGCAGAGCGGCGCGGGCATGGGAACCGCGGCCATCCTACTGATGCTGCTGGGCACGCAGTGGTACATCCTGTTCAACGTGATCGCCGGAGCCATGGCCATTCCCGGCGACCTGAAAGAGGTCTCGCGCCTGTTTCACTTCTCCACGGTGCAGCGCTGGCGCACGGTCATCCTGCCGGGCATCTTCCCGTTCCTGCTCACCGGGCTCATCACGGCATCAGGCGGAGCGTGGAACGCCAGCATCATCGCCGAATACTTCCGCCTGAAGGGCCAGACACTCACGACCTTCGGCCTTGGCGAACAGATCAGCGCGGCAACAGACGCGGGACGCTTCGCCGTTCTTCTGCTGGCGACGATCGTGATGGCGCTCATGGTCGTCACGATCAATCGCCTGGTATGGCGGCCGCTGTTCCGCATCGCAGAGAACAAGTACAAGCTAGGCGGCTAAGGCCCTATCGTTCGCTGCCGACGGAACGCAAACACCACCGCAAGCAGCGGAGGCGCCAGCAGCGCTCCCCACGGCGGTAGCACGATGCCTCCGACAATCGGCCCAAGCATTGCCGCCCACCATGGCACCAGGGTCGATCGCTTCAACAGCATGGGCTGAATCAAAAGACCATCGACAATCGCGATGAAGGCGTATAGGCCCAGCGTCCACCACAGCTTGTCCAGGCCCGTGTCCACGCTGGCAAAGAACGCGGCGACCGCCGGTCCACATACACTGAGGGCCGTGCCGATGCCAGGAACGAACTGGCACAGCGCACCGACGAACGCCCACAACGGAGCCCACGGCACACCAATGAAGTACAGGCCGATGAACCACATCAGGCCGACACACAACGCATCCAGCGTGGTGGCACGCCACCAGCCCATCAGCGCGCCTCCCGCTGTGCGCAGATGCGCTCGGGTTTGCTCAGTCGATCCGCCAGGCAGATTCATTCCATCACCGCGCAATGCTCTGTCACGTCAAACCACACACATCGTTCGATGCATCAGACCCACAAACGCAGAGTCGAGGTTGTTTCCTCCGCTCCTGGAGCGGCAAGACCGACTTGTGTCGAGGAGTGACAAAACGCATGGCTGTGATGATGCAGGGCTTCTACTGGGATTGTGCCAAGGAAGAAAACAGGCTGGGCGAGTGGTGGAACTACCTTGCCGAAGAGATTCCGAAACTCGGCAAACAAGGCGCGGGTTTCGACTCCATCTGGCTGCCGCCCATCTCGAAGGGCGCGGACAAAGGGACGATGGGCTATGACCCGTACGACTACTTCGATCTGGGCGACTTCGACCAGAAGGGTTCGATTAAGACCAGCTTCGGCAACCGCGCCGAGCTGGAAAAGCTGATTGGCATCATCCACGACAACGGCATGGGCGCGATCGCCGACATGGTCATCAATCACAACAGCGGCGCCGATGCGGAAGAAGAAAACCCGCTTGACGGTGAAAAGCGCTGGACGAAGTTCACGCCAGCCAGCGGCAAGTTCGCGCGCAACTGGGACTGCTTCCATCCCTCGCGCTACGAAAAAGTGATGATGGAAGGCGAGCAGTTCGCCGGCTTCCCGCACCTGTGTCATCGTAACCCGAAGGTCTATGCGGCCATGTACGAATACGCCCGCATGATCATCGAAGATCTCGACTTTGACGGCTTCCGCTTCGATTTTGTGAAGGGCTTCGGCGCGTGGATGATCGGCCTGCTCGCGAAGTATGAGTATCAGAAGAAGAGCGCTCCCAACTTCAATCCCTTCGTTGTCGGCGAATACTGGTCCGGCCCGGATGATATTGGCGGATGGCTTGATTCGGTAAGCAAGTTAACCGATTCGCAGATCGCCGCATTTGACTTCCCTCTTCGCTACAAGCTGAAGGACCTGTGCGACACACCCAACTACGATCTGCGCAACCTGACCGACGGTGGCTCTGTCTCTGCCGCTCGACCGTTTAACGCGGTCACGTTCACTGAAAATCACGACATGGGCGGCAACGAAGTCGTCAACGACAAGATGCTCGGTTACTCCTTCATTCTGACGCAGGACGGCTACCCCTGCGTCTTCTGGCATGACTACTACAACTGCGGGCTGGCGCGGCCGCTGTCGCCCAACGGCATCGACGCGCTGATCAATGCGCACCATCGCCATGCCGGCGGTGAAAGCTGCATCCTGCACGCCGATCCGGATCTGTACGTCTCGCAGCGTGGCGGCAACGAAGGCCAGACCGGCCTGATCTACGTGCTGAACAACCTCGGCAACCAGTGGAGCGGCACCAAGGTACAGACCAAGTGGCGCAATCAGAAGTTCAAACCGGTCGCATGGGATGGCAAGGACGACGCGCATCCGGATGAACGCACCACGGATGCAGACGGCTGGTCCGAGTTCCCTGCTCCGCCGCGTGGGTATTGTGTATATGCGCCGGTGTTTGAGTAGGTCTCGCGCATACCTACACCCTCGTCATCCTGAGCGGAACGCAACATCATGACAGCGTCATCCTGAGTGAAGCGCAGCGGAGTCGAAGGATGACGAAGGTTCTAAGCAACTCGACATCCTGTAACCTAGAGCCATGAAGATCGGCGTCCTCGTCTTCCCCGGGTCCAACTGCGACCACGACACCTATAACGTCATCGATGCGGTCGCGAAGCAGCCCGTCACCTTCCTGTGGCATGCGTCGGAAGACCTGCAGGGATGCGACGCCATCCTCGTTCCTGGCGGCTTTGCGTATGGCGATTACCTGCGCACGGGTGCTTTGGCGCGGTTCGCTCCGGTGATGGGTTCCGTGAAGAAGTTCGCTGCGTCGGGTGGTCCGGTGATGGGCATCTGCAACGGTTTTCAGATCCTGTGCGAGGCCGGTCTGCTGCCCGGCGCGCTGATGCGCAATGCCGGTCTGCGCTACATCTGCAAGCAGGTTCACCTGCGTTCTGAAACGTCTCAATCTCCGTTTACAAACACGCTAAAGCCACGTGAAGTGCTCCAGATGCCCATCGGACACATGGAAGGCAACTACTTCTGTGACGAGGCCACGTTGGCCACACTCAAGCGCGACGATCGCATCGCTTTCCGCTACTGCACCCCCGCAGGCGAGATCACGCCGGAGGCCAATCCCAACGGCTCGCTCGAAAACATCGCCGGCGTCCTGAGCGAGGGCCGCAACGTGCTCGGCATGATGCCCCACCCCGACCGCTCGAGCGAAGCCCTGCTCGGATCGGCAGACGGCCTGAAGTTGTTCCAGGGGCTGATCGGGAGCCTCGCCAGCGCATGATCGATCTGCACCACCACCTGCTGCCCGCTACCGATGACGGTTCGAAGGACCTCGAGACCTCCGTCGCGATGGTTGAGATGGCCGTTGCCGACGGCATCACTCACATCGTCGCCACGCCGCACGCCAACCACACCTACACCTACGACCGTGCGCTGCACGAAGCGACCCTGCAGGAGATTCGCGATGCCCTGCCTACAGAGACCGCCGCGCGTGTGCAGCTCGGGCTCGGCTGCGACTTCCACCTGAGCATCGATAACATCGACGACGCGCACGTCCATCCCCGCCGCTACACCATCAACGAAACCGAATACCTGCTGGTCGAGCTGCCGGACTTCAACATTCCCCCGCGGCTCGACGAGGTCTTCTACGCGATGCGCGTCGACGGCCTCACGCCGATCCTGACGCACCCGGAACGCAATGCCACGCTGCAGCGAACGCCCGAGCGCCTGCAGGAATGGTTGAGCAAGGGCCTGCTCATCCAGGTGACCGCAGGATCGATCACCGGCAACTTCGGCGGCAAGGCAAAAGAGATGGCCTGGAACCTGGTACGGTCCGGCTCGGTCCATGTGCTTGCGACCGATGCGCACGACCTGGTGCGCCGCCCACCCCGCATGGCCGAAGCACGCGATCTGATCGCGAAGAAGCTGGGTGAGGAGTATGCCGACCTGCTCTGCACGCATAACCCGCTTGCCATCTACGAGGGCAAACCGCTGCCGCCACAGCCCGCTTTGGAGACATTGCGAGAGAATGCGAGCGCCGCCGCGGGGCCCTTCTGGAAGCGTCTTTTCGGCAGAGATTGACTGCTTCGTCGATACAGGACCAAAGTTGTCGGAATTGCGCTACGATGGTGAGAACGTTTCCCTGCGCCTTGTTCCGCGCGGAAGAGGATGAAGTTCTTGCATCTGGCAGAGTTGAACCGCGGCGAACGCGCGACCGTCATCGGTGTCGCGCAGGGCGAGGCTTTTTGCCAGCTCTGCTCGCTCGGCCTGAACTCGGGCGCCGAGGTGGAGCTGGTGCGCAGCCTGTCGCGCAGGTCGCTGCTGATCGTGCGCGTGGACGGATTTGACATCGCCCTGCGCGACGAAACCGCTGCCACCGTGAAGATCAAGCCCGCGAGCCGCCGATGAGCTCGATCGTCGTCAATCCAGAGCTAAAGCCTGACGCTCGCAAAGCTCCTCCGCCTCCGGAGACGCCGCGCGCAAGCCAATTCCAGACCATCGGCCTGATCGGTCCGCCGAACGTGGGCAAAACCACCCTGTTCAACCGGCTGACCGGCATGCGGCAGAAGGTGAGCAACTACGCTGGCGTCACGGTGGAGCACCGCAAAGGCCGCCTAAAATCCGGCCAGACCGTCATTGATCTGCCCGGCGTCTGGAGCCTGACGCCCGAATCCGAAGACCAGAAGATCGCCGTCGCCGTGCTGCACGGCACGCAGCCGGGCGTGCCAAAGCTTGACGCGATCCTGCTGGTGATCGACGGCACCCAGCTGCACCGCTACATGCCGCTGATCGCTGAGGTGCTGGCCTGCCATCTGCCCACGCTCGTGCTCATCAACATGATGGATGAGCTGGTCGCGCGGAATGGCTACATCGACCCGCTGGCGGTCGCGCGGGAGATTGGCACACCCACCGCGCTCATCAGCGCCGCGCGCGGCACGGGCATGGATGCCATCCAACACTTTCTCGGCGGTGAGCATTCTGCCGCGCAGATCCTGCCGGTGCTGCAGGCCGGCGGCAACGCCGCAACCGGCTGCGCCACGGACTGCAACAATCTCACCCGGGCAGGATCGTACCGCCGTCCGACACATTCGCGGTTCACGCGCGAGTTCGATCACTGGGCGCTGCATCCCGTGGTTGGACCGATCCTGTGCGTGCTGTTCATCGCCGCGGCCTTCCAGATCATGTTCCGCGCTGCCTACCCGGCAGGAACCGCGTTGAGCAACTGGCTGGGCGCTGTCGGCATTTCGCTCGGCAACTACCTGCCCGACAACGTTCTGCGCGCCATCCTTGTGGACGGCGTCTGGAACGGCCTTGCCTCCATTCTCGGCTTCCTGCCGACCATCCTCTGCATGTTCCTCGTGATCACCCTGCTTGAGGATTCCGGCTACATGGCGCGCGCCGCCGTAATCGCCGATCGCACCATGGGCCGCGTCGGCCTCAACGGACGCTCGTTCCTGCCGCTGCTCTC
>CAZZVI010000130.1:0-4627 GCA_964657335.1 uncultured Terriglobus sp.
GCCCGCAGATGCCTCTAGCTCTAAAGGCACGATCCGATCCTTGGGCCCGCATCTGCCGAAGCGCTAGAGGCATGATCTTATCCTTAGGCCCGCATGTGCCGAAGCGCGAAAGGCGCGATCCGGTCTTAACCTGCCTTCGGGTCACGTGACCGGCGACAGCGACAGACTACGCCTAACCCGGCGATGCCTCCTTCAACTTTGCCTCGAGCAGCGCGAGCGATTCCTGCGGCGTGCCTGCCACGGAGATGTGCCATGCCTCATCGCCGGGCGCTTCCAGCGTTGCGAGCTGGCTGCCCAGCAGGTTGGGATTCATGAACTGGTGACTGCGCGCTTGCAGATGTGCCGCGATGACTGCCGGATCGGCTTCCAGCAGGGCGAACCGCACAACCTCCGGCGAAAGGTCGCCGCGCAGCACCGCGCGGTATTGCGCGCGCAGGGCCGAGCAGGCCAGGATCATGCTCTTCCCCGCGTCGGCATACTCTTCGATCTTCCCGTGCAGGATGGCAAGCCACGGCGCGCGGTCTTCGTCGGTCAGCGGAACGCCGCTCGCCATCTTGGCCTTGTTTGCCGCGGGATGAAAGTCGTCACCATCCAGAAACGGCCAGCCGGTATGGGCAGAGAGCATCTTGCCCAGCGTGGTCTTGCCCGTGCCGCTGACACCCATCAGGATCAGGATCACTCGGTATGCCTCCAGGCGACTATTGTCGGTCATGCGAGACGCGTTGCGCGACTCCCGTCTAATCTACTGTGGTGACGATTTCCCGCCTCCTCCGCTGCCTCTCTGCCTGCGCGCTGCTCTTCGCCGGGCCCCTGACGTCTGTTGCAGCCGCGCCCGCGGCGGCGCCGGTCAGCGGCTACACCGTCGTGGCGAAGTATCCGCACTCAACCGACAGCTACACGGAAGGCTTCTTCTACCTGGACGGCCTGTTCTACGAGGGCACCGGCATGGAGGGCCGCTCGGCCTTGCTGGCCATCCAGCCCTCGACTGGCAAGCCGGTGCAGCAACGCGTGCTGCCGCGGCAATATTTTGGCGAAGGCATTATCGATGTCGGCCCCAACATTTACGAGTGGACCTGGCAGACGCACATCGGCTTCGTGATCGACCGCTTCTCCATGCGGCAGATCCGCACCTTCACCTACACCGGCGAAGGCTGGGGCATGACGAAGGACAAGACCAGCATCATCACCAGCGACGGCAGTGACACGCTGCGCTTCCGGAATCCCGAGACGTTCGCGGAGACGCGGCACATCGTCGTGCATGACGGCGGAAAAACGGTCGACCAATTGAACGAGCTGGAATACATCAAAGGCGAAATCTGGTCGAACGTGTGGCACGACAACCGGATCGCGCGCATCTCGCCGAAGGACGGCCACGTGATCGGCTGGGTGGATCTGACCGGCATCCTGCCTGAGAGCCAGAAGAAGGACGCCGAGTCCGTGCTGAACGGCATCGCCTACGACGCGGAGCACGACCGCATCTTTGTTACCGGCAAGCAGTGGCCGACGATTTTCGAGATCAAGGTTGTGCCGAAGAAGTAAGCTGAGTTACGCAGGTTGAACAAGCAGCGCAGAACGATTCCCACCCCGGAAGAGTGGTCGATGGCTGAAGTTGTGGTGACTCAACGCAGGCTGCGGCGCGATGATGTCTTCTTTTCTGCGATGGCGCTGCTGATCCTGGGCATTGTTGTGACCGGCTTTGCGAAGAGCTACTTCCTCGCCGGCATGGTCCGCGCGAAGCTGCCGAACGCTCTAGTCCACATTCACGGAGCGGCTTTCATTTCGTGGATCCTTCTGCTGCTGGTGCAGACTGCGCTGGTCAGTGCGCGAAGAGTGAAGTGGCACATCACGCTGGGCGTGCTGGGCTTTATCCTGCCGCCCGCGATGGTCGTTCTGGGCACACTGACACTCTTCGATTCCATCCGCCGCGGGCAGCTGGGCATTCCGCCATCCATCCTGCTGGTGGGTGATGGCGAGCCGCTGATCACCTTCCTTGCACTGATCGGCTGGGCCATGTTCGCGCGCCGCGACTCGGCGACGCACAAGCGGCTGATGATCCTGGGCACGATGTCGATCCTCGCGCCGGCGGTCGACCGCTGGCACTTCGGCCTGCCGGTCACGATGGCGGTCACGCTCGCTCTACCCATGCTGATCGTGGTGTACGACCTGTGGTCTCTGCACCGGGTTCATCGTGCCACGATCATCGCCTATGCTGTCATTGCGACCATGATCGTGACGCTGTTGCCGGTCTCACAACTGTCCATCTGGCAGCCTTGCATCGCCTGGATCAAGCACACACGTTCGTGAGTGTGTCTTCGGCTTCCGGAAGCAGAGGCTAACGGCACGCGGAGACTTACTCTCTTGATCCGAACCTGCACCCTGAGCGACGTGACAGCGATTCTCGCAATCATCAATGATGGCGCGACGGCATATCGCGGCGTCATCCCGGACGATCGTCTGCACGACCCGTACATGTCCGGTGAGGAGCTGCAGCATGAGATCGACTCCGGCGTGACCTTCTTCGGCTGGGAGCACGAGAGCAGGCTGCTTGGCGTGATGGGTCTGCAACATGTGCAGGACGTCACGTTGATCCGTCACGCGTACGTGCTCACTGCGGCGCAGGGCGCAGGCATCGGCGGCATGTTACTGGAGCATGTGCGGCCGATGGCGCGTGGGCCGATCCTGATCGGCACGTGGGCGGCTTCGCATTGGGCCATTCGCTTCTACCAGCGGCATGGCTTTCGCGTGGTCTCTCCCGCGGAGAAGGAAGTGCTGCTACGCCGCTACTGGGACATCCCGGAGCGGCAGGTGGAGACGTCGGTTGTGCTGGCAGACGCGGCCTACGCACCGCCCGAAACGCTCTAGCCAAGGAAGCCGAGCTTCGTCGTGCTGAAGCCGCTCAACGTCGGGAACACCTGCGCCAACTGCGAGCTGCTCACGCCGAACCACTGCGCCAGCGTCGAGGCGTAGACCACGCTTGCCGTCGACGGAATCCAGCGGCCGTTGGAGCCGCTGTCGTCCGGTCCGCCGAGCGCCAGCGTGGGATAGGCGCCGTACATCTGGTTGCCCAGTACCGATCCGCCGACCACGAAGTGGTGCGAGCCCCAACCGTGATCGCTGCCGCCGTTGCTATTGGGCTGCAGCGTCCGCGCGAAGTCCGACATGGTAAAGGTGGTCACCTGGTTGGCGACGCCGAGCTCCTGCGTGGCCTGGTAGAAGGCGCCGATCGCGGCGGAGATGCCGCTGAGCAGCGTGGCCTGCGTGGCAAGCTGCGTGCTGTGCGTGTCGAAGTTGCCGATGCCGCAGAAGAAGATCTGCCGGTCGACGCTGAGCGCCGAGCGGACAGAGATGATCTGCGCGATCTGCTGCAGCTGCGCGGCCAGCCCGTTGCCGGTAGGGAAGACGGTCTTGAGCGGCGAAGCAGAAGCCGCAGCCGTGGCCAGCGTTGTGGCGTACTTGTAGGCGTTGGCCGTAATGCCGTTGTCCGCCGTGACGAGGGAAAGTCCGCTGTTGAAGGTGAGCAGTGACTGGGCCGCGGCCGTGCGGGCGGCACATTCGCTGCCCTCAGAGCAGGTGGCGCCGGTCAGGTTGCCGGGCGAAACCGCGACCGGCGTGGTGCTGGTGCCGTTGCAGAACAGCGTGTCGCCCGCCACGCTGGTGATCATGGGGAGCGACGAGCCGGAGTTATGCGTGGCGCTGAGCACGTCCGAGATGCGGCCGGCCCAACCGGTTGCGGTGCTGCCGCTGGCGCTCACATTTTGCCATTCTTCCTGCTGGTCCGGGTGCGAGAACAGGTTCACCGGGTTGGTGACCTTGCCGGCAAGGTAGGTGGCGCGCGTGGTGGGCTGCAGCAGTGTGCCCACGTTGGAGACGATCGCGGCATGGCCGGCGTTCACCAGCGCCTGGATCTCCGGCAACGAAGGATGCAGGGCATAGTTCTGCAGGCCGGGCAGTGTCAGCAGCGTGTTCTGCGCCAGCGCCAACGGCCCGCGCAGCGCTGCGTAGTTGGCATAACCGTTTGTGTCGAACGGGATAATGGTGTTGTTGGAGTCATTGCCGCCGTACAGGAAGACGCAGACCAGCGCCTTGTAGTCGGTGGGAGCCGCGGTGCTGGCAAGCGCGTTCAGCATGCCGAAGGGCCGAAGACCGGCGGCGTTGCCAGCGGCGGCAAGCGAGGCGTAGCGCAGGAAGGAGCGGCGGCTGACGGCGGATTGGTTCTGACGGGAGGACATGAGGCGGGCTCCGTTACGACGAATGTGAAGTTGTCTGCTGCGACTGCCTTGCCGGCGGGCTGAAGGCCCGCGTTGTAACAGCCTGGGGTGAAGCCCCAGGTGAGGGATGGATGATCTCCGCGGGCTCTAGGCCCGCATTATGCGCTTCGCGTGCGCTGTGCCCTTGACGCGGGACGTCTTTCGCTTGGGGCCGCATCCTAGTGCATCACCTTGTACTGCGAGCTGCTCAGGATCAGGTACGTTGCGACGCGCACGCGCTGACCATAATCAGTAAGTGGTGAGATGGTGCTGACGATCACGGTCCGCATGTCGGACGGCATCTGTCCGTGCAGGAATAACACGCCAAGCGTGTCGGTGATGTTACCGGGATCGGCAGCGATCACGCCAAGGGCAGAGGT
>CAZZVI010000130.1:4727-9502 GCA_964657335.1 uncultured Terriglobus sp.
AGGTTCGTGCTGTCGGTGTTGGTGCTGGTGTAACCGAGCGCCCGCATGGCCGACATGAGATAGAGCATCGGCTCGCGCAGATGGCCGCCATCAAAGCTTGCATTCGTATCTCCGGCGCGCGCTTCGGTGTCGGTCAGAATGGCGGTCAGCACGGCCTTCATGTCGCCGCGCACGCCGCTGCCGTTGTTGATAAAGACATTGGAAATTCGCTGCACATAGGCCGGCGAAGGCGTGCTTGTGACTAAGTGCTGGATGAGTTGTTTCGAGACAAAGGGAGGCAGGGTCGCATCGTTAAACAAGTTATCAAGCGCTATCTTCAGATCGCCCTTGGCGGTCCCACCGGCAGAGACGACCGTGTTATTTAGCAGAGTTTTCGTCGTCGTATCATGCGATGTATCTACGCCGACCATCGGGTAGGTGTAATTGGCCGTGGTATTCGGGAACTTGGTCGGGATGCCGCCCGTGCTGGTCGCGTACGTCCAGCCGGTATAGGTGTCGGCAAAGGCCTGCACCTGCGCCTCAGTGTATTCGGGGATCGGGTTGCCGCCCGCGTCCGTCTGCACGGATCCGTCATTGTTGAGCTTCACCAGGCCGGTGGAGAACAGCTGCATCATCTCGCGGGCGAAGTTCTCGTTGGCATGCTGACCGGCGGGAGGCTTCGCGCTCTGGATCATGTTCAGGTACAGGCCCATGGCGGGCGACAGCGTGACGTCCTCCATGATGGTGCGCCAGTTGCTGAAGGCATCAGCCGCAAGCGTGTTGTAGTACGGCAGCATGGCGCGCGCGTCGACCGACTGCGTACTGCTGACGAAAAGCTCACCCAGCGAGAACGCCACGCGCTGCCGCAACTGGTCCGGCCCGGTCAGCTCCGCTTGCCAGAACTCCGATTCGAAGCAGGGCGTCGGTGTGTTCGCGCACTGCGTCGGCAGCGGGTTCGGCAGTGTCGCCAGCGTGGTCTGCGGCACGGCGAATTGCGCCTGAATCCAGGGAACCACGCCAAGGCTCTGCACGTTCGTGATGCTGTCGCTCGTCGGGCCGAAGGTCGCCTGGTCCAGCAGCCGCGCGGCCGTCGCTACGCTCACCGTGTTGGTCGAGGTGCCTCCCGAACCCGTGCCTCCCGATCCGGTCCCGGTCGAGCCGCTTCCGCCCGTCGCGCCGGTGCCCGTGGTGCCCGTACCGGTCGTGCCCGTGCCGGTGGTCGTCGCGGCCGAGCCGCTGCCGCCGGTGCCGCAACCGGTCAGCATGACCGTCAGACAAGCGGTCGCAGCCACCATCAAGGGACAGGCCAGAAACGGGCGGCGGCGTGAAGAAGGATAGAACCTGCGAATGGCGCGCACGGGGGACCTCGAAGCAGGGGAACGATCAGAACACTAGACCTAAAAACAGGAAGTGGCGTAAAGTTTCGCGTTCCCGCGAGAAAACCTTTGCACGATGCAACTTTTGTTGCCAGACCTGTTCACCGGTTGGCGCGCAATGTGGCGCGTCGCAGCCAACAACCGGCAGGCGGTGGTTCGTACCGGTCCGGCGTCCTATGGAAAGTTCGCACCTGCGGACCACCACATCATGGCAACTCTCACCGTCATCCGCGCTCTCTTCGGCTACTTTTCGCTGGTGTTTGTGGTGCGCATCGTCGGCCGCCGGCCCGGCAAGCAGCTCACGCCGTTTGAGTTCGTGCTCATCTTTTTCCTTGGCGGTCTGACCCTCACCGGCATGGTGGCGAATGAAGTTTCTCTGACCAATGCCGTCTGCCAGATTCTCGTGATCGCCTGCGGGCATTACATGCTGGTGTGGATCCGGGCGCGGTCGCCGCACATCGCGCGCCTGCTGGACGGCACGCCCCTGCTGCTGATGGAGGGCGGCACCTGGCGCAGCCGCACCCTGCGCAAGATGCGCATCTCGCCGGACGACGTGATGGCTGTGGGCCGCGACCAGGGCATGAAGACCTTCGAGGAAATGGACACCGTCACGCTCGAACGCAACGGCGAAATCAGCATTGTGCCCAAGGAGGAAGAGTAATGGCGGACACGAAGCTGCTCGATCCGGTCTCAGGGAATGAAGTTCCCAAGGTCGACAACGCCATCTCGGTCGGCGAAGACCTGGCCTTCCAGGAACGCTGGTGGACGTTTGAACGCGTGATCTGGAGCGTATTCCTGTTGATCGTTATTGCCGATGTGCTGGGCGTCTTCGGCCGCGGCTGGCTTGCCAAGGCCGAGCTGCACGGCGACGGCACCGGTATGGACGTCAAGTACGAGCGGTCCGAGCGGGCGATGACGCCCTCGGTCATGACCATTGATTTTCGTCCCGAAGCCCTGCACGACGGCAAAATAGAACTCTTCATCAGCGACACGCTCGTGAAGGAGCTGGGCACACAGCGCGTGGTGCCGCAGCCGGAGCGCTCCGTAGTGGGCAACGGCGGCATCACGTACACCTTCCCGGCCAGCGGCCTGCCTGCCGAGATCCAGCTCGAGATGGAGCCGTCGTTCCCAGGCGTGCATGGTTTTCAGTTGCAGGTGCCCGGCATGCAGAGTACCGGCGCGCGCATCCTGGTGGTGCCGTAGGTGGCTACCATCATCCATGCCGTGCTCGGCTACATCGTGCTGACGCTGGTGGTGCGCATGCTCACGCGGCGCCCTGGCGCGCAGTTGACGCTGTTCGAGTTCGTGCTGGTCTTCCTGATCGGCGGCGTCATCATCCTGTCCACCGTGGGCAACGACCGCTCCGTGACCAACTGCACCTGCGCCGTGCTGACCGTGGGATGCATCCACCGCTTCGTCTCCGGGCTGAAGCTGCGGTATCCGAAGTTCGGTATCTGGCTTGACGGCACGCCGCTGGTGCTGGTGCGCAAAGGCGAGTGGAAAGAAGGCGTTATGACCGGCATGCGGCTGGCGCCGGAAGACGTCATGGCTTCGGCACGGCTGAACGGCCTGCGCACCTTTGAAGAGATTGACTATGCCATTCTCGAGCGCAACGGAGGCATCAGCATCATCAAGAAAGAAAAAGAAGACGAAGAGCAGTAGGGCGGCAGGGGCTGACAACATGGCGGACGAGCAGGCGAAGCAGGGCGGCGACAGGACCGTCGAAACCGACATTCCGCAACGTTTGGACAGGCTGCCCTGGTCGCGCTGGCACGCCCGCATCATCGTTGCGCTGGGCACGTCCTGGCTGCTCGACGGGCTTGAGGTGACGCTGGTCGGCTCGCTCTCGGGCATTCTGCAAAGCAAGCAGGGGCTGTCGCTCTCCGATCCGCAGGTGACCGGCGCGGCCACCATGTACCTCGCGGGAGCAGTGCTTGGCGCGTTGTTCTTTGGATGGCTGACGGATCGACTGGGACGGCGCAAGCTGTTTCTTGTGACGCTCGCGACGTACTCGATCGCAACAATTCTGACCGCGTTCTCGCATAACTTCTTGTATTTTGCGATCGTCCGGTTCTTCACCGGCTTCGGCATCGGCGGCGAATATGCAGCCATCAACTCGGCCGTGGATGAACTGATCCCAGGCAAGGTGCGCGGCACCGTCGACCTGATCGTGAATGGCACGTTCTGGGTGGGAGCGTCCATCGGTGCGGTCGCGACGTACTTCCTTCTGCACGCCGGCGGCGACATGCGCGCGCTTGGCTGGCGCTTTGCGTTCGGCATCGGGGGCGTGCTGGGCGCGGCGGTGCTGCTGCTGCGGCTGGGCGTGCCCGAGAGCCCACGCTGGCTGATGCTGCGCGGCCATGAAGAGGAAGCCAACAAGATCGTTACCGAGATCGAAGACAAGGCGAGCAAGGGCAATCCGGCCAGCTTGCCCGCGCCCGAAGGCGACAAGCTGAAGATTACGGTGCGCGACCACACCCCGTGGCGCGACATCTTCGACAACATGACCGGAGAGAACCGCGGCCGCTCGGTGCTGTCGCTGGTGTTGATGGTGGGGCAATCGTTCTTCTTCAACGCCGTCTTCTTCACGTACGGGCTCGTGGTTAAGAAGTTCTTTCACATCTCTGACAATGATCTTCCAATGCACCTACTGCCGTTCGCGCTGGGCAGCTTCTTCGGGCCGCTGCTGCTCAGCAAGCTGTTCGACAAGATCGGCCGCAAGCCCATGATCACGGCGACCTACGGCATCTCGGCCCTGCTGCTGGTGGGGGCGCTGATCCCCTTCGGCATGAACATCATTGGTCCTAAAGGTTTAGGTGTCATCTTCACGGCGATCTTCTTTGTCGCGTCTTCGGCCGCAAGTGCCGCGTATCTCACCGTGTCGGAGATCTTTCCGCTGGAGTTGCGTGCCTTTGCCATTGCGCTGTTCTATTCCGCTGGAACACTGCTTGGAGGCGTGGCCGCGCCGCTGCTCTTCGGCTATCTCATCCGGACGGGCTCGCACTGGGCGGTGTCAGGCGGCTACGCGCTCGGCGCGGCGCTGATGCTGGCCGGGTCGCTTTGCGAGTGGACCATGGGCGTGGAGGCCGCGGGCCAATCGCTGGAGAACGTGTCGAAGCCGCTGCAGAGCCGGTGAGGCGAGACTGCCTGGCGGGTTAGGCGGTTGATTCAATTTCGGATTCCTTATCCACTAGAACTGTCATTTCGACCGGAGCGAAGCGGAGTGGTCGAAATGACAGTTTTGTGGTGTGGTGGTGAAGATCGCGAGCCTTCAGCCCGGGCGCCCCATGCATACGCTGAGCGGATGCGTGGGATCCACACATCCGCGAGATGCCGCGCATGTATGGGACACCCGCTTCTTTGGCGCCCCTTCTCCTGTTACGGGATGAGAGACGACCAAGCAGCCTCCAGGGCATCCAG
>CAZZVI010000131.1:0-6917 GCA_964657335.1 uncultured Terriglobus sp.
ACGAAGTTCCGCACACCGCGTCCCGCGCCGAAGCGAAGCTCCGCAAGCGCGGCCGCATGCGCATCGTTCTCAACAAAGACTGGCAGACCGAACAGCGATTGCACGCTGCCGCGAATGTCGAAGCCGGCCCATCCTGGCAGGTTGTCGGTCGCGGCGAAGACACGGCCGTTCGTTGCATCGATCGCGCCCGCGCTCGCAATGCCGATGGCAACAGGCGAAATACCCTGCGCTGCCGCCTCGTCGAAACGGCCCTGGATCGCGGCGTGCATGGAACGCTCGATGGCACTGCGCCCTTCCGCAGCCATCGTCGGCGTGCGGCCGTGCAGGGAAGACTCGCCGCGCTCGT
Source organism: uncultured Terriglobus sp. (assembly GCA_964657335.1). Lineage (GTDB taxonomy): Bacteria > Acidobacteriota > Terriglobia > Terriglobales > Acidobacteriaceae > Terriglobus. Next base: position 347 of record CAZZVI010000131.1, read on the forward strand.
TCACGACGGCAGACTTCACCGTGGTGCCGCCAAGATCAAGCGCGATGACGTACTTCGGCGGGACAGCAAACGGGCGCCGCACGCGATCGAACGCGACGCGATAGCCGCTCGTGATGACGCCCGGCCGCGTCACCGCAGACCCGACCACGACGCACCATGCACCTTCTTCGATGGCGCGTGCCGCGTCTTGCGGCGTTGCAATGTGCCCTTCGGCAACGATGGCTCTGCCGGTGTGACGCACAAGGTCGCGCAGCAACTGCCAGTCAAACGCATGCGCGCCGGCAGTCTCGGCCGTATAGCCGTTCAGCGTGGTGCCGATCAGCTCGACTCCCACTTCTGCTGCGGCAATGCCCTCGCGCAGGGTGGCGATGTCTGCCATCACGGGCAGATGCAACTCGTCCCGCACGCGGAGGACGATCTCTCGCCACGGCTCGCCAAAAGTATGCGGGCGGTCGGTGCAGTCGAGCGCGATGACGCTTGCACCCGCGAGCGCCAGGGCTTTTGCCGAGGCGAAGTCAGGCGTGATGCGCAGGGCACCGCGTTCGTAGACCTTCTGGATACCGATGATCGGCAGGGTCGTGTCCTGCCGGATAGCCTGGATGTCCGCGGCGCTGTTCAGGCGAAGCGCCTCCGCGCCACCCAGGACGACCGAACGCGCAACGCGCCGCAGCACCTCGGTGTCTTCCATGGGATCGCCCGGCGAAGCCTGGCACGAGATCACAAGCTTTTGGTGAAGCTGTTCTACCGTTGAGGACATAGTCTCCATGCAGGGGTTGCGATGCGTTGCGTTTACTGCCTGCATTGCAAGCATTGCACTGAAGTGTCTTCATCGCCAGAGCCTCCGCATCAATGGGAATCGGTCAGGAGAATCATGCAAAGCAACGTGGAAGTGGGAGCCGGTCTCGCCGTAGTCTCCGGCATCATGAACGGTCTGTTTACCATGCCCATGCGCTTTCTCGGCCGCTGGGCGTGGGAGAACGTGTGGTCCGTCTTCATTGTGGGTGCGTGCCTTTTGCTGCCCGCCGCGGTGGTGTCGCTGACCGCGCCTGCGAGCTGGGCGCTTCTGCCGCACGCTCCGCATGGCGCGGTGTGGATCGCCTTGCTGACCGGCTTCGCGTGGGGCTTCGGTGCCATTATGTTCGGGCAGAGCGTAAGCGCCATCGGCATCGCCATGGCGAACACGCTGGTACTTGCGATCAGCTCGGCGCTGGGATCGCTGCTGCCCATGCTGATCCTGTCGCGCGCGCAAGTGCACGAACGCTCCGGGCACCTCATCCTGCTTGGCATTGGCGTTGAGCTTGTGGGCATTGCACTCTGCGGACGCGCAGGCGCGCTGAAGGAGCGTGCTTCCGCAGCGGGAGAGAACGAACAACGAGGAGACCTGGTCGGCAAGCGGCGGCCGCTGGCGATCGCCCTGCTGCTGGTGTGCGGCTCCGGCCTGCTGTCCGCCGTGTTCAACATCGGCTTCGCCCTGGCCGCGCCGATCATCCACTTCGGCGAAGGCAACGGCCTGTCGACCTTCGCGGCGACGGACATGATCTGGGTGCTGATGCTCGGCGGCGGGGCCATCGCAAACCTGATCTTCTGCGGCTTCCTGATGGTGCGGAATCGCACCGCAGGCAAGCTGGTGCAGCCAGGGATGCCGAGGCTTTATGGTCTTGGATTCTTGATGAGCCTGCTCTGGGGTGGCAGCATTTTTGTGTACGGAGCCGCGGCTCCCGCGCTGGGCAAGCTGGGCACATCGATCGGCTGGCCGCTCAGTCTTGCGGCCGGGCTGCTTGTTGCCAACGCCGTGGGCCTGCTGCTGGGCGAGTGGCGAGGCTCGCCGGCGGCGGCGCTGCGCTGGATGGGCGGTGGCATCGTCGTTCTTCTGCTGGCGATCCTCACACTTAGTCGAGCGGGTTGATTGACCCAGGCGCCGTCGGCCGGTGGGACCCGCGTGACATCCTAGAGAACGTGTGACAGGCAATCCTGTTCTCACGGGAGGCGCAGCCCATGGCCACGGTAAAGCTTTGGACGGATGACGACATTGCACAAGATGCGAGGGTTCAGGCTGTCTTCGATGACATTCGAGCCACGCGAAACTCTGACTTCGTCAACCATTTCTGGCGCGCCCTTGCGAGCCAGCCGCATCAACTGGAGCAGACGTGGGCCCGTGTGAAGAGCGTCATGATCGAGCCGGGTACGCTCGATCCTTTGACGAAAGAGTTGATCTACATCGCGGTTTCAACCATCAATAGCTGCACCTACTGCACGCATTCGCACACTGCGGCTGCGCGCGCAAAGGGGCTTACCGGCGAGCAGTATGCGGAGCTGCTTGCCGTTGTCAGCACCGCTGCGCACACCAACGCGCTGGCGAATGCCATGGAGGTGCCCGTCGACCCCGAGTTCCTGGTCGAGTAACGCCAACGAGATGTAAGAGGCTCAGCAACGATGAAGATCAAGATCGTTCAGGCAGGCGATCCCGTTTTGCGCAAGGTGGCTCGCCCGGTCCGCACCGATGAGATCGGCAGCAGGCACATGCGCGACCTGATCGAACACATGCGCGAGACACTGCGGGATGCGCCGGGCGTAGGGCTGGCCGCGCCCCAGATTGGCGAGGGACTGCAACTCGCGGTCGTCGAAGACAGACCCGAGTATCACGCCAATGTAACGGCAGCGGAGCTTGCAGCGCGAGAGCGCAAGCCCGTGCCATTTCACGTGCTGATCAATCCCGAGCTGGAGCTGATGTCGCCGCCGCAAGTGACTTTCTTTGAAGGCTGCCTGAGTCTCTCGGGCTTCGTTGCCATGGTGCCCCGCGCACGCGAAGTCCGGGTGCGTGCGCTCAATGAGCGCGGTGAGGCCGTTCAGATCGATGCGGAGGGCTGGTACGCTCGCATCCTTCAGCATGAGATCGATCATCTGACCGGGAAGCTCTATATCGATCGAATGTGGAGCCGAAGCTTCTGTTCGCTCGATCAGTACACCCGCCAATGGAAGGACAAGCCGAGCGGCGTGCTGGCGATGGAGTTCAAGCCGGACCGGCCATAAGTTGCGAAGCGGATGCGGGAATTCGGCAGTAAGTTAGCTGCTGCTTCTCTGTGCTGCCGCGCTGATTGTAGCCAGATTTACATTGTTGTAAGAGCTATGCGTCGCCCACTAAGTCACTTGATCTTGGACAAGTGGCTGTGCGTGGCATGAATACACAAAGTTAATCTTGGTCAATGCGCTCGCGTGCGGCGAGTAGTATCGCCGCGTAGGAGATTTCTCCAGTCTCCACTGAGGCTTGCGCGCAGGGCTAACGGACGTCATTGACGATTTGCTTTTTGAAGTCTGCCTTCGGCACGAAGGCTTCTATCTTCTCTGAAATTCATTTCCCCAGGAGCATCATGAACATGAGGCACACTCGGCGTTTCTCCGGAACGCTCGCCCTCTTCGCGCTCGCCTCAACGTTTGCTGTTGGAGCGCACGCCGGTACCACCACCTACAACGGTAAGTTAGCGGGCGACGACAGCGTATTTACTGTCAACATTTCTGCGGCGACCGCACAGACCTACAGCTTCTCCACCACATCGTTTGCGAGCGGCGGCTTCGTCCCCGTCCTCACGCTCTTCAGTGCGAACGGCGGCAATCCGATTGCCTTTGCAGAGACGGATAACAGCGACGTCTTGATCAACCAGCTCCTTGGCCCCGGCAGTTACATCCTTGCCCTGACGGAAGATCCTAACGTCTTCACGACGACCTTCGCTGCCGGAACCCTGTTTGCCGGCGATCCAACCATTACCGGCGATCTGTGCGGCGTAAGCGGCGGAAAATTCCTCAACGTATTTAACGGCTGCACCCAGCAGACGAGCAACTACAGCGTGACTGTAAGTTCCACTGCCGTAACGCCGGAGCCATCCACCTGGCTGCTCGTTATGCCCGCGGTCGCTCTGCTGTTTGCAGAACGCCACCGCCGCAGAACTGTGTAGCGATCCGGCTGTTTCTCAACATTCAACGCGCAGTTAAGGAGTTCCCCATGTCGAAGAACATCATCGAAGAAGTTATCAAAGCTTCGCCGAACAGGCGTAAGTTCCTTAAGACAATAGGCGTCGCCACCGCCGCAGTGACCGCCATGGGTCTCGCCGACCCGAAAATCGCGGAAGCACAAACATCAAGCCCAACTACCACTGAGGTTGCGGTACTGAACTTTGCACTGAACCTGGAGTATCTTGAGTCCGAGTTCTATACCTACGGACAATACGGCTACGGTATCGAACAGGCAGGCCTCAAGGTATCCGGCGTCGCAAGTGGAGCGAACCCTCCCAACGGCGGACTTACCACGGGTGGCGCGAAGGTTACTTTCTCAAACTCACTTGTCTTTACAGGTCCAATCACCGCAGAGATAGGCATCGATGAGCGTGCCCACGTCACGCTGCTCCAAAGCTTTCTGGGTACGGCAGCGATTGCCAAGCCTAACATCAACCTGAATGCTCTGGGCATCGGCTTCGGCAATCAGAATGAGTATCTTACGCTCGCCCGTATCTTCGAGGATATCGGAGTGTCAGCCTACGGAGGTGCAGCCTACCTGCTGACCACACCTGCCGTGATACAAACAGCCGCGCGCATCCTTGCAACGGAGTCACAACACGTGGGCACGCTGCACACACAGATCGCGCGCCTGAGTATTGCCAGCCCAGTGCTGGACGGAGCGGACCTGGTGCCGCCACCGACCGGTGGACAGGCTCAATATCTCTCGATCAATCCCTCTAACGGCCTGCCGGCTGTGCGTTCGGTCACCCAGGTCTTGAGCCTGGCATACGGCGGCGCTGGCTTGACGTCAGGAGGATTTTTCCCAACTGGAATCAACGGCGCATTCTATGGCACTGCGAGCTCCGCGCCCGCGACGTCCGCTAATCTGGCAACGCTGCCCCCGGGCTTTGCACCGGCTCCTTCCTAGACGTTGATAGAACTCCCAATGCTGTTTAGCAAGGCGCGTGCCGGTGCACTTACCGGCACGCTTTTTTATTACGCGATTTCTTCGGCCGCATCACGGCCGGATTCCGCTGCCTTCGATGACCTGGACCAGGCGATCCGTACCGCTGGGATGCACCTGTTCTTTTCTGCCGTCAGGCCAACGGATGTCAACTTGATCGACCTTCGTCGCTGTTCCCAGACCGAAGTGCAGCCGAGGATCGGAGGACGACGCGAACGATCCGCCGGCAGTCACATCGGCGCGCTGCCGCATGCCGTTGGCCGTCACGTACACCTGCGCGCCGATCGCTCCGCGATTGCTCTTTCCCGTGCCCGTAAGAGTGAAGGCAATCCAGTGATTCGCAGAGGAACTGACGTTGCGAAACAGCGAAGGCGGACCTTCAAGGTTGTTTATCACGATGTCGGTGTTGCCATTGTTGAAGAGGTCACCGAAGGCAGCACCGCGCGCCGAGATGGGTGTTGCCAGGGCTGTGCCTTCGACCGCAGGTACAGCCTCAAGCTTGCCTCCGTGATTGCGATAGAGCAACGGACGCTGACGAAAGCTTGTGCCCCAGTTACTGGCGTCCGCCTGCGGGTAAACGTGGCCATTCGCGACAAACAGGTCTAGCCAGCCATCGTTATCAACATCAATCATGCCGTCGCCCCAGCCCAGGAAGGGAACCATGGCTTCCGCGATACCTGCCTCAACCGAGATGTCGGTAAAGTTACCACCGCCGTCGTTGCGATAGAGCGGCTTGTAATCGTCGGAAAACGTCGTATTAAATAGGTCGATAAGTCCGTGATGATAGAGATCGCCGGCTGCAATGCCCATCGATGCCGTCTCGCGCCCTTCCGCGTTCAGCGCGTATCCTGACGCGAACGATGCGTCCTTGAAGGTGCCGTCTCCCTTGTTGAGATAGAGATAGTTGGGCGTGGAGTCATTGGCCACAAGCAGGTCTGGACGGCCGTCTCCGTTGACATCGATGAAGAGCGACGCCAGGCCGTAGAATCGGCCCTTATCTTCCACACCGGCTTTAAGCGTCACATCGGCAAAGGTGCCATCGCCGTTATTGCGGTACAGCCGGTCTCGCTCGCCGGGCAGGCCGCGAGGCCCGCACATAACATGCAGATCCCGAAAGGTGCAGTTGGTCGAAGGTGCCTTCTCTCCGCCTGGCAGGTTGAAATGCACGTATCCTGGCACGTACAGGTCGACAAAGCCATCGCCGTCATAGTCGCCCCACGTGGCGCCTGTCGCCCAGCCATCGAACGTTACACGAGCCTTCTCCGCGACGTCGGTGAAGGTCCCATCATGATTGTTGTGATAGAGCCTGCTCTTGCCGTAGTTGGAGACGAAGATATCGGGCCAGCCGTCATTGTCGTAATCCGCAACAACCGCGCCGCTGCCCCAGCGCCCGTTCGCGACGCCCGCAGCCTCTGTAACATCGGTAAACGTGCCGTCATGATTGTTATGAAATAAAGCGGCCTTCGGCGCCGCAGCATGCCCTGCTTCTGCCTCAAAGGTGCTGCCGTTGACGAGATAGATGTCGAGCCAACCATCACGATCGTAGTCAAGCAGAGCGACGCCCGACCCAATGCTCTCCAGGATGTACTGCCGCGCCGCTGTGCCTGCCACGTGCTG
>CAZZVI010000131.1:7017-9477 GCA_964657335.1 uncultured Terriglobus sp.
TCGTCCGGATTCAACTTTGCAGAAAGCCGCAACTGCTTTTCTGCCGCGGCCGTGTCATGGAGTTCGAACTTCGCCTTGCCCAGGTAGAAGGCTGTCGCCCAGGAGTTCGGCGCGACGGTCTGCGCCTGCTCCAGGAGGGAGGCCCCGTCACTCCAGCGCGAGAGCTGGACCAGTAACGCGCCCAGCGAGTACAGCGCGCTGCTATCGTGCGGGTCTGCCTTGATTGCAAGTCGCAACTCCTGCTCTGCCTTGTCGTTCTGGTGCATGCCCAGGTAGGCGCGGCCCAGTTCGCGGTGCACGCCCGCAAAATCAGGATCGCTTGCAACGGTGGTCTGAAAGGCCTGCACCGCGCCGGGGAAGTCGGTTGCATCGAGATACGCTTCGCCCAAAAGAAAGGACTGCTGCGAGGGTGGCACCTCCGCAAACACCCTGCCGAGCACCTCGCGTGCCTGCTGCGGCTGATCGGCGCGCGTGTAGGCGATGCCGAGGACATATAACGCGCCGCGGTCCTGACTGTCAGGGCCGGTAAGTGGAAGAAGCAGAGCGATCGCATCCTTCGGCTTGCCGGTGTAAGCCAAGCAGGTAGCGAACAACGTGGTGACCTGCGCGTTGTCTCCATGCAGCGAATGCAGGTGCGCGAAGTAGGGCAGAGCCTCGGCATACTTCTCCTGCTTCAGGTACGCCAGGCCGAGATTCAACTGTACGGCCTCCTGCGACGGTACGATGCGGAGCGCTTTTTTGTAACTATCGATCGCTTCGGTGAAACGATTCGTCCTGACATACAGGACGCCCAGGTTGATCAGAACGGAGGGATTGTTCGGATCTTTGCGGAGAAGCTCATGGAACTCTGCTTCTGCCTTCGCGTTTGCGCCGGCAGTCATATCCTTCATCGCCTGGTTGAAGGTCTGCTCCGCGGAGCTCGTCTGCCCCCCGACGGCCTGAGGCGATGCTGCGGCAAGAAAGAAGAGCAAAAGCAACAGATACGTCATACCCACTCGCACAGGACTCACCTGGACTCGTATCCGAGTGTAGCTCGAAAGCGATGACTTGCCGGGAGCGAGCTTGGGCGTGAAAAAAGAACAGGAGTCCACCGATGTGGACTCCTGTTGAAAGTTCAACGAGAGGGTTAGAAGTAGAACTTCGCACCCACCTGCATCTGGCGCGGGTCACGAACGCTGTTGATCTGACCCGAGCTGCCCGCGTAGTTGGCAACAGAGGTGTTGGTGAAGGCTTGCCCCGGGCTTGGCGCAGACAGACCGGTATTGATGTTCCCCCACTGCGTGTGGTTGAAGACATTGAAGAACTCGAACCGCAGCTGAGCGCGAATGCTCTCGGTGAAGTTGAAGTTCTTGTTCAGGGACATATTCCAGCTGTTCACGCCGGGACCATAGATGGTGTTTCGGCCGAAGTTGCCGAAGCTGCCATTCTTCGGTACAGCGAAGACTCCCGGGTTGAACCACATCGGTGCAGCACCCGCTGCAACGTTGTGGGTGTGGTTCGCAAGGATCTGTCCACCCACGTAATCCGGGCGAATATGGCCGAAGCCGCCGTTGCCCAGATTGCCGCTGGAAGAGAGGTCGCAACCGCCGCCCAGATTGCCGGAAAGGCAGGGCGTGCCGCTCCAGAACTGTGCGGTGCCGGAGTACTCCCATCCGCCGGCCGTAAGCTGCGTGAACTTGTTCGATCCCTTGAAGCTGGGCAGGTTATACACCCATTGGGCGTTGAAGACGTTGCGGCGGTCGTAGCCTGCCGGCGCATAGAAGCGATACAGCTGCGTGTAGTCCGGGAACTGGTTTGCATCGGAGTCCACATCATCCAGGTTGATGGCCTTTGAGTAGGTGTAGTCCGTGTTCACGGTGAGGCTGTTGCTGAACCGGCGTACAAGGTGGATCTGCAGGCCGTTGTAGTTGCTGCTGGCCCCGAATCGCGTGTACTGCAGCGAGTTGTACTCACGGTACGGGTACAGTGCCTGCGTTACATTGTTGACCGTAGCCAGGGCGTTCGTGCTGGTGGTGTACCCCAGCGGCAGTTGTTCCAACTGCTGCACATAGGCCTGATGACGGCTGACGTTGCCGATATAGGTAACATTCAGAGCGATGTTATAGGGCAGCGCTCGCTGAATACCCAGGTTGTAGCCGTAGGTGGTCGGGATCTTGGCGTTGATGTCCTGCCCCACCACGGAAGACGGCGTGAGTGGTTGTCCGTTCACAATAGCGCTGGATGTGGTGTCGATCTTGCCGCCATACACCGTGGGCGTGTACACCGTGGGTGGGTTGCTGATCGCGCCGAAGTTGAAGATGTTCTGCTGATAGCGCTCGTAGAAGGTGCCGAAGCCGCCGCGGATTGCGGTCTTCCCATCACCATTCACATCCCACGCAAAGCCGATCCTGGGTCCGAAATTATTAAAGCGGTTGTAGATACCGCCCTTGGGCAGGTTATTGGTTCCTTCCTGGACCATGC
>CAZZVI010000132.1:0-6847 GCA_964657335.1 uncultured Terriglobus sp.
CAATCATCCAAAACGTTTGTCATCCCGCAGCGAAGCGGAGGGATCTGCATGTGTGCCGGCCCACCCGCGTCGGTCTCAGAGGGCAATGACCTCCACGTGTCGCGCTCCGCGCGAATGGCCCTGCTTCAGCGCCCGCTGTGATCGAGTCAACGCGCCAGCGAAAATGCAGATCCCTCGGCTGCGCTGCGGGATGACAAGCAGTTATGGGAAGCGGGAAAGCCGGGTGCCACCCTCGCGAAGCCAGGCTGGCTTCAATGCGAAAATAGAACACATCAACATGCGATTCACCCGACACCTCACCCTCCTGACCGCAGCCCTGATCGCTGCAAGTGGTCTCGTGCGCGCAGCTAAAGCGCAGGCCGCTCCGGCCGCCGACCCGTTCCCGCCAGCCAACCCGAAATTCTTCGACGCACCCACGCCGACGGCAGCCGACGTCGACGCCTTTCTGAAGGCGATCTGGGGTTACGACGCGAACCGCTCGTGGCGCGTCGAAGCCATCCAGAAGACGCTCGCACCCGGCGTCAGCAAGGTGACGATCTTCCTGGCGGACAAGAGCCAGGGCAGCCAGGTGCAGCAGGTTCGCTTCTACGTGACGCCTGACGGCAAATACGCGATTGCCGACACCGTATTCCGCTTCGGCGCGCGGCCCTTCGACGAAACGGCGAAGCTGCTGGAGCAAGGCGTGACCGGTCCTGCCCAGGGCAGCGCGTCAAAAAGCCTCCTCATCGTAGAGTTCGCCGATCTGCAATGTCCGCATTGCAGGGAGGCGCTGCCCACGATGGACAAGCTGCGGCAGGACTTTCCCGACGCACGCATCGTCTACCAGAACTACCCTCTGACCGAGATCCATCCCTTCGCCTTCAAGGCAGCGGCATACGGTACTTGCGTCGCGGCGGCAAAGGGCGACGCAGCCTTCTTCACCTACGCGAAGGATGTCTTCGAGCACCAGGAGTCGCTGACCGACGCGCTTGCGCAGGGAACCATGGACAACGCCGTGACCAAGGCGGGCGCGTCTCCCGTGTCCGTCGCAACCTGCGCCGCCTCGCCCGCGACCAAGGCCAGGATCGACGGGCAGATCGCGCTCGCCGACAAGATCGGTGTCGACCAGACGCCCATGATCGCGGTGAACGGCCACCTGATGCCGCTGGGCGGCGTGTCCTACGAGACGTTGAAGCAGGTGATCGACTGGGACCGCAAACAGTCGATGAAGTAGTCGCCACCGCCGCAGCGTCTGGAAACAGACCGAAGGCTTTTGCCCGGGCGCTAGAGCAAAACCACAACGCGACCGGGATGGGTCGGGTGGTCCGAGAGATCCTGCGCGCGTGCGATCTCTTCCAGCGGAAGACTTTCGCCAATGGGGAAGCCCGGCCATCCCGCCTCCAACGCGGCATTCAGGTCGTTGGCAGCTCCCGTCTTGGCCGCCATTGGGAAGTCATCGCTGCCGAGAAGATTGACCTGGATGTTCTTGAAAACCATGGGCCAGAACGGGAGGGCAGGCGCCGGATCGTTCGTGGCATAGGCTGCGAGGCTGCCGCCCTGCTTCAGCAGTTCGACATCCTTCTCGATGTTCGCCGCAAAGGCCACTTCGACGATGTGGTCGACGCCGTCGGGCGCGACGCCACGGACCTTCGCGACCAGGTCAGCGTCATTGAGGAAGACTTCGTGCGCTCCTGCAGCGCGTGCGGTCTGCTCTTCTGAGGCAGAGCGGACCGTGCCGATAACATGCGCGCCCGCGAACCGTGCGAGTTGAACGGCGCACAACCCGACCGAGCCACCTGCTCCCTGCACGAGGACCGTCTTCCCACGAACCGGTCCCGCGACGTGCACGGCGCGATGGGCCGTGATGCCCGGAATGCCCAGGCAGGCGCCTACCTCGAAAGACACGCCGTCAGGCAGCACGGCAACGTGGTCTGCCGGAACGACCGTAAACTCGGCCGCCGTTCCGAACGGACGGTACGATTGTGCGCCAAAGCACCACACGCGCTTTCCAACCAGGTCCGCAGGCACGCCATCGCCTGCGCGGTCCACGGTGCCGGCCCCGTCGCTGTGCGGGATGACCCGGGGATAGGGCATGCCGAGGCCGAAGACGTCTCCGCGCTTCTTCGTATCGCCGGGATTGATCCCGGAGGCCGCAATCCGGATGCGCACCTCACCCGGACCAGGAGTCGGGTCGGGCATCTCGCCCACGACCAGGACTTCATGGGCCGGTCCCTGCTTTTCATACCATGCTGCTCTCATCTCGCTCTCCAGAACGTTTCCTACTCGAACAGGTTAAGTGGTTTGTTCATCATCTGCCTTACCGCTGATCGCCCTAGAAATCCTGTCAAGTGCCATTCGGGCCTAAGTTGTTGAGAAAGCAAGGAGATAAAGTTGGCATGGTATTTCTCCACGATCGTTAGAATGGAAGTAGTGGAAAACTTGAGCAGTGAAGAATCTGAACCCCGTCCTGGTCACGGGTGAGTAAGTTCTTTATTTCCACGATCTTGCGTGTAAGCCCTTCCGAATGAGGATTTTAAGAGGCGTTGAATCGTAAGCGGTGTATTTTGAATAATTTAGCTTCTCGACGGCAGAGGGGGACTACCCCTTGGCCAGGAAGACGAACCGCGCGATGAACAGCGCCGCCAGCACGAAGAGTAGCCAGTCACGTCGCGTCGCCTTGCCGCTGAAGAGCCGCAGCAGGGCAAAGCTGCTGATGCCGATGCCAAGACCGTTCGCGATGGAGTAGGTCAGCGGGATCATCACAAGCGTGAGGAACGCCGGAATGGCGACCAGCGGATCGGCCCAATCCACCTCCGCGATGGACCCGACCATCAGCGCTCCCACGATGATGAGCGCCGGTGCAGTCGCCGCGCTGGGAATCGGACCGACCATTGGAGCGACGAACAACGCCGCGAAGAAGCAGAGTCCGGTGACGATGGCTGGAACGCCCGTCCTGCCGCCCGCCGCGACGCCTGCGGAAGACTCGATGTACGAGCACACGGTGCTGGTGCCGGTAAGTGATCCGACGACCGTTGCCGTCGCATCGGCGAAGAAGATACTCGAGAGCCGCGGGATCTTGCCGCCTGGCCCGATCAGGCCGGCCTTCTTCGTCACCGCGACCAGCGTTCCGACGTTGTCGAACAGATCGACGAAGAGGAAGACAAAGATGATCTCAAGCGCGCCGGTATGCAGCGCGCCGCGGATGTCGAGCTTGCCGACCGTCGCCGTCATCTCGCGCAGGGCGAGGTGCTGCGGCGTCCAGTGCACCTGGCCGAAGACGTAGCCGGTCAGCAGCGTCCCCGCGATGCCGATGAGGATGGACGCGCGAACCTTCAGGATCTGCAGCACCGCGATCAGCAGCAGACCGAAGAGCGCAAGCGCGGTGCCGGGCGCGCGCAGGTTGCCAAGCGCAACCACCGTATCGGGATCGCGGACAACGATGCCCGATTCAAGCAGCCCGATGAACGCGATGAACAGGCCAACACCGCCGGCGACCGAGGCATGCAGCTCACGCGGGATCGCCTCTACCAGCAACTGCCGCACACCGCCAAACGTAAGCAGGAGGAAGATCACGCCCGACAGAAAGACGGCGCCCAGCGCCGTCTGCCACGGAATGTGCATCTTCAGGCAGACGGTGTAGGTGAAGTACGCATTTAGGCCCATGCCCGGCGCCAGAGCCAGTGGGTAGCGCGCCAGCACGCCCATCAGGATGGAGCCGAACGCCGCGCACAGGCATGTTGCGGCAGTGACCGCCGCGATTGGCATGCCAGTCTTCGACAGGATCGCCGGGTTGACGAAGATGATGTATGCCATCGTCAGGAAGGTCGTCAGGCCGGCGAGCAGCTCCGTGCGCCACGTGGCGCCGAGCGCGGGAAAGTCAAAGTAGCGTTCGATACGCTGCAGGACGGCCAAAAGGAAGCCTTTCAGATGGAGCGATACCGCCCATCATACGGAAGATGGCGCACCGGGTTTCCTCCTGGACGGTAAAGACCAGTTCCGTGGCAGGCGATGTACGCATCCCATCTTGAGTCATGAAGCCAAGCACCGCCGCTGCTCCGGCAAGGCCGAAGCGTATCAAATCCGCACCCGCGATTGTCCTCGATCCGGCTGAAGTGGCACGCGCAGCAGGCCTGCGGTATGTCAGCGATCGTCAACCCGGTATTCATCGCGTCACGCGCGGTAAAGAGTTTCGCTTCATCGGTCCCGATGGCAAAGCGGTGCGCGACAAGGAGACGCTTGCGCGCATCAAGTCGCTCGTGATTCCACCCGCATGGAAGGACGTGTGGATCACCACGCAGGCCAAAGGCCACCTGCAATGCACCGGCCGCGATGCGCGTGGGCGCAAGCAGAGCCGCTATCATCCGCACTGGCGCGAGGTGCGCGACGAGACCAAGTATGAGCGCATGGCCTACTTCGCGCAGGCGCTGCCGATCATCCGCGCACGCGTGCAGCACGACCTTGCGCTGCCCGGCCTGCCGCGCGCGAAGGTGCTTGCGACCGTCGTGAAATTGATGGAAGAAACGCACATCCGCGTCGGCAACGAGGAGTACGCGCGCGAGAACAAGTCCTACGGTCTGACCACCATGCGCACGAAGCATGTTGAAGTGAACGGAGCGAAGATCACCTTCGACTTCCAGGGCAAGAGCCGCGTCCACCACACCATCGACCTGCAGGATCGAAGACTCGCCAAGATCGTGAAGCAGATTTCAGATCTGCCGGGTTACGAGCTGTTCCAGTATGTCGACGAGGAAGGCAATCGACACAGCATCGATTCGTCGGATGTGAACGACTACCTGCGAGAGATCACAGGCGAACACTTTACAGCAAAGGATTTCCGTACCTGGGCCGGTTCCGTCATGTGCTGCGACCTGCTCAACGAGTTCGAGCCCGCAACCACCATTACGCAGGCGAAGAAGAACGTGGTGCAGGCAATCGCACGGGTCGCGTCGCAGCTCGGGAACACGCCTTCGGTCTGCCGCAAATGTTACGTGCATCCGCTGGTGCTGGAGACGTACATGGGCAACATCTCTCCAGAACAGGCAAAGGAAAAGCTCGAGGAGGAGATCTCGCAGGAACGTGCAGAGATCAAGCAGCACGGCGACGCGTTGCGCAGGGAAGAGCAGGCACTGCTGCATCTGCTGCAACAACGAGCGCTGCTGGCGAAGGCCGCGTAGCCATTGGAGGTTTTAGCCTCCGAGGTAGAAACGCCGTAATAAGAGCGAGCGGCTTTAGCCGCCGAGGTGATGCGTCTCGTCACACGGCGGCAGGAGCAACATGCTCGCCCGGCTCCATCCACAGCTTGCCCGCTACCAGCAGAATGGCAAGCATGCCGCAGCAGATGCCAAAGACGCCGCGCACGCTCATATGATCCGCAAGCACGCCACTCAGCAGCAAGCCCGCAATCTGCGCGCTGAAGATGAGCGACATGACCGTGGAGCCGACCCGGCCAAGCATCGCCTGGGGAGTCTCCTGCTGGATGAGCGTCTGCGCCGGAACGATGATCCCCGCGACGGCGAAGCCGATCAGCAGCAACGCAACGATCGTCACACCGAGATGAGGAAACAGGGCGAGCGCAAGCGTTCCAACGGCGATGCCCGTCAAGCCGAAGTAGACCTGAGTCGAGTTCTTTACGTTCTTTGCAAACGCATTCAGCAGGTTGATACCCGCCATGATGCCGACGCCGATCATCGCGCTGGCCGTGCCGAAGGTGCGCGTGGACGCGTGCAGCGTGTCGCGCACATACACCGCGATCAGCGGGCCGAAGCAGCCAAGGATAAACATACCCGCGCCCATCGCCGTGATGACGAACAGCAGCGCCGCATGATGCACGATGAAGCTGGCGCCCTGCTTCATGTCGGACAGCACGCGGGCGAGTCCGCCCTTCGGCTGCGCCGGCTCGGCTGCCTTCTTCTCCATCATCGGCAACGCGAGCGAAGCCATCAAGATGCCGGAGACGACAAACGAGATCGCGTCGGCATAGAAGCTGATGCTGACCGAGGCATACACCAGCAGCAGCGCCGCGATGGGTCCGCCGATGATGCGCATCACGAACATCACCTGCTGCAGCAGCGCCTGCGCCGAGCGCATGCCGTGCGGCGGCACAAGCGACCGAACCGCAACGCCCTGCGCCGGTCCGAAGACACTCGACACCACGCTGACCGCGGCCAGCACGATGTAATAACCCCAGACGTTATGCACGAAGACAAGAAACAGCACCAACACGGCACGGATGAAATCGCTTGACACGAGCGTGCGTTTCAGCGGCCATCGATCCACGAAGACGCCACTCACAATGCCGAGCAACGCGATGGGCAGCATGTATGCGATCTGCACGCCGGTGATCTGCTGCGGTGTCGCATGCAGGCGGAACGTCATCACCGTGATGACAGCGAACAGCGCGACGAAATCACCGAAGGTGCTGACGATCTGCGCATACCAGAGCTGCCGCATGGGCCGAATCTTCAGCACTGCTCCCATGCTCATGGGGTCGGTTGGACGAATGGGGACTTCGTCCTGGGTTCCCGCTGCTGCACCGCCGATCTCGCCCATAGGTCTCTATGCTTGCATGCGCTTCGGTCGTGTGACTACGGGAAAATGCTGGTTGTGAAACCTACTTCAGAGGCGTCCACGCGGACGAATTCTGCGACGAAGCGATCGTCGCGTCAATGAAGCGAAGACCGGATACGCCCGCCTCGACACCCGGCAGCGACATCGCCAGTGGATCGGGCTCGCGGTCTTCGAGCCGTGCCGTGATCTGCTCGGCCATGTCGCGATAGAGCTGCGCAAAGGCTTCCAGGTATCCCTCAGGATGACCCGACGGAACGCGCGTTGCATACATCGCCGCCTTGCTCAAGCCGCTTGTGCCCAG
>CAZZVI010000132.1:6947-9468 GCA_964657335.1 uncultured Terriglobus sp.
TCGGTACGCCACTCGGCCTGCTTGTTATCGACGGGTGTCGCCAGCCAGTCCTGCGCGTACTCCACCTGCACCATGCGGATCGGTCCAAGCTCGCCCCCCGCGACCATCTCGCGCATCTGCCGCACCATGGGATAGCCCGCATAGGTGTGCGTCAGGCCGAACAGCAGGCCCGTGCGCTTCACCTCCTGCTCCAGGTCTTCTGAGTCAGCAAGCGTTGTGGTCATGGGCTTGTCGCACATCACGTGGATGCCCGCGTCGAGAAATGCCTTCGCGATGGCGTAGTGCGTCGAGTTGGGCGTGACGATCGCGACCAGGTCGATGCCGTCTTCGCGAGCGGCCTCGGCCTTGGCCATCTCGGCAAACGAGGCATACGGGCGCGCTACGTGCAGCTCGGACGCTGCGGTGCGCGTCCGCTCCGGATCAGAGGAAAGCGAAGCGGCAACCAGCTCGTACTTGTCATCCAGGCGCGCCGCAATGCGGTGAACCGCGCCGATAAAGGCGCCAGGACCGCCACCCACCATGCCCAACCGTAAACGCCGCGTCAGCTTTTCGCTCATGGCACACTCCATCCTCTAAGTTTGTGGAGCAAGCATCACAACTTGCGCACCGCCGATCATTCTAACGTTGGGAGAGAATGCAGGGACGCTACATCCGCTTCGTCTGAGACGCGTTCTGGCGGTCAGCCCGGTGCTAGCATCTG
Source organism: uncultured Terriglobus sp. (assembly GCA_964657335.1). Lineage (GTDB taxonomy): Bacteria > Acidobacteriota > Terriglobia > Terriglobales > Acidobacteriaceae > Terriglobus. The sequence continues at coordinate 7,648 of CAZZVI010000132.1, forward strand.
GGTTGCGCCTTCGCGCGATCGCCACTTCTCACACCTTGAGCTTCCTGAATGCATAAAGCTGTTCGATTCCTTGTTGCCGCATCCGCGATTGCATGCGGCGGCAGCAGCGCCTTTGCGGCGCAAAAGACACCGATCCAGATCACCGCCGACCTGACCGAAGGCGTTCGTCATCTGTATCACGCGGAGATCGATCTCCCGGTAAGTCCCGGCACTGTGGACTTCATAACGCCTCGCTGGATCCCGGGCACGCACGCGCCAGGAGGCCCGCTGGCCGACATCGTTGGTGTGATCTTCACCGGCAATGGGCAGGTGCTGAAGTGGCGGCGCGATGACGTGCAGTTGGCCGAGTTCCACGTGACCGTGCCCAAGGGTGTCAGCAGCGTGCATGTGCATCTCGATGCGATTGTCGCAGGCCGCGTGACCAGCAAGATGTCTGTGCTGGAGTGGGAAAAGCTCATGATGTACCCGGCCAACGTGCCGGTCAAAGACATCCTGATCCAGCCGTCCGTCACCGTTCCGGCAGGCTGGGGCACGGGCACTGCGCTGAGGCCCATCGGCCCTGTTCCCAAACCGGCGGTTACCGGCATCGATGAGGCCGCGCACGCGCCTGCGGCCGGGTCCATCACCACGAAGTACGAGGTGACAACCGTCGAGCAGCTGGAAGATTCTCCCGTCATCACGGGCCAGTACTTTCACGAGTTCGAGCTTGCCCCTGAGATCAAGCCGAAGCACTTTCTCGATGTGGTCTCTGATCTGCCCGAAGACTCGAAGATGCGTCCTGAGACGCTGGCTGAGATCAACAACCTGGTGCGCGAAGCGGATGCGAACTACGGCTCACATCACTACAACGAGTACCACTTCCTGCTGACACTCTCTGACCGCGCTGGCGGCGAGGGCCTTGAGCATGGCCAGTCCTCCGACAACGGCGTTGGTGAGAAGGGTTTTGCCGACGATGCGCATCAGCTAGGGGAATCCGATCTCCTGGCGCATGAATACACGCACTCGTGGAACGGCAAGTATCGACGTCCCGCGCGCCTGTATCAGCCAGACTTTGCAACACCGCAGCAGGGCGATCTGATGTGGGTTTACGAGGGCATGACGCAGTACTGGGGCAACGTGCTGGCCGCGCGTGCGGGCCTCAAGTCACAGGAGCAGTATCGCGATCTGCTGGCGCTTTCGGCCGCAACGCTCGACAACAAGCCGGGCCGCGAGTGGCGCTCGACCGAAGACACCGCCATTGCAGGCAGCCTTATCCGCGGAGGCAATCAAGCCTGGGTCAACTGGCGTCGCGGGCAGGACTACTACCAGGAAGGCGAGCTCGTCTGGCTCGACGCGGACGTCACTATCCGCAAGTTGACCGACAACAAGAAGTCGCTGACCGACTTCGCGAAGATCTTTCTCGGCAAGGCCGGCAACACCGGTCCGCTCATCGTCGGATATGAGTTTCCCGAGCTCGTCGCCGACCTGAACAAGGTCGTCCCTTACGACTGGGACGGTTTCCTGCGCAAGCGCATCATGGACATCAATCCACGCGCCGATCTCGACGGCATCGAGCATGGTGGTTACAAGCTCGTCTATCTCGACCACCCAAGCAGGAGCGAGCGTACGCTGGGCGCGGCGAACAGCCGTCGCGGCGGCGGGCTGAATGTCTGGTATTCGCTCGGCATGCGGGTCAGCAACGAGGGCGCGATCAGCGACATTCGCTGGAACGCACCGGCAGACCAGGCGAAGCTCGCGCCCGGTGAAAAGCTGCTCACGGTGAACGGCACCATCTTCTCCGCGGACGCGCTGAAAGCGGCCATCGTCAAAGCGAAGACCGAC
>CAZZVI010000133.1:0-9451 GCA_964657335.1 uncultured Terriglobus sp.
GTCAACGCCGGTGTTGTAGAGCAGGTTGGGCTGCACGTTACCTATGCCGTGCTGGTAATTGTAAGGATTATTTGTAGCGGAGGAGTTAACGAGTCCCTCAACCGAATCGCGAGTGGGCAGGCTAGTGCCGGCTGCCCGATAGTATTGGTAGACCCAGTCCGCATAAACCCGGATTCTGTCAGTCACCTTGCCGTCGAGCCGGGCATACGAGTAATACTGTTGGCTGTCGTTCGTAAAGGTCACGGGTCCACGGACCGCACCGCTACCGCTGACGCCGGCGTAATTGAAATTGACTACACGCCGGGTCGCGTTGTATCTCGGCTCGAAGCCAAGGGATGCCCAAATGCGATCCTTCTTCAGGTAGCCGCTGGTCGAGAAGCCAAGCTGCACATAGCGGAAATGATCCTTCTTCGGAGTGTAGAACTGGTAGGCCTCGTCTGCTGCACGCGTTTGGGGCACTTGGGCACTCGGGTCGTAACGCAGCGTGGTCGTTGGACCCGCATCCAGTGGATCGCCCTCGTAGTTCGCCATCAGGGTGCCGTGCCAGGTGTTGGTACCGCGCTTGATGGCCACATTGATCACGCCGCCCAGCGCTGCCGCCTCGTTCGCCTGGTATCCGTTGGTCAGTAGCTGAATATTTTCGACGAAGTCAGTGGGAAGAGTCGCGGACTGAACGCCGCTTTGAATGTTGCCTACGTCCATGCCCTCGATCTGGTAAGCGTTCTCGTTATAGGCCGCGCCGCTCACTGAGTAACCGCCGTTCAGAGGCTCGAAGCTGGTGCCGGGGGAGAAGGCCATGACGCCTTCGAAGGTGCGCGAGTGCGGCTCATACTGCAGCTGTTCGGCGGTGACATTGGTCTGCGTGACGGATGAGGTGACATCGATCGCAGGAGTCACCGTAGTGACTTCGACGACGGAGCTGGCCGCGCCGATGGAAAGCATCGGGTTGATCACCGGCGTGGTGTTGACGGTGATGGTTAGGTTCTCCAGCTTGGTCTCGGCAAAGCCGGAGGCGTTGACCGTCAGCGTGTACTGGCCTGGTGACAGGTTCTCAAAGCGGTAGTATCCGGAATTGTCCGTGTCGAGGTTCTTTGCGCCGATCAGGGCCGTACCCGTGAGGGTCACCTTTGCGTGCGATACGGCAGCACCGCTGGCATCCTTCACCGTTCCCTGCAGGCCGCCGGTGCTTTCCTGGCCATGTGCCAGAAGACTGAAGACCGCAAACAGCATCAGACAGACGCCTAACGCGAGCTTGCGGAGCGCTGGAGTGAGAACTTGCATCCGTCGTGACCTCGAAAAGTAATTTGGTTCTGCAAGACACGGCAAAGCCGATTGCTCCTGTGGACACACCTCTGGCGGAGGAATGCACGGGAACCTGAAAGCTTTGCTTTGGTGATTGACAGAGTGTTACAGAGGGGACTTTCCGTGTCAACGGTGGCGGAAAAAATACTTTGATTCCAAGGCAACTTCCGCTCCCAATAGGCTTACGCGTACGCAAGGGGTTCTTGAGACATGGCCGAGTTCATGAACTCGCTCCAAACGCAGGAAGTTGACTGAGCCTCCGCACAAAGGGTGAGACCTGCCTCCGGTGTGAGGTCAAAACGCAGAAAGGACCGCCGAAGCGGTCCTTTCTGCTCTTGCAAGGATGGAGGTTAGAAGGTGGCGGTCAGCTGGAACTCGGTCTGGCGAGGAGCACCTTGCGAGAACGTTCCTACACCGCGGTACACACGTCCCGCAGAATAGGTGCCGAAGTTATTAGGCCCGGTCGCAAATCCGGCACCGCCGCTTCCGCTGTTGAACGCGCCGCCCGCTGTCGTCGTGTTTTGCAGCGTGCCGCTGGTGGAGGCGAAGTTACTCAGATTGGCAACGTTGTAGAACGCGATCTTCGGCGTCAGGCTCAGGCCTTCATGCACCTTGTTGGCCCGGATCGGGTAAGAGAAATTCAAGTCCAGCGAACGGAACATGGGATTGTTGACACCCTGGGTCGTCGGAAGCTGCGCCACCGGCTGAATCACACCCTTGAGCGCGGTGAGCTGCGAAAGGCTGATCAGGCCAGAGTTGATGACGGCCTGGCCGGCGGGTGTCGGCTTTCCGGCGTACGCACCATTGAAGCCGGTGACGTAGCTGCCCAGGGAGTTCGCCTTGATGCGATGCATGTAGTCGCCAGGTAGCGTGCCCGGAGCCACATCGCCGGTTGTACCGTCACCCGTGATGTCGCTCTGGAAGATGTTGCCTGCGGAGAGGCTGCCATCCAGCGCGAGGGTAGTCGGCAGCGCCGAGAAGAAGTGGCCGATCAGGCCGATCTCCGGACCGTACTTCGGATTGATGGTGCCGCCGAAGGAGAGCTCATGCTTGCGATCAAGACTGTTCCGGCCGATGAACTGGTTCGGGTTGTCGTAGTCATACGCTCCATTGGCGAAGAACTCGTCACTGGAACTCAGGTTGGACACAACGCGGGACAGGTTGTATGAGACCTGGAAGTTGCCGTGCTCGATGCCCTTGACCGGGTGCGATGTGGACTGCCGGTACACGACCTGCAGAGCGTCGTAGCCTGAGCGGCCCGAGGGACGGATGACCGTGCCGCGGCCCAGGTCAGGATTCAGGCCCGGGAACGCCGCAGGAGTGGCGCGGCCCTGCAGCTTGTAGTTGTTGTAGCTGGTATAGGCGTCACCGTCGAGACCCTGCTGTGCAAGGGTGACGATCGTTGCTCCCTTGCTGATGAGGCACTGCACAACCGCCTGCGACGTTGCTGCTGTCGCGGTGCCGCAGCCGTACGCTGCTGTCGCCGAGAGACGATTGATCGCAGCCAGTCCATAGGCGGAGCTGAAGGTACGCGCAGCACCCGTGTGGTTCAGATCGATCGACTGGCCGATGCGATCGGTGGTGTTGTGAATGTAGTCCGCGCTCAGCACGGCACCCTTGAACAGTTCACGCTGCAGGCCGAAGTTCCACTGCTGAGAGAGCGGCTGTTTGTACGTCGGCGCGTAGAGGCCCGATGCATTCAGCGTGTTGCCCAGGTAAGCACTGTTGACGACGTTCGGATTGGCCTTGCCGACAGCCTGGTAGCTCTTCTGCAGGGCAGCGAACTGCGGAGCAGACTGCGCAATCGTTTCGCCCAGGCAGAGTGTCTGCAGAAGCGTGCCATCCGGCGATGTTGTGACCTTGGAACTGTCAGGGAACAGGATCGTTGTCGAACTGCAGGCGTTTGCCGGGTTGTAGGATGCGACGGTCTTCAGCAGGCCGGATGCGGCATTGCCGCTGGCATTGAAGACGACACTCTCATAGAAGATGCCGTAGCCCGCGCGGAAGACGGTCTTGTGATTGCCCGGGGAGTAGACCAGGCCAACTTGCGGTCCGATGTTGTTGTACGGCTGGTTGACGTGGGACTGCGTGTAGTTGGGGCTGAACAGGCTCAGGAGCGGAGTCGTCGATGCCAGGCCGTTGCACACGTAGTTGACCGCGTTGGGAACGCCGTTCACGATGGTGTCGGCGCAGGTCGGCAGAGCGAAGCTATTGTTTTCGCGATTCGTGTCGACGCTGTAGCGAAGCCCGAGAGTCGCCGTGAAGCTGGATGTAACCTTCCAGGCATCGGCAACATATCCCGAGTAGCGCCACGAGGGGTTGCCGCCGCCGGGCAGACCGAAGGCCGGCACGTTGTTGCCGTAACCATTGCCCGTGGCGATGGTCGCAGAGCTGGTGTTGTAGCCGTTGATGGGATCACCGGGGCAGGCCAGGGCGCCTACCTTACCCTGGCAGCCAAGTCCCAGCGGGTTGGTCGGGGTCACCGTGCCAGACAGCAGGTTCGAAGCAGTCGGGTTCAGGCGCGGCCCAATGCCGTAGAACGCAGCGAAACCACCGCCCTGCAGACGGTTGAGAGCGCCGCCGAAGCGGATGTTATGCGAGCCAACGGTATAGCTGCCGTCATAGCGGAGCTGCTTGTCTGACTGGTAGGTCGCCTGCGGTGCGTTCGCATTCGGTCCGAAGTAGATCTGGCCGGAGTAGCTGACCGCGACCGGACCATTGGCTGTCACGAGGGGATCGTACCCGGAGGTGCCGCTGCCATCCACGATCAGGTTATGGAACTTCTCATACGACCCGCGGAACGAGTGCGTAAAGCGGCCTTTGGAGAAGTCCGCTCCGAACGCGCCGCCAAAGGTGTTGTCGCGATTCGGATAGGCTGCAAAGCGCGTGGTGCCGCCGGCGGTCAGCGTGGAATCGACGTTGTAGTTGATGCGGCCGAAGTAGTGGCCGCCAAATGGTCCGGTGTAGTCCAGGCGGGCCGTGGAATAGGTCTGGCGGTAAGGCGTACCAACCGTCGGGAACTGCGCCGCGAGTGTCTGCGACTGGCCGACCGGATATTGATTCGCGGTGTTGAAAACGGTGCCAAGATTGGAAGGCGACGCGCTGTTCTGCACAATGCGCTCTGCATTGCCGAAAGCGAACAGTTTGTCCTTGATGATGGGGAAGCCTATGCTGCCGCCATACTGGTTGCGCTGAAAGTAAGGCGCAACGTGCACACCGGCGGCGTTCGCCGTCGGGTTCGGGTTCGCATCAAGCGCGCGCTGATCCTGGAAGATGTAGAACGCTTCACCATGGATCGAATTGGTGCCCGAGCGGGTGGAAACGTTCACCGCGCCCTGCGAGGTCACTTCACCCGCGACGTCCTGCGTTGAACGGCTCAACTGGAACTCGTTGATGGCGCCCTGCGACACGTTGAAGATCGTGGTACCCACGGTCTCGTCGGTGATGTCCTGGCCGTCGAGAAGAATACGCGTCGTACGGCCCGAGGTGCCGTTGACCGAAATGCCGGTGTAGCCGGACTTGGTCGGGTCGAAGGTGTTTCCGTTGGTCAGCTGCACGCCCGGCTCAATCTGTGCAAGATCGAGGAAGTTGCGGCCGTTGACCGGCAGCGAGGCAATCTGCTCGCGCGTGATTACGTCGCTGACGCCGGCCTGATCGGTGTTGACCTGGATGTCGCCGGCAGTCACTTCCACCGTCTCGGAGGAGCGGCCGACGGTCAGCTTGAAGCTGCCCGGGGTTGCTGTGCCGGTGAGGATACGGGTGGTGATTTCGGTCTTCTCGAAGCCCGGGGCCGTGATCGTAACCTTGTACTCACCCGGGTTCAAAGGTCCAACGCTGTAGAAGCCGGACTTGTCGGCCGTGACGGTCTTTACAGAGCCTTCGTCAATGCTGGTGATGGTGATGTTTGCGTTGGCAACATTGGCTCCGGACGGGTCGGTGATGGTGCCCTGGATGGCACCACCGTTCACCGAAATGGCCTGACTGTGCGCGGCTGCAAAGCTGACCATGGCCAGCGGTGCGGCGAGCAGGAACTTCTTCATCAACTGCCTCCTGAAGTAACGCGGAAAAAGGGGGATGCCCCGCGCGGGCTTGATTCGCTCCCGGAACTGCGACTGGCGCTGCCGGGAGATTTATTTTTTATGGAAACTATCACTTAGTGTGCCGCATTCAGGAGAGCGGGTCAAGCTTCTGGTAAAAACCTGCTTCAGCAGGTAAATACAAGCTGCTCTTCCAGTTAGCGGACGCACGAACGACCTCTTTGGGTAAGTGATTCGTTTCTATCCCCGGGCGCGAAGGTACTCTTTCGCCCCCTGCAGCACAGCCCGGCACGCCGCCCACTCACGCAGGCGGACACGATTGCCCAGCTTCAGCAGAAGAAACAGCGGGATGGACATCCACGGCACGGGCGAGTGCCGCTTGAGGAAGCGCATGCCGGAGATGGCGATGGTCTTCTCCATAAAGGGGTCGCGCGGTCCCTCGGTGCTGGCGCTTTCCTTGTGCAGAACGGCGGTGTCCGCGGCGATGGCAATCTTCCATCGCGTTCGTTCCATGCGCAGGCAGAAATCGGCATCGTCGTAATACATGAAGAAGCCTTCATGCAGAAGACCGATCTGGTGGAACACCGCCGCGCGAACCAGCACACTGGCAAACGTCGTGTAGCTGCCCTGCGCCTGCGCGACCGGCTCATGCACGTGCGACGCAACACCCAGCCAGCGGTGGATACGGCCGCCACCCCACGCCTGCACCTTCCCCGGGTCGGAGTGGTAATACAGGACTGTCCCAATGATGCCCGCGTCTGGCTGCTGATTTGCCGCGCGAACCAGCTTTTCCAGCGTGTCCGACGGGCACTCCGTATCGTTGTTCAACAGCCAGACGAACTCGGCTCCTCGCCGAAGCGCTTCGCGTACACCGAGGTTCGCGCCGCTGGAGTAGCCGACGTTCTCAGGGCTCTCAAGCAGGGAAAAACTTGTTGAGGCGTCCTCTTCGCCGGCCATGAAGGAACGAATCTGCGAGACGGAGCCGTCCGTGGAGCCGTTATCCACCACGATGACCTGCAGCGGCTGCCAGGTCTGCCGGGTGAGTGTGCGGAGGCAGGCGAGCGTGTCGGGCCAGCCGTTCCAGTTCACCACCACGCAGACAACCATGTTTCCTATCGTAGACGAGCAGCGCTTCCAGCGAACAAGAGGCGAAGCCTTGGCCTACAATCGTTCCAGGCAAATGGACCCCTTCCAGTCCAACGCGGCCGCTCCACGGGACGATCGTTTCGGCTTCCTTCATGTCGACCTGAACAGCTTCTTCGCGTCGGTGGAGCAGCAGCTGCATCCGGAGTACCGCGGACGTCCGCTCGCCGTGGTGCCGACCTTTGCCGACACGACCGTTGCCATCGCTGCCAGCTATGAGGCAAAGGCGCTCGGCATCAAGACCGGCACGCGCGTCGGCGATATGAAGCGCATCTGCCCCGAGATCATCCTGGTCGAAGGCAATCACACCACCTACGCGGAGTACTCGCACCGCATCGCGGCTGCCGTTGAGCTTGCCTGCCCCGTGGCGCATACGCCCTCGATCGACGAGATGGTGTGTCAGTTGATCGGCCGCGAACAGGAGCCGCCGCGTGCACGCCAGATCGCGCTCGACATCAAGGCAAGCATTCGCGACCACGTGGGCGAGACGCTGCGCTGCTCCATCGGCATGGCGCCGAATCGGTATCTGGCGAAGATTGCCAGCGACATGCAGAAGCCGGACGGCCTGATCGGCCTCCTGCCATCGCAACTGCCGCGTGCCCTCATGCACCTGGAGCTTCGCGACCTGCCTGGCGTCGGCGCACGCACCGAGGCGATGCTGATTCGCAAGGGCGTCACCACCATGCCGCAATTGCTGGAGCTGGATCGCGAAGGCATGCACAAGCTGTGGAACAGCGTGTGGGGCGACCGGCTGTACCACTGGCTGCACGGCCACAGCACCGGCGACGATGGCGCGCCCGTATCCGGCGAGATGCAGAAGTCGCTCGGCCACTCGCACGTGCTTGGCCCGGCGCACCGCTCGCCGGAGGGCGCATGGGCGGTGGCGCACAAGCTGCTGCACAAGGCGGCCATGCGGCTGCGCATGGAAAAGCTCTGCGCGGGCAGCATGGCGGTGACGATCCGCTATCAGCTCACACGCGAACAGGCCGAAGCAGCGGCCGTTCTGCCGAAGGACAGCAAACGTGGGCGATCTTCAGCGACCGACGAAGCAGAGACGCCGGTGCCGGCAAAGCCGCGCAAACTTCGGCAGCACACCAGCGGCATACGCCACGAAAGCTGGGGCATGGAGGCTCGCTTCCCTGCCGGCCAGGACACGCTCTCGTTCCTTGAAACACTCGGCAAACTGTGGGCAAAACAGCCCATCGGACCGGAGCAGCAGCGGCCCTTCTTTGTCGGAGTCACGCTCGGCAACCTGATCAACGAGAGCGAGCAGCAGCCCAGGCTGTTTGCCGACGCGGACCGCCGCGGCGAGTTGAGCCGCACCCTCGACAAGCTGAACCTGAAGTACGGCCACACCACGCTGCACTTCGCCGGCATGCTGCCTGCACGCGACAGCGCACCCACGCGCATCGCCTTCACCCAGATCCCCGTACAGTACGGCGTGGATTACATGTAGCGGATGGGCTGTGGACACCCGTGGGACTTTCGGGACGCGATCGATCGGCTCTCTGCATCTCAGTTCCTATGGCGCGGCGATCACGCTGCGAAGAAAGTCGAGAGACAATGATGACTCGGAATCCCCTGTTCGTGGGAACGGTCGCGGTCGCGGCCCTGGTTGTTACGGGATGCAACAAGAAGAAGGACGACACCGGCAACCTGAAGTCGGCCATCAACAGCTACTACGATCAGTATCCGGAGTGCCTGTGGAAGCAGCCCATCCAACTGCCGCAGCAGCATGACAAGGACGATGCCGACAAGGTGCAGCCCTACGACGCTCTGGTCGACCAGGGCCTTCTGAGCCGCACGCCCGTCGAGAAGACCAAGCTGCTGGTCTTCAAGAAGGCTGCCAACAGCTACGACTTGACGGATAAGGGCCGCGGCAACTGGACACCCGATCCGACCCAGCCCGGTTATGGCAACTTCTGCTATGCCCATCGCAAGGTGAAGGACATCGTCAGCAACACGCCGGCAGGGACGCAGCCCGGCGCGACCACGACCGTCAACTACACCTACACGCTGGGCGATGTGAAGGACTGGGCCGCCGCGCAGGAGACGCAGACCGCCTTCCCAGAACTTGCCACGTCTCTGAGCGCGACCAACACGGCACAGACAACGCTGGTGTTGACGAACGATGGGTGGAAGGTACCGGCCAGCGGGCGTCCTTGATGTATCGACGACCTCATCAAGATACATTGTCATTTCGACCGAAGCAGGACAGCTTTATCGTCCTGCGGAGTGGAGAAACCTGCTGTCGTACCGCCATCGAAACAGCAGGTTTATCCACTCCGCTGCGCTCCGGTCGAGATGACAAATCTTAATAGATCCGGGTGGAATGTTCGGTACAGCTTAGAACGCCGGAAGGTCGAAGCTTCAAAGCTGACCCTGCGCCTTGACTTCAAGGTAACGTGAGATGGAATCCGCGGCCACGGAAGAGGCGTTCGTCTCAACCACCAGCACGCCCTGCGCGCGCAGTTGCGCCAGCGTGAGCCTTCGCCGCTCGAGCATCTCCTGCGCGGCCGCCCCGGCGTACATGGCGCGCGCCTTGCCGGGTGCCTTCGCTGCAAGCGCTTCGAGTTCCGGATGCTGCAGCAGGACGAGGACAACAAGGTGCCGCCGCACCAGATCCGCCACCGCGCTGACGATTTCAGGGCGTCCGGCAGCCTCCGTCATCTCCGTGATCCAAAGCACGAGGCCGCGCCTGCGCTGCAGTTGGCGCAGCCGCATGGAGGCGAGCATGTGGTCGGCTTCGGCGGATTCAGAACGGACCTGCGACAGCGCATCCACGATGCGACGCAGGTGCAGCGCGCCCGATGCGGGCAGCAGCTGCTGTTGAATGCCTCGGCCATACGTCAGCAGAGCGCACTTGTCGCCGGTCTGCTCGACCACCCGTGCCAGCAGGCCGGCCGCGGAAGCCGCCTGATCCAGTTGCGTGACGACGCGCACAGCACCCTCGCCTGCATCGGGTGATC
>CAZZVI010000134.1:0-3498 GCA_964657335.1 uncultured Terriglobus sp.
AACTTTCGAGCGAGCTTTCGGCGCTGGCAGGACCGTCCGCTGGTCCGAACGGCGGACAGATTTACGTGGATGGATTTACCGGGGGCCAGTTGCCGCCGAAGTCCTCCATCCGCGAAATCCGCGTGAACCAAAACCCGTTCTCGGCCCAATTCGACAAGCAGGGTTTTGGCCGTGTCGAGGTCTTTACCAAGCCGGGTACGGACAGCTACCACGGCAACGTTAGCATCCAGGGCAACGACAAGGCCTTCAACACTTCCAGCCCGTTCCTGGGTTCAGCCAACCAGCAGCCTGATTACCACCGCATCTTCTTCATCGGATCCCTCACAGGGCCGCTCACCAAGACGAGCTCGTACTCACTGGCAGGCAGCGACCGCGTCATCCAAGACAACTCAATTTTCGCCGGGCAGATCATCAGCACGGGCCCAGGGTCCGCCGTGCTCTGCGCTCCCGGTAATATGGCCTGCTCTCTGAACACCTATCCGGATGCATTCCGCGCCACGTTCCATCCGCAGAACCGGTACGACTTCACTCCCCGAATCGACCTTGCGTTAGGCAAGAGCAACACGTTGACCGTTCGCTACCAGCTTGAGCACAACGACGTGACCAACGCCGGACTCGGTGCCACGTCACTGAATACAACCGCGTACAACACGAGCACCGGCGAGAACCAGGTCCAGATTAGCGACACACAGATTCTGAGCCAGAAGGTGATCAACGAGACCCGTCTGCAGCTTGTCCGCACGCGCACGACCCAAACGCCGGAATCGACGCAGCCGACCCTCACGCTGCAGGGCTATTTCTCGGGAGGCGGCTCAAGTGGCGGCACGCAGAACGGCACGAACGATCATCTCGAACTGCAAAACTACACGTCTGTCGCGCTGGCAAAGAACTTCATCCGCGCCGGCGGCCGTCTGCGCATCTTCCGCGAGGCGACTTACGACACCTCCGGCGCGAACGGCATCTTCTCTTACAGCACCGTCGAGCCGACGGGTGTCAGCGGTACAACTCTCACCGGCATCCAGGCTTACACGCAGAACATCCCGTATCAATACCGCGTAACCGTGGTGAACACACCCAAGACCAACGCGAATCTGGTGGACCTGGGGCTGTACGCCGAGGACGACTGGCGCGCAAGGCCAAACTTGACGGTCAGCTACGGCGTTCGGTATGAAGCACAGTCTGATGTGAAGAGTGACGCCGACATTGCTCCGCGCTTCGCCATTTCTTACGGAGTTCCGCGCAAGACCGGCAACCCGACGACCGTCATACGCACGGGATGGGGTATCTTCTACGACCGCTTCGTCATCGGCGACGTGGTGAACGCATACCAGCAGAACGGCGTGAACCAGGTAACGGAGATCTACAAGGCGCCAAATAACCCCGACGGCACCAATCCGGGCCTGACCGGCTGCAGTCCCACCAGCATCGCGGCCTGCCAGAGGTTCAACGCGACGAGCTCCGCCACGACGTACCAGCTTGCGCCGAACCTCCGCAGCTCCTACCAGATGCAGACAGCCGTGGGTGTAGATCAGCAGGTTGGCAAGCGCACCACGGTATCCCTCAATTATCTGGACACCCGCGGCGTGCACCAGTTCCTGTCGCGCGCGCTGCCCGTCAACGGCAGCTACAACAATGGCGTGATCTACTCCTACCAGTCCGGCGGCGTCTACCGCCAGAACCAATTCATCGTCAACTTCCGCACTCAGCTTTCGAACAAGTTCTCGCTCTTCGGCTATTACACGCTGAACAGCGCAAATTCGAACGCAAACGGCGCGGACAACTTCCCGACGGACAGCCTTAATCCGAAGACGGACTATGGCCGGTCTCTGTTTGCGCAGAAGCACCGCATCTTTCTCTTCGGCAACATGACTTTGCCCCTCGCTTTCAACCTGAGCCCATTCCTGAGCGTGAACTCCGGCAATTACTACAACATCACCACGGGCGGCGATCTGAACGGCGACACGGTCAGCAACGATCGCGCAGGCTTTGCCAACGGTGTTTCGGGCAACTGCCGCATTGCGACAGACTTCATTTCCACCGGCATCACCGCAGCAAACCGGGTATCTCCTGGTTATTGCGAAGGACCGTCGAACGTGCAATTCAACCTGCGTGTTGTGAAGGTCTTCGGCTTCGGAAAGCGTGCGACACCTCCAGGCCGCGGCGGCGGAGACGGCCAGGGTGGTGGCGGCGGACCTCGTCCACCGGGCGGCGGCGGTGGTCCTCGCGGCGGTGGTGGAGGTGGCGGCGGACGTGGCGGTGGTGGTGGCTTCGGTGGCGGAATCAACTCCGGCCACAAGTACAACTTCAACGTCGGCGCACAGATCCAGAATCTTTTCAACTACGTGCCTTACGCGACGCCCCAGGGCCAGTTGACGTCGTACAACCCCAACCCTGCGCTCAACCTGTTTGGCAAGTCGACCTCACTCTCAGGCGGAGGCCCGGGCGGCAGCACTTCGGCCGTACGATCCATCACCTTGCAGTTGAACTTCAACTTTTAACGGAAACACCAGCGAGAAGAAAAGGCGCGTCCCACAGCGGGCGCGCCTTCTTTGCTCGAAGCAAGCTATCCAAGCGTGACGACCTTCGTGCCAAGCGGACCGACCTCAGTCTCCTGCCTCATCGGGTCGCCAAGTCGCAAAGCTTCGACTGCCTTGACCAGCCGGCGAACAAAGTCGTTGTAGATATTCCGCGTGGAGAATTAGCCGCTTACCGGCTTCCGTGCCGGAGGTGAGCGCCTCGATGGCTGCAGCGAGTGCGACGTTAAGATCCGCGGAAGGCATCACCACGGTCGCGCCATTGCCCACAACGTGCAGCGATGATCTTTTCAGCAGCCATCCGGTCTGCGCTGCCAGCGCGCGACCAACGCTCTCCGTTCCAATGACCGTCACTGCGGGAACGCATTCGTCATGCAGGGTAGCCTCCACCAGACCCTCTTCCATCAGCAGCGCACTCAACGTGCCGCGCACAAACCAGCGCGGCGGCCAAGCGTCTCCAGCAGCAACGCACATCGATGAACGTTGAAGGGATGTTTCAGCAGCACAGCATTCCAGCGGTGATTGCCGGCAGGACGACGCGACAGGCCTGCTAGGATGGCGACTCCCACGGCAGCACCGTAAGCAAGACGCCCCATCGGACGCAGTGCGACGTACGGCCGCCGCGTTCGGCCGCGCTATCTGTAGCAGAACCGGTCTGCTGCATTTCGGTTGCCAGCATCCGCACACCGTTCTCCGCATGGTAGCTGCAGGCAGCTGCCCAAGCCGCAACCTCGGTCGCCGCGAAACGAATCGTCTTGCCCGTCTCAAGCGCAATGGTTCGGCGAGTTCCTCCTGCTCTTCCGCGAACAGTCGCGCCAGCTTCCGGAGGCGGCGCATCCGGTGCTCCACAGGCGATGCCGCGTGAGCTGCGCCAGCATCGGACGCATGCCCGATGCGTTCGCGCGCGCTTCATCAGTTAGCGCTGGAAAGCTGCGCAGCGTCTCGCCTGTGGCCGGATTGATGG
>CAZZVI010000134.1:3598-9410 GCA_964657335.1 uncultured Terriglobus sp.
TCGCGCCGGGCGGGATCGGTGTCCCGGATATCCAGCTCAAGATCGACGCGGCTGGGCACGCTGTTCACCGCGCCGGGATGCACCTTGACCGTACCGACCGTTGCCACCGTATCAATGACGCTAGTGGCGCGTGCGGCACTCTCGATCGCGAGGATCAACTCTGCTGCAGCGCACAGGGCATCGCGGCGATCCGGCATCAGCAGCGCACCCGCGTGTCCACCGAAGCCTTCAATGGTGAAGCGATAACTCGCCGGCGCAGCGATGTGCGTGACTACGCCGATGTCCATGCCGTCCCGCTCCAGCAGCGGTCCCTGCTCGATATGCAGCTCGGCCCAGCCATGGTAGTAACCGCGCGGCAGCGCAACGTCGTTCAGCGAGCCGGCGTAGCCCGCGCCTTCACGAGCATCGTGAAGCGTAATCTCATCCTTTCCCTGCATAGCATCGGCGAGATCGGCGTCGAGCGTGCCCGCAAGCAGCCTGCTCCCCAGGCATCCGATGCCGAAGCGTGTCGGCTCTTCTGACGTAAACATCAGCAGCTCAATTGAGCGCTGCGGCTTCACGCCCGCACGCTGCAACGCGCGGATCGCCTCAAGCCCTCCTAGCACACCCAGCGTTCCGTCGTACATCCCCGCATGCGGAATGGCATCCGTATGCGAACCTGTGCCAACTGCCGGAAGTTGGGGGTTTGTGCCTATCCAGCGCGCGAAGGTATTACCGACGGCATCCTCCCGAACCTTGAGTGCCGCCTCCGCATACAACGTCTTCAACCACGCACGTGCGCGCACGTCATCTTCCGTGAAGACCACGCGCGTCACCGCTCGCTCGCCCGGGCGTCTCGTCTGCTCGGCGCTGGTAAACGACGCCAGCGTATCCATTTCCCGCGCCAACCGCGGCGAATCCACGGGCAGCATCAGCGACTCTCCTTCAGTGGGTGGCGACTCCAATTTTTGTAGATGAGGTATTTCGACGGAGTCTTGCCCAGCGCGCCGAACCACTGCGGGCAATACGGGCCCATCCAGATGAAATCGCCGGCCTGCACCGGGTACCACGCATCGCCCAGACGATAGATGCCCCCGCCCTCCAGCATCAGCAGGCCATGCTCCATCACATGCACTTCGACCATGCTGAGCGATGCTCCCGGCTGGTACTCCATGGTGTTCACGGCAAAGTCAAAGGCGGGATCTTCCGGCGGCAGCAACGAGCGTACCTGCAGTGCCTCATCGCCATTGAGCGACGAGCCTTTTATGCTGCCCTCATTGCCGATGAGGATGGTGGGCGCGGCGGTGTTTTCAAGCGGCAGGTAGGCCTTCTCGATGATCGCAGCGCGCGTGTTGCGGATGTCTGCTTCCAGCCGGTACCGTGCCTTCGGCGGAAGATAGGCATACCCGCCGACGCCTAAAGTGACCTGTCGATCGCCCGTGCTCAGGTGCAGCGATCCTTCCAGCACATAAACAAACCGCAATCCTGCTGATTCGCCGAGCGTTCCGCCTTCTTCAAACAGTGCCGTGTACTGCACAAAGGCCGCACCCAGCGTGGGCGCGGCGTGTACACACGCCGTTGCCTTCTGCATGCCGGGCAGGGGAGCCCACACAAACGTGTCCGGCGTCTGCAGCAAGTGATCTTGAGCGCGCCGGCTGCGTGTTTCGCCCAGGCGATGCATGCTCATGGCTGTGCCTCCTGCGCAGATTGCTGCTCTGCGAGCGCTTGGATGAACGCAACACCCGCATCCAGCGCTAACTGTACATCGCCCGGCAGAACAACTTCCTCCGGATGGTGGCTGAGACCATCCGGCGTGCGCAGAAAGAGCATCGCCGCAGGCATGTGCGGCGCAACGATCATCGCGTCATGGCCGGCGCCGCTGTTCATGCGCCGTATCGGAGTCCCTGTACTGTCGACCGCGTCTTCGAGCAGGAGCAGCAGGCCTTGATCCATCGGCACCGCCGCCTGCTGCATGCGCAACGTGTGTGCCACGGTGACGCCGCGCTTTGCGCCACACACGCGCGCGAACTCAAGCAGATATGTCACCGCGTCTTCGCGGGCAAGATCGTTTGCGGAACGCACGTCCAGCGTTACACTCACTTCGCCTGCAATGACGTTTCCCGCGCCCGGCAACACCGACAGGGAACCGTTCGTCGCAACCATGCCCGGTGCGTTGCTCGCATAGCGCTCGACCTCCACGATCCACTCAGCTACGGCGCACATCGCGTCATGCCGCAGCCGCATGGGCGTGGTTCCCGCGTGGTTAGCCTGCCCCGTAAAGACCACCTCATAACGGCTCTGTCCGGCAATGCTCTCCACGACCCCAAGCGGCAGACCTTCGTTCTCCAGTTCCGGACCCTGCTCAATGTGGAACTCGAGATAGCCCAGCGCATCTAGCAGCACGGCATCCTGCAGCTTACTGGCATCCAGACCGTATGCAGCGATCGCATCGCGCACACTCACGCCGTCGTCATCCCGGCGTGCAAGCAGCACGTCATCAAGCGTGCCAACCAGTGCCCGCGAGCCGATGAATGGGGCACCAAACCGCACGCCCTCTTCTTCTGAAAATGCAATCACCTCAAGATGGAAGAGCAGTGTGGCATCCTTCGACCGCTCGACAAGTGCAAGCGCAATCATGACGCCGAGCACACCATCGTAAGCACCTGCATTCGGCACGGTGTCGAGATGTGAGGCCAGCACGAAAGTCTTTGCACGCGGCGCGGCAGACGAACGCAGGCCGCGCAGATTGCCCGCAGCGTCCACGCGGACCTTCAAGCCCGCGGCAGACATCCACGACGCGACAAGATCGTTTGCGCGGCGCGTGGCCGGCGAGAGAAACGTGCGCGTAGTCTCGCCCGGCACATCCGTCATCCGGGCAAGCTCGCGGCATCGCGCGATGATCTTCTCTGCATCTGTGCTCAATCGCGCGTCACCCGCGCATGGATATAGCCGCTTGGATCGCTGATCGGCATGAAGATTTCGTTGGGATTTTCCTGGCCGAAGGGCTTTAGATCCACAAGAATGTTGTGGATGTTCGGCATCGTCAGTGTGACCTCGAGCAGTTCCGGCACGGCTGCGAGCGCATCGACGGCCATGGCAAACAGTGTCTGCTGCACGGACTTCGAATCGTGGTGCGCGAAGGTCTTCAGCATCGACTCGCGAACCGCGTGCCGCAGAACGTTGTAGTCCGAAACGCCCGCAGTGTAGGTCCACGATGACGTGATCGAAGTGCCCAGCAGGCGGTCCGCTGCCTCTTTCAGAGTGGTTAGCTCGTCCTTGATGTAGCCCTCAAACGAACTCTTCGTCGTCTTCAGAACGATCATGTTCTCGAAGCCGCAGGTCAGCGTTCGTTCGCCTGACCGGGATAGCTTCACGGTAGCAGTCTGGACCTCGTCCGACCCCCGCATAAAGCTGTGCGGATGAGCTTCGCCGTCGATCATCAACCGCTTCCACATAGCCTGCTCGATGTGAACTTCGACCGAGGAAACCTGCGGATTGCGCCCGAGCAAGAACTCGACAAGCTCCCCTGCGAACTCCTCCATGCTGCTGGCGGTGGATGCCTTTGCACGCGAGTAGACGGTGTTCTTCATGGTGTCGGTCGGCAGGATGCTTGCGTTGTCGCCGGCCGTATGCGCCGAGTCGAATTCGCCCTCGAGCAAGACCCGCACCGTCCATTCGCGCATGGTGTGGACATCGCCATTGCGCGTGACTTTCACCAGGCGGACGCCGGTCTTGCCGTAGCGATTCTCCTGAAGCTTTGCCATGCGTGTGCTGTCTCCTAAAGCCTTGCGAGTGGTTTTCAACTGCCGCGGTATGTCGTGTAGCCGTTTGCCGTCAGCAGCAGCGGTATGTGGTAGTGGCGTTCGCCCGGCTTCACCACAAAGGTGATCTCAACAAAGGGATAAAGCCCATCCAGGCCCTCGCGCTGGTAGTACACGCCGGTCGCAAAGCGCGCGCAATACAGACCCGGCAGCATGGCCTCGTGCTCAGGCAACAAAAACTTCACACGCCCATCCACGTCCGTTTCGGCGGCGTTCAGTGTCTGCCATTCGCCTTCCGTATTGCGGTCGAGCTCCACGGCAATGCCCGCGGCAGGTTTACCAAGGGCGGTGTCGAGAATGTGCGTGGAGATGCTCATGCCGAATGCGTCCCTTCGTGTGCCGCCAGCCACTTGCGCAGGCGGATGTGCGTGATCTCGCGCTGCTGCTCGGCAGTTTCCTGCAGCTCGGCATCGGGCGTGTTGTGCATGCGGCGTGAAAGGATCGCAAGCATCTCCTGCGCCGATTTGCCTGTGGCGCACACGATGAAGATGCGTCCGAACCTCGCCTCATAGGCGCGATTGCCTTCGGCCAGCTTCGCCTTTGCATCGGCATCGCTCAAGTCGGCGGCATGCTGCTCGCCCGCGCTCCACGCAAGCGACGCGTTGGTGGCGTTGCCGGTCGCATGCTGTTCGCCGATGCGCGGATGGCTGTCAAACGCCTCCTGCCAATCCGCCTCTGCAAGCGACCACCATGCAGCATCGCTCGCCGCCAGCAGCTCCGGCAGCGTGCTGAGCGGCCGCCGCGACGCGAGCCCGCGCGCCCAAGCTTGAGAGCCGCAGCAGGGCAGCACGGCCTCGCTCGCATTTTCAGCGGTCATCGCATTCCACTCTTCGATATATCTCATCGAACGTCCCGGCAGAGCATCAGCATACATGCGCTGCCGTGTTCGTGCGTGCCTCAGGGGCGTACTCACGACCGACGTTGTCGCCGGGAAACATGCCGTCGCGATAGATCGTCTCGCCACGCAGCACTGTCTCGCGCACGATGCCGCGCAGGCGCTCGCCCATGTATGGCGAGATCTTATGCAGGTAGTGCAGCACGTCTTCTGTCACGACGAACTCAGCCTCAGGATCAAAAACGACAAAGTTTGCATCCCTGCCCGGCTCGATCGCTCCAACATGGTGCCTCAGGCCAGCGAGAGCCGCAGGGCCGCCGCTCATCCATCGGGCGATGTCGCGCAAGGTGAAACCGCGTCCTTGCGCCTCGGTCCACATGACGGGCAGCGCAGTAGACAGACTGGCAATGCCGCCCCAGGCGACGTTGAAGCGGCCGTCGTCCTTGCGCTTCATCGCAGGCGGGCAGGGCGAGTGGTCCGTCGCAACCAGGTCGATCACGCCTGCCGCAAGCGCATCCCACAACTGCTCGCGGTTTGCCTCCCTGCGGACCGGCGGAGCGCATTTGAACTCGGTCGCTGCATCCAAAATCCCCTCTGCGAACAGATGCAGATAGTGCGGGCATGTCTCCACTGTGACCGGCAGGCCTTCGGCCTTCCCGGCGCGCAGCATGTCCACGGCCTGTGCTGTGGCGAGATGCACGATGTGCAGGCGAAACCGATACCTGCGGCAAAGATTGAGCAGCATGCGAATGGCTGCAAGCTCCGCCTCATCTGGACGCGACGCGAGATAGGTCGAGTACGTTCGCCATGCCTCATCCTCCGAACCTGGCAAAGCTGCCATTGCCGCGTCAATGGGCGCCTGCAACTCGGCATGCACCAGCAGCGGCAGGCCCGTCTGCGCGATCAGCGGCAAAGCTGCTTCCAGATTGTGTGCGTCGATGCTGGTGAAGCCTTCGCATCCTGGATAAACAAGGAAGCATTTGTAGCCGGGTACGCCTGCTGCGGCGAGCGGCAGGATATGCTCGGCGTTGCCGTCGACGGCGCCTCCCCAACTCATCCAGTCCACGCGGCACTTGCCTTCCGCTGCCTGGCGTTTGGCGTCGAGCGCCGCGACGGTCGTTGTCTCGGGCAGGCAGTTCAGCGGCATGTCGATCAGCGTGGTGTATCCACCGGCTGC
>CAZZVI010000135.1:0-1169 GCA_964657335.1 uncultured Terriglobus sp.
CTCGTTGAGCGGCGAGGTGATGCCGCAGAAGTCGACTGACTTCTATCCGAAGCTGCTGAGCGGCCTGGCGTTCTACGCGTTGGATTGAGGTCAGCCGATTCGGCAGCCTCGGAGATGGTTCATCATCCTTCGCGATGCGGAGGATGACGGAGAAAGCAGGGGCCTTCAGGCCCCTGAATAGCCCGCAGAATAAATGGCGGCTTTAGCCGCGGGGTCGTCCGCTGGACCGGGGACTGGCGCGTCTACCTCGAGGGCTGAAGCCCCCTTTTCCCGGGCGGGTTCAAAGGCCTGAAGGGTTCCCGCCTTCACCGGATCCTTCGCTGCGCGAAGGATTCACGGCCTCTGACACGTGGGCAGGGTGTAGTGGACTCCATTACAGTGTAATATTTCTGCATGGCCGTCGCTGTAAGTAGGAAATCAAGGGTCTATACGATCAGCCTGCCGCCCGAGCTTGCACTGCGGGCCGAGGCCCTCGCAAAGCGAGACAGCCGCACCATGAGCGAGCTGTTTCGAGAGGCCTTTCGCACCTATGCCGCACAGCAGGCACAGCGGACGCTGGATGAATTCGGCGAATATGCGCCCGGCCGCAACCCAAATGGGTATACCGAGACGGATGTGCCTCAACTCATCGCCGAAGTCCGTGCAAAAAAGCCGCTTCGCGGCCGGGTACGGTCGAACGGTTGATCGTTGTCATCGACACAAACGTCTGGATCTCCGCGCTCCAGTTCGCGAGACACCGCAGCACGCCGACGTTGGCGCTTCAGCAGGCGATGAGCGAAGACACCATTGCCACCTGTGATGAAATTGACGCGGAGATCGCGCGCGTTCTGACGGAAAAGTTCTCATGGGAACGGCATCGAGCCTTATCGGCTCTGCAAACGATACTGGCGCGCGGCGTGCGTGTGAAGCTTCGGGGCAGGGTGAAAGTATGCCGCGATCCCGGCGACGACATGTTTCTGGAGTGCGCAGCACTTGCGAGGGCGGATTTGCTGGTCGCAGGCGACAAGGATCTGTTGAGTCTCGGCACCTACAAAGGAACGCGGATCGTTACGCCCGCTGGATACCTTAGAGGGGAATAGATCGCTCCATCCCCAAGTAAAAACAAGAGGCCCGCTTCCGCGGGCCTCTTGCCTGTGTCCGTCTCTGCGTCTAACTCAGACCAAAGCAAT
>CAZZVI010000135.1:1179-9238 GCA_964657335.1 uncultured Terriglobus sp.
AATGAAGGCCCTTTAGGGCTGGCCGGGGCTAAAGCCGCCCTTGCACAGGTTCCGTTTTCAGGGGCCTGAAGGCCCCTGCTTTCTCCGGTCCTTCGCTGCGCGAAGGATGACGAAGGGAATTCGATGTTCCCTCGAGGTCCCCTTGTTCTGCAAGACAAGAGGCCCGCTTTCGCGGGCCTCTTGTCTGTGTTCGCCTCTATGTCTAACTTAACCCAAAGCAATAGAACATGCCGTCGTAAGTCCCGAGGTACACCTTGCCGTTCGCGACCGTAATGGAAGAGAAGTGGTTGAAGCCTTTGATGGCGTCGCCGCTTGTCCAAAGCTCCTTGCCGGTCTCGGCGTCGAGCACGTAGATCACGGCAGGTTGACCATGGGAGGCGCGGATGCTGGAGTCGAAGTTCAGGCCGATGTCGGTCCACGACTGCTGCGAGTTCTCACCGCTGCCGTAAGCGAAGATCATGCCATTGGCAATGATATTGGGTTCGCCGCGGTGCATGTCACGGGAGACCCAGACGGGCTCCAGCGTGGGTTTGCCGTCCTTCTCCACCAGCTTGAACGCGGCTTCTCCGCCTTCCTTGGTGTCGGGCTTGTTCTCGATGGGAAAGTGCATGTCCGGGTGCTTCGGTCCCCAGAACGGCATCACGACCCAGCGCGTTCCCTTGGCATCTTCCCAGGAGGACAGCGCGCCCCACGATCCGGCGTTCTGGAAGTCGACCAGCGGGTTGCAGACCAAGGGCGTCTTGTACAGCGGCGTGTCATGGTTCGGTCCGCCCATGTTCTGCGGGTCCAGCAGGGTGATGCGGCACTCCTTGCCGGACGCTGCCATGTACTCCTTGCCATGCCAGTTGAAGACGGTGGGCGTGTTGTTGGGATCCAGATCGCGGCGGCGCAGCCAGTCCCAGTTCGGCGGCGTGTACCAGTCCTTGATCGCCCAGTGCTGGCCGTCGTCGGTCTTCTTGAAGCCGACCACGGAGTTGCCGATGACCAGGTTGTCCTTGTTGCTCAAGTTCACCAGGCCGTCGCCGGTGGTGGTCCAGACCGTGCCATCACTTGTGATCACCGGCCCGCGGCGACCCCAGAGACCGCCGCCGCCACCAAAGCCGATCGTCGTGGTCGGCTTCGTCTGCGATCCATCCACCTTTGCGGACAGGATGCCGGCGCGGCCCGAGAACACGCCGTAAATGATCTCGCCCTTGTACAACTGAAGGGCAAACTTGCTCACCGCGCCCATCTTGATCTCAGGACGCAGAGTTTCTCCGGTCACATCGCTCAAGGTGTGCAGAACGCCGCCGCCATCCACGACATAGATCGGGCGGACCCCACCGGCCTCCTCCGGCCCGATGGCAGGCACACCCGTGCTGCCCTGCGGCTGCAGGAAGTTGAAGTGCTTGGGATCGACCTGCGACCCACGCATTGGATCCGGAGGTGGTGCCGCGGCTGCCGCCGGTGTAGCGGGCGCTCCAGCGGCGCCAGCGGGACGGCCCGAGTTCGCGCCGGGAGCAGCGGCTCCAACCGCTGCGGCATCGGGCGGCGGACCCTGCCGGGCGTTGGGCAGCTTGTCGTAGGTAAAGTGCTTTTCCCACGCGATCTTCTGCGTCGAGGTGTCGAAGGCGTACAGCACGTCGGACGCGCCCAGCACGTAAACCATCTCCTTCTTGCCTGCGGGCATCGGCACATCCTGGACGACGAGCGGGCCCATCAGGGCATGCAGCGCGTGCGGCTGCACATCGGTCTGCACCTTCCACAGCAGCTTCATCTTGCCGACGTTGCTCTTTGACAGGATGTGCTCGTCGCGGTTCCAGCCGGAGCGGATATTGTCGCCGCCGTCCATCAGCCAGTTCTGCGCCGATGCGGCTCCGCAGCAGAGCATGGCCCCGGTGAACAGGGCAGTCTTCGTGAATCGGGATACGGTCATGTCTAGCGCTCCTCAGGGACGCCGTAGGCGTACATCATGTTGTCGTGCGTCGTGAAGTAAACGTGGCCGTTGGCGACGGCGATGCCGCTGGGGCTGTAGCTGGCGGCGCCGTTCCCGCTGCTGAAGAGCTCCTGGCCGGTCGCTGCGTCAAAAATGTACAGCACCGCGGGCTTTGACATCTTCTCGATCTCGCCAGGCGTCAGCAGCTTGCCGTTCCTGGCAACCTCCGTCGGCATACCGCTCGACAAGGCGAACAGCAGGCCGTTGGCCAGTGCCGGAGCCATCGGCGCCACCAGGTCGTGCGAGGTCCAGGCCTTGGTAAGGCTGGGCCGGCCGCCCGCGCTCATGCTCAGCTTGAACGCCATGATGGATCCGGAACCAGGTCCACGAACCGCGACGTATACCCAGCGCGTGGAGCCTTCCGTCATGGTGGCGAAGGTGCCGTACAGGCCGGTGCCGTCGCCGTCTTTGCCCGGCGCAAGCAGCGGTTCCGAGGCAAACAGCGGCGTATGGTGGTCCGATCCACCCAGCGCAGTCGCGTCGAGGATGAAGATGCGGCCCATCCGGTCGCCGGCGAGGACGTAATCCTTGCCGCCCTCTGCAAACACCGCGGGTGTGATGCCGAGGGTCGGCATACCTGCCTTCGGTGCAGGAGCCGCGCTCGACGGCGTGAACCAGTCCTTCACCGTCAACGTCTTCGCATCCAGCCCGAGAACGGTGTCGCTATACGTCCCGGCGACATCGCTTTTACCGTCCGCGACGGTACCGAACATCTCATCGTTCTTCGTATCGGAAGTCACGCCCGCCGTGCCGGCAAAGCCGGAGCCGCCCGTCATGAAGCTGGTCACGTCCCACTTCGACGGCTTTACCATCGGCAGGTCCGGGGTGGGCGGCAACTGCGGCGGCGTGAAGGTGCCGGCATACAGGCCGTTGGGTCCGGCACAGTTATTGATCGTCGCCGCGTACAGCGTCTGGCCGGCGAAGTTCAGGCCGGTGACGTTGCTGCCGGCGGGCAGCAGCTTGACCGGCGGAATCATCTGGTCCTGGCCATCCTGCGCGCGCATGGTATGGATATAGCCGTCCGGGCTCACGGAATAATAAGCCGCCAGACGTGCTACCGGGTTCGGGCCGCCAAACCCGCCGAAGCGGCTGGTGGCGCTCTGGCCGAACATCACCATCGGAGCCGTCTGGCCGGCGGGACACAGCGCAGACCCAGCCGGCGTCTTTTCCATGGAGGAAAACGGCGTCTTGAAGTAGGGCACGCCGAGGTCGGCATCAACCGCATAGGCGGCGCCGCCCGTGCCGGTGGTCAGCACCAGTTCTTCAAAGCCGTGGTAGCCGATCAGGCGGCTGAGGACGATCGGGCTTGTGAGCGCGCCGGCGCCGATGGCCTTGTTGTCGGTCTTGTACTTCCACAGCAGCTTGACCTTGGAGACGCTGGCCTTGGAGAAGATCGTTTCGCCCTGCGACCAGCCGTCGCGCTGGGGATTGCCGCCCGTGCTCGGCCAGTCCGCCGCCCAGACACCCACACTCGAACCCGCCGCAAGGCACAGCGACCAAACCACCCATTTGCGCATGCTGAAGACCTCTTTTCACACAGAAAGTCGTACCTGGAAGCGTATTCTGAGACGTCTCAGAGACGCCGCCTGTTTCAACTCCCAGCATGCAGTTTCCATGCACCTGTTCGATCAAAGTACAGGAATCGCATCAGAGGCGGACCGCATCCGGGAGCGCATTGTTTATCCCATTGAGGGAGAAGCATTGTCAAGCACTGTGACACGGAACACGCAATGTTCCACGTGGAACATTGGCGCCGCCCGGGCGCCTGATCCGCGCCCGAAATCAGCCCGCAACGCCGCTTATGATCGAACCATGGCGACGATGCTGATCGTGGATACCTGCGGCCCCACTGGAGGCGTCGCCATCGCCTGCTGGGACGAGCATTGCAACGATCTTCCGCCGCACGTGCAGGTACTCGCAGATCGAACCATGCCGGGCCGGGGGACCCAGGAGCGCCTGATGTCCGCATTGGCCGAGGTGCTGCTGGAATCATCCCTCCAACTGCTTGATCTGGATGTACTTGCAGTCGTTTCGGGACCGGGATCATTCACCGGCGTGCGCATCGGCATGGCCGCAGTCAAAGGTCTGGCAGAGGCGCTCGGCAAGCCAATTGTCGCGGTATCGCGTCTCGCGGTACTGGCATCGCAGGCGGGCGAGGCCGGACCGGTTCAGGCGTGGATCGATGCCGGGCGCGGCGACGTCTTCGCCGGCTGCTACCAGAACGGAGTGTGCCTCAGCGAAGCCATGCTGCACGGCCCGGTCGCGCTGGCGGGCGTGCAAGCCCCAGACGTTGTAGTCGTAATGGAAGACGGATTACCTGCCCCCCCGCACAGCGCGATTCGCGTGACCCCTGTGGGTGTCCGCCAAGCCCTTCCACTAGCGATAGCCAAAGCGCAGGCAAGCCAATTCGCCGACATCGCTCTGCTCGACGCCAACTACCTGCGCGTCCCGGACGCCGAGCTGGCTCGGCAGGCGAAGCATCTGGCCGCAGCGCTTGAAGCTGCAAAAACACAATGATCTCTGTGGCAGTTCGTCTGGCAGAGGGTCGGGACTTAAATCGTTTGGCGACCATCGCCGCCGGCTGTCCAACCGCGCCTCAATGGACCGCTACACAGTTCAGGGAGATGCTGCAGCCGGGTCGCATGGGCGAAACGCTACGCCGCGTGGTGCTGGTGGGTGAAGACGACGGCGAAGTAGTGGCCTTCGCTGTAGCGTCGGCTCTCTGCGCCGTGTCTCCTGCAGAGGCCGAACTCGAAAGCCTCGCCGTCACTCCGGCGCTGCAGGGTCGAGGTATCGGCACCACACTGTTGCATGCGACGCTCGCATGGGCGGCGGAGCAGGGCGCAGAGGTCTCGCGGCTCGAAGTTCGTGCGAGTAACGAACGCGCGCTCCGGATGTATCACAAGACCGGCTTTCGCCAGACCGGCATACGTCCCGGCTACTACACAGCACCCATCGAAGACGCTGTCCTGATGGAGCGGACGCTACCAACGTTCGCGCCGCCTGCGCCTCCGCTGGCATAACCCGTGGCCGGGCCGTATCATTCTACGGGTATGGTTCGAGACGGATACTTCTATGCGCTTGGCCTGCTGCTGGTAGCAGTGGTGCTCTGGAAAGTGGCCGGATCGGCGGCTCTGTCTGCCCTGCCCGTGGCGCTGGCACTCTTCTTCCTGTGGTTCTTCCGCGATCCGCCGCGCCGGGTGTCGACCGCCGGAGACGTGCTGGTTTCACCCGCGGACGGCAAGGTGACGGAGGCGGAGTGGATCGAAACGCCGGCCGGTAGCCGTCTACGTTTGAGCATTTTCCTGAACGTCTTCGACGTGCATGTGAACCGCTCGCCGATCGAAGGTACCGTGACCCAGGTCAACTACAAGAAAGGCCTGTTTCTCAACGCGATGCGCGCCGATTCCAATGTTCTCAATGAGAGCAATACGATCGTGATCGAGGGAGAAGACTGCACCGTGCAGGTAAAGCAGGTTGCCGGCCTGCTGGCACGCCGCATCGTCTGCTTTGTGAAGGCAGGTGACACCGTGCAGCGTGGACAGCGCTTCGGCCTGATCAAGTTCGGGTCACGCGTCGATGTGCTGATGCCCGCCGATGCGGTCCTGCGCGTGCGTACCGGCGACCGCGTCAAGGGCGGCAGCACCGTACTCGCGACTGTCCGGCAAAACGCTTCCCTCGATCCCGTGTCCACGGCGCCCGCAGCGCTGGAAGCCTGAAGATGGCGGAGCGGTCGCAGCGGAAGGGGCGTCCGCGGCGCGGGCTGTACGTTTTGCCTTCGCTGTTTACCGCGGGGAACATTGCCGCCGGTTTCTACGCGATTACACAGAGCCTGCAGGCCACACCCGGCGATAACGGCTGCTTCAACCGGGCTGCGCTGGCGATCGCGTTTGCTATCCCCTTCGACGCGCTTGACGGCCGCATCGCGCGCATGACCAACACCGAGAGTGACTTCGGCCGCGAACTGGATTCGCTGGCCGACGTGATTACCTTCGGCGTCGCGCCGAGCATCCTGGCCTACACCTGGGGCTTCCGCATGCTGCCGCTGATGCACTACCCCCATCTGCGGCAGAACGCGTTGGACTTCGGCCTGGTAGCGGCGTTCCTCTTCCTGATCTGCGGCGCCTGCCGGCTCGCGCGCTTCAACGTCACTTCGAATCCCAAGCCCAGCAATCCCGGCCGGCCCGGGCGGCGTTACTTCGTCGGCATGCCCATACCGGCGGCGGCGGGCGTCGTGGCTAGCGTGGTGCACTGCTTTGACGGTTCCCCCATCGACGATGCGCGAATTGCTCTCGTCTGGCTGGCCCTTCTGCTGTTTATCGGCTTTCTCATGGTGAGCCGGTGGCGCTTCTGGAGTGGCAAGGAAATCAACCTGAGCACCCAGCAGCCCGTTCGCCTGTTCGTTGTCCTGATGGTGCTGGGCGTACTGCTGGCGAAGTTTTCAGAGTATCTGCTGATCACAATCGCCCTGGCCTACATGGTCAGCGGCATGTGGGCGCGCTTTCTGTACGCCGCGCAGAGCCGCCGCGCACGCCGGCTCGGCATGCCGCTGCCCAACGCCAGCCAGGGCTAGCCTCTTCGGGGCTTGAAGCAGAACGCGATGGACGCAAAGGTAAACCGCGAAGGACGCAATTTCTCCTCTGCGCTCTTCCCGTGAACTTTGCGTCTATTGCGTTCTGCTTTGCTGCGGGAAGGCACGCGGTCCACCTTGGTGATCCGGCGCGTCCGCAGTGCGGCATACCGCATCAGAACCTCTATGAGTCGAACTGCATACCGCATCGCTGTGATCGGCGCCGCCACGCTGCTGGGCAAGGAAATTGGCGACGAGATCGCAGAAAGCCCGCTCGCCTCGGCCACCACCATCCTGCTGGATGCCGAGGATGAAAGCGGCACGCTCGAAGCTATCGGCGACGAAGCTTCGTTCATTCAGCCGCTGGACGCCGCCGCGCTCGAAAACCTGGACGTAGCTATCTTTGCCAACGCCGCCATGTTGCGCGAGTACGGCGGGACCGCCCGCCAGTTCGGTGCCGCCGTGGTCGATGCTACCGGCACGGACGCGAAGGCGACCGTCCGCTCGCCCCTGGCGGGCGACACCGCGCCGCTGGACCTGGAGACCTCTGCTGTGCGCGTCGCGCATCCCGTAGCCACCATGCTGGCGACGGTGCTGACCGGCGCGGCGAAAGCCGCCAAGGTGCGCTTTGCCGCAGCCACCATCCTGCAGCCCGCCAGCGAAGGCGGTCGCGCCGCTGTGGACGAGCTGCAGCAGCAGACCATCAGCCTCTTGTCCTTCCAGCCGGTGCCGAAAGATCAGTTTGATGCGCAGACCGCGTTCAACCTGCTGCCCGCGCTGGGCGAGGCAGCGCTGCAATCGCTCAGGGACACACAGCAGCGTATCGCGCGCGACCTGCACGCACTCACCGCAGGCAAGGTGCCCACGCCACTCTTGCAGTTGATCCAGGCGCCCGTCTTTCATGGCTTCACCGTGTCGCTGTTTCTCGACTTCGTCGAAGCGGTACCGGCCGAAGCGCTGTCGCGCGCACTTGCCTCGGAACACGTCGACCTGGTCGGCGATGACGGCGACCCGCCCAGCAACCTAAGCGCTGCCGGTCACGGTCAGTTGCTGGTGCAACTACAGCCTGCGGACGAGACCAATCCGAACAGCTTTTCCCTGTGGATTGCCGCGGACAACCTGAAGCTGACCGCTCGCACGGCCGTCGCCTGCGCGCTGGAACTCACACGCATGCGGCCGCTGGGCAAAGTGCAGTAATGACCATGAGCACGCGCCAGGATGTCTTGAAAACAGTGACAGCATGACCGACTACTCATGCCAGCTCGCTTGGAATGTGAGACTTAGTTGTCTGGTGGGCACGCTGGCGTTCCTGGCGCATCCAATCGCGTGATGAAGATCCTTACAGCGGCCGAGATGGCAGCGGCGGACCGGCTCACGGCAGAGCAGTTCGGCGTGCCCTTCGGCGAGTTGATGGAACGTGCGGGCACGGCGGTCGCCGCGTTTGTGCGGACGCGGTATCCCGCGGCAAAGCGTGTGGCTGTCCTCTGCGGCACCGGCAACAACGGCGGAGACGG
>CAZZVI010000136.1:0-7942 GCA_964657335.1 uncultured Terriglobus sp.
AACCTCGGAAACAGGCCCGCGTTGGTCTTGGTCCAGACGCAGAGGTTCAACAGTTCGTTATAGGCCTTCGTCCCTGCTGCGAGGATCTCCTCCAGATGTCGCCAATCCATGAACCAATAGGCAAGCGAGCCAGGCCGGCTGCTGTCCCTCGCCGCTGCCATTGCTGACTGAAGGAATGCCGTGAACTCCGGGCTACTCATTTCGCCCGACGGACGATAGTGAAGAGCCTGTGGGATGGAATCGGTCGGCCTGCTCTGTCTCGGACTACGTCGACTTCATGGGATCCAACTACACTCGCAACATGCGATTGCTGTTATGTGTAGCGTTGTTTGTTATGCCGGCGTTAGCCGCTGAACGCCACTCTCCGCCCTCCCACCGCGCAGCCATCGATCGTGACTTGACGGACGTCTCAGTTGATCGGCTTCACGAGTTCTATAGCGAACACCGCTACACCGTGACGCAGGTTGTGCAGTGGCATCTCGACCGCATCGCGCGCTACAACGGCTTCTATCAGGCCGTCCAAACAGTCACAGCGAAGACCGCGATGGCTGAAGCTGCGCGTGAGGATGCTCAAGCAAAGCGGCGCGGCTTCCATCCTGGGGCTCTGTGGGGTGTGCCCGTCGTTACCAAGGCAAACACAAGCATCAAGGGGCTCACCACGACCGCAGGCTGGCACGGCTACATGCTGCCCGGGCACGAAGCCGTCGCACCACGGGATGCGGCCATCGTGGCCAAACTACGCGACGCGGGTGCGATCTTACTGGGTGTGACCAATATGCCCGACTTTGCCGCGAGCGACACGAACCGCTCAACCGCCTTCGGACGCACGGGTAATGCATATGACATACGCTTCTCACCCGGCGGCTCCTCCGGCGGTACTGTCACGTCGGTCACGTCCAACTTCGCGGTGCTCGGCAATGGGACAGACACGGGTAATTCCATCCGCATGCCGGTAGCCACGAGCAATCTGGTCGGCATCTTTCCCACACGCGGCCTCGTCAGCATCGCCGGCATCGCGCCCATGGATTGGCAGCTCGACAACACTGGTCCGATCGCACGTAACGTTCCTGACGCCGCACTCGCGCTCACCGTTATGGCTGGCGAAGATCCGCTTGATTCAGCAACCATGGGGTCGCAGGCCAAGGCACAGCTTGGCCCGTACACGCAGTATCTCAAGGCTGGCTCACTCAAGGGCAAGCGGTTCGCAGTGCCGGCATTTATCCTCAATGGAGCAACGCCGGTCTTCCAGGGCGTCTGCTCAGGCGCAACTGCGGAGCAGTTCAACAAGGCGTATCGCGATGCGAGAACTCCGCTCAAGCCAGTCACCCGTGCCGCCTTCCTCCGCGCCGTGGACGAGTTCCGAGCTGCGGGCGCTACGGTACTCATCGATCCGGCTATCCTGCCGGATAGCTTCGCCGAAGAAGCGTCACACATCTGCACACTGCCCTATCTTCGGGAAGGCACAGACAAGTATCTTGCTGAGTTCGGTCCCCAGCAGTACCACTCCGCTGCCGAGTACGAACGTGTGACCGGTAGCCAGCTACCATCCGTCGTCATTGGCGGCGACCAAACCGGGATGATGAATGTCTCCAACATTCAACAGGCTAAGCTCGAAGCAGATCCAAACGCCGAAGCTAACTTCCTGGGTCCAAAGCGTAAGCTCCTTGCGATCTACGAGTCAGAGATGGACCGCCTTCATCTTGATGGGTATCTCTATCCCGCCATCCAAATGCCGCCGGTCGACGAGACCATGCCGCAGGACCACCGTGTTAGCGAGGGCCCGCATAGCGATACCGGGTGGATCAACATGCTTGGCCTGCCAGCGATCAGCATCCCTGCAGGTTTTTACGACGACGGCCTGCCCTTCGGCATCGAGATCAGCACACGCTACTGGCATGACGGCGATCTCATCAGCTGGGCGTACGACTACGAACAGCGAACGCAGCACCGCCGACCGCCCGTGCTTATTGAAGGTGGACTGCTCCCGGCCGCGACTCATCCGCTTGAGCCGTAACCGGAGAACTCTTGCATCTAAAGCTGGCTTGCTCTAGCTCCATGAAGAATTTCGGGGGCGACTAAAGCAGTTTCCGTGGAAAGTAAGTCTTTCTAAACGTCCACGCCAATCATGCGAACGATAGCTAACGCATTGGAGCTGCGGTTGATGCCGGGTTTTAGACGGTAATCGAAGGCAAGTGGGTCACTGGCGTCGAGGCTGGCCATGTGAACGTTCACGGTGTGCAGTTCGGGCGCATCAGCCATCTCGGTGATTGTGAGGTCGTGCGTGGAGAGGGCTCCGATGGCACCGTGCTTGAGAAGTTCGCGCACAACCGCCTCTGCGGCTATCTTGCGGTCAAGTGAGTTCGTGCCACTGAAAATCTCATCGATGAGAAAGAGCACTCGCTGCGGTGACTTCTCTGCTCGGGCGACCTGCAGGATCCTTTGGAGGCGCTGAACCTCTGCAAGGAACTTGCTGCGGCCTTCGGCGAGCGAATCCGTAAGCGCGATGGAAGCCCCGAGAAGGAAGGGCGAGATGCGTGCCGCCGTGGCACGGATAGGTGCGCCTGCGTGTGCGAGGACGGCGTTGATGCCGATGGAGCGCATGAGCGTGGACTTGCCGGCCATGTTGGAGCCGCTGATGAGATACAGCCTTGTCTGTTGGTTGAGCGCGATGTCGTTAGCCACGGCCTCGGGTGGCAGCAGTGGATGGGCAAGGGCCGTGGCCTCAAACACTGCTGTGCCGTCCTCCAGGATTTCGGGGTAGATGTAGTCGGGGTGCTCGTAAGCGAACGCAGCTACCGCGCTGAGTGCTTCAAAGTCGGCCCACGCGGTCATCCATTGCTTCATTGCGATAGCGTTGTTGCGCTTCCAGTCGGCGATGGAAATAGCCGCGTGTGTGCCTGCGCAGAAGACGAGCGAAGGGATGAGGAACCACTCTTTCGTGCGTTGCTCCACTACGGTGAAGTATCCATGCAGCTGGTTGAGAAGGTTGATGGCACCCTGCGATTCGGTGATAGTGCTTTGCAGTTCCCGAAGCCTTCGCGAAGTGAAGTTCTGACGATCTAACAGCGCGAGGGCGTCGCGGAAGAGTTCCATCTGGTTTGCCAGGTGCGAAGATTTATCGAGCAGCGGCAGGACGCGCTTGCGGACAAAGAGCGCGATGCTTCCCTGCACGCCGAAAGTCCAAAAGAGCACCGGACGAAGCGTCGCCCATGGAACGACGTGCGCGAGGCCGAGGAACGTCGTGATGAGGATGACGGCCGTTGTGCAGCAGAGGCTAACCCGGATCCAGGATGGGAAAATGGGCGGCGTATTGTCGATCCAACGATCTAGGTAGGCGGCCGATACCTGTTGAAAGCGAGTCTCTCCAAGCATCGCAATCGCTTCGCGAAGGTCATTGCGGGGTGTGAGCTCCTGCACGGCGGCGCGGCGACCGAGGATTGATTCGCGTGCACAGCCTTGATTGCCGAGCAGCAGTTCTGCGAGGCCTCGCTGGCCTACACCAGTCCGCACAGAGTCCAAGGCGCCGAAGAGCGAATGCGTGCCGAGGACATTGAGATCGTGCTCGTAAAGGTGATCTTCGACCCGGAAGTCGAGGCCGGTGTTGCCGGACTGTACGTTTGTATTGGTGAGGCGCTCTAAGGCCCGGTCATAGTGAAGGACCATGCGCAAGAGGCGATCACGCTTCCTCTTCGCGCCGAGAAGGAAGTACGCGACTGCGATGAGAGCCGCGAAAGCGATGAACATGGGCGTGGCGGAGAGTGCACCTCGCAGTAGCTGGATCGTTGTGAAGGCTGTGAAGCCGATGGCAATCGTCAGGGCGCGGTCGAGCAGCTTGGAGCGGTTGAGCGCACCTTGGTACGCGGTATCGAGTTCAGCGTGCCGTTTGGGGTAGAAGGCGGACGCGGCCTCTGTCGACACGGAAAGAACGGCGCCGATAAGCCGTTTAGTCTCAACCTTCAACGTGACATCATTCGCCTCAAGCACATCCTTCATGCTTGCTAGGTTACGGCGTTTTGGCATTCACGGACGAAGGCACGTCGCCGAACTACCCGGCCTCGGCGACCTTTGAGGTCCCTGTATCTGCGCCTCACAGGATTGATCTCGCGGTAAGCGCTCAAAGCGGGTTCTTTGAGTGCATCGGCCTGAAGCCGCCAGTTGAAACTTGGAATGCTGCGGACGACAGGAAGACCGATAACTCTCTGTCGCCCGCGCAGTTCTCAACCCTCACTGCACCATGAATCGAAGCACCTGACCTTCACCTGTTGGACCATCGCCGAAGTTGGACACATAGAGTGCATTGTCCGGACCGAAGGTCATGCCGGTCGGGAGGGTTAAGCCAGTTACGACTGTTTCAATCACGCCTGTCCTGGACAGACGGACAACCGTTCCAGCACCTGGGGCCGGGTAGCCCGCGAGCGGTGAGATTTCCAAAGCGTAGAGCAGACCATCAGGCCCGACCTTCAGGCTGACGATGGTGGTAAACCCGGCTCGTGAGGCAGCTACCTGGAACTTCGACAGCTCCGCTGGCTTGGTCTCGAGACCCGGTGTGATATCCACGAAGTTGAAGTCCTTCGAAAGCGTGATCACACGCTCCCGCTGCGTGAGGATAGGAAAGAGACCGAGATTTCCGACGTAAAGGTTACCGTTTGCTGACGCTATCCCCGTCGGCACGATGTGACCTTGCGATAACGAAAGATCGTTCACTAGGGTCGTCTTGCCATCAGCCGTTGTTTTTGTGATCTGCCCGTGGTTTGCCTCCACAGTAAATAAGGCGTCGTTGAAGGACAGCATTGAGTAGGGAACCCCGTCGGCCTCGAAATCAGCGGTATCGACGTAGGCTGCGGGATGTTCGATGTAGAAGAGGCCCAAGTCCGTGATGTAGTCCCATTTGCCATTCTTAAGATTGATCTTCACTATGCCGTTGGGGAGGTCAGGATTGCCATGCGAACAGCCGCCGCCAGCGACAAGCGCATAAAGAGAGTCGTTCAGGAATGCGACATCCGCGATCCCGAAGGTGTCTCCGCCAGCGTTCTGCGAAGAGGCGAGCCCTTTTGCCAGTACCGAGAGATGACCGCTGCGATCTACCTCGGAGACGGTTGCCGTCGCTCCTCCTAAGTAAGGCCCCGGCGGCCCCACCTGAGCACACGCTCCGCTCGTGGACGTCGAGCCGCCCTTCCCGGCTTCCGCGATGTACAGGGTGCCATCGGGACCGAACACCAGGCCCCGGGGACCATTCAGGCCGGACGCGTAAATAGTGGCAGAACTTGGAGTCAACTGGGCTCCGCAAGACGCCGCAGAAAGGGTCAGCAGCAATACGGCAGAGGTCAAACTACCGATCCGACCAAGAGCTTTCATTCGATTCTCCTTGAGACGTGAGGTCAGCACATGTGTCGCGCAAAACCTCACACAGGATCAGCGTGCAAGCCTTAAAATGCCAGTTGCTCGCCGTAAGTTACGCCGCACCCCAATCAGCAGAACAAGTTACGGAGCAAACTCTGGTATGCGGCCCTCAACGAACGCTGACGTAACGGAGATACGGTCCGAGCTGCAGCGGATTCTTCGGTCCAGCGCCTTCCAAAAGGCGAAGCGCAGTCAGCGCTTCTTGAGCTATCTGGTAGAGGCGGCAATCACCGATCCCCCAGTTGCAGTCAACGAGTACGCCGTCGCATTGGATGTCTTTGATCGTCCCCCAAGCTACGATTCAGCAGTTGACGCAACCGTGCGCGTCGAAGCCGGTCGCCTGCGCAACAGGCTGCGCGAGTACTACCTGGGCGAGGGTCAAGGAGCCAAGGTGCTGATCGACATCCCGAAGGGCCACTACGCAGCCGAGTTTGCTTGGAGTGTTTTTCGCCCTTCGTCTTCTGAAGACGTGACTGTCAATCAGATCCTCGGTCCCGCGCCGGAACCCGCAGGAACTCAAATGCGCGCGTCTGCTAGGGAGCAAGCGAGCCGCACGCTTGTTGGGGTCGGCTCTCATTCATTGCATATTGCCGTGGCACTTCTGGTTTGTCTCGTTACCGTGGTTGCGTTCGAGGTGCT
Organism: uncultured Terriglobus sp.; assembly: GCA_964657335.1. Lineage (GTDB taxonomy): Bacteria > Acidobacteriota > Terriglobia > Terriglobales > Acidobacteriaceae > Terriglobus. The sequence goes on from CAZZVI010000136.1 coordinate 6,040, forward strand.
TCATCACAGGCAGCTCGAGGCGGGAGCCTCGATCCACTCCATGGCCGTCCTCCCGCTGCGAAACCTGTCCGGCTCGCCCGATCAAGACTATCTGGGCGAGGGGATGACGGACGAACTGAATACCGAACTGGCGCGCATCCCGCATGTGCGCGTGGTGTCACGCGACTCGGTCATGAGCGCGAAGCTCATTGGCAAACCGCTCAGGCAGGTTGGCAAGGAACTGGATGTGGATTCCGTCGTGGAAGGAAGCATTTTTCGCTACGGTAACAAGGTACGGATTACCGCGCAGTTGACAGACGCACGCAATGACCAGCAGATTTGGGCCTCCAGCTTCGAGGGAGATGCGGCGGACCTGATGGCTCTGCAAGACGATGTTGCCCAGGAGATCGCTCATCACGCGCGACTGACACTTGAATCCGATTCCGAAGTCGCGGGAACCCCCACGCAGCGTCATCCACCTGATGCGTACGATGCATATCTGCGCGCGCGCTATTTTTTGGATCGACGCGATCCTAAGCTGAGCACAGAATATTTCCAGCGCGCGATCGATCTGGATCCCACCTTTTCTTCGGCTTACGCCGGCCTCGCCGAGGCGCTCGAAGCCGCCTTGACACTTGGCACGGGGCAACCTGAGGAGGTGAAATCCAGGGCACTTGCGGCAGCACACAGGGCCATTGCACTCGACCCAAGAAATGGCCCGGCATACTCCGCGCTCGGCACGATCGAGTTCACGCAGCTGTGGGATTGGCGCCATGCGGAGCAAGATCTCCTGCGAAGCATTCAACTGAGTCCGGGAGACTCCTTTCCGCTCGCAATGTATGGGCTCTTTCTGGACGCCGCGCACCGTCCCGAAGACGCGATCCTGCGGATGCGACAGGCCACTGTCCTGGACCCCCTTTCCTTTTACGTCTCCCGGAACCTTGGTTCCGCGCTGTATTACGCGAGGCATTATGACGAAGCTTTGCGAGAGCTGGACCGAGCAAAGGAGCTTCAGCCCAATAACTCGCCTCTTGTCGATAACTGGATCAGCTGGACGTACGAGATGAAAGGAATGCGCAGCGAGGCGGTCCAGTATGACCTGGCAAGCTTGCAGCGGAAGCGCTCCGCGGAGGAGCTCGCGTCGCTAAAGAGCACGTATCAGGCGGGCGGCTGGAAGGCATATTGGCAGTCACGCCTTCAAGAACAAATGAAGAGGCCTGCGGGGGATTGTGTCGCATACGAGACGGCCGTGGATTACCTCCGCCTAGGGCAAAGGGGTCTTGCCATTGCACAGTTGCAGCAAGCCTTCGATCAACATTGCTTCTGGATGGAGATGATCGACGCGGATCCACGTTTTGACCAGCTGCGCAGTGAACCTCGGTTTACGGTTCTTGCTCGCCGCATGAGCGTGGGCCAGACGAATGCTGAGTAGTCGTTCCCTTCCGACATCGTTCGAGAGAGAAAATGGCTGGATCGCCGCCCCAAGCCGACGCCTCCCGACATCGTAGAAGATGCCCATCCACCAACTTCGATACCAGTCGGGAGAGATACCGAGTGGACGGCAGCACGAAACTCCGGAACCCGGCCTTGGCGGGTTGGGCTCGTACTGCTGACGGTGCTGGCCCTTGTGGCTCTGGGTACAGCGTCGCGCTTCGTAAAGCGGAGTACTTCTGGAAGAACCCGATCGCCGACGCGCGATTTCGGACGATCACGGACTTCGATGTCGTCTCAGAGGCTGCCGCCATCTCCCCTGACGGCAACCTGGTTGCGTTCCTCTCGGACAGGGACGGGCCATGGATGTCTGGGTGACGCAGGTGGGTTCTGGGGAATACCACTTGCATTCCACACCTCTGCTTCGGGTGACCCGCTCTATGTTGCAAAGGACGGCCGGCTGTCCGATGCGAAGCTGATCTTTACCGCGGCC
>CAZZVI010000136.1:8042-9221 GCA_964657335.1 uncultured Terriglobus sp.
CTCTCGCCAGCCCTAAGAGAACACTCTGGAAGCTGAGCACGACCGCCGGTCCGGGGACGCAGCCCGTGCAGATTCCGCTCAGCACCGGAACGGGGTTCTCCCCGCGGCTGGGACCGAACTATCTTCTCTACGTGTCGAGGGCCCGCAGCGGGGAAGGCATCTGGAAATCCGCCGACGGCACGGCGGCGCAGCTATGGCATGCCCGTGGAGCTCACATTATCGGTGCACCAGCGGTCTCGCCCGATGGCCGCTTGATCGCGTTTTCCGTGATCACAGGCGGCCGCTCGCTCCTGAACATCATGCAAGCCGATGGGACGGGCGCTCGTGTTGTTTGCAACTCACTGGATCTCGACGGGAGTCCCGCCTGGTCACCTGACGGGCGCTTCATCACCACTGCAGCCAAGGACCATGGCGTTCCGCACCTGGTGCAGGTAGCGTTTGACGGTCGCTCTCCTGTCTTGGATTTCACTCTTCTTACCATCGTGGGCGGCACGCAGAAGGTTTTCAGTAAGTCCGGCCCCCAACTGTTCACGGGCACTACGAGCAATCCCGTGTTCGCTGCAGGGACATTCACCCTTTTGTCAAGTGACACACTGACCATCACCAAGACAGGTTCATCTCCCATAGCCGTCACGCCCGAACCTTCCAGCCTTGCACTGCTCGGCACTGGAATCCTCGGCGTTGCGGGCGTGCTGAAGCGCCGCTTCACCTAAGCGGTGCCGCGTTCGCAAGGCCCGAGCCTCGGCAATCGCCGGGGCTTTGGTGTTTTCTCGACGACGGCGCCTGCCGCGAGCAACTCAGCCTCTCATGAGACGCCTTCCGAAAGTCAAGTTATCGGAAAGAGCGATCCACTATTGCCCATAACGCCGTTTTGAGCGAGGAAGTCTTTTCAGGCTGGTCGCGAGAACACCGGCAGCGCAAGCAGGAAAGCAGAAGACACAGCAAGCGCAAGAGCATTGAAGGCTCGCGCAAAAGCTGAGCCTCTGAGCAAGATTCCGTGTACCCCTACTCTACCCACGGCCTAGTGGCTCGGGGTACGGTCTAGGCGGTCACCAAAGTAGGCAGGCTGAACTCCTCAGGAGGCTGCTTGCTGACCTTTGACCCTGTTCCACTGACCCCCGCTTGACCAGGAGCCTTATGCGTTTACGTGCTTTCTTCTTCCTTGATCTTTTCGCCGCA
>CAZZVI010000137.1:0-9149 GCA_964657335.1 uncultured Terriglobus sp.
TCCAGGTGGGAACAAACACGGGCAACGCAACCTTCCGCACGGTTCCGGATGTTTCCCTGCACATGGGAGGCTGCCCAGGTGGCGTCCAGGGCACATGCAATCCGGCGGACAGCGCCGATCTCGAGGTCCTCAACGGTACACTCTACGGCGTGATCGGAACGAGTGCTTCGTCTCCGGACTTTGCCGGATTGATGGCCCTTGCAGTCCAGGCGCAAGGCACCCGCCTCGGCAATGCGAACGCCACCTACATCTATCCGCTTGCACGGAAGCAGGCAGCAGGTATGGTCTCGAATGTGTTCCGCCAGAATATCCCGGGATACAACGGCTACTACTCCACCTCGACGACTGGCTACAATCGCGTGCTTGGCAACGGCACGGTAGATGCAGTCAACTTCCTGAGTCCTACAGCGTCCTTACCCGTTGCCGGCAATCCGCAGTCAACCTCTAACCCGTAGGCTTCGCGGTCTTCCCAACTGAAGCCTCTCACGTAATGAAGCCCCGCATCTCCCAGAGATGCGGGGCTTCTTTGTGATCGCACGCAACTTACTCGCGGCGGCCGAGGGTTGGGCGATCGTCGCCGCTGTTGGTCTTGTCCTGCGTGCTGTTGGGGTCGTTGTTGCTGGCGGTGGTGCGGCGCAGGGTGGGCTTGTTGCCGTCTTTGCCGCCGTCGACCTTGCGCTTGTTCTGCAGGCGCGCCAGGCGAGACTTGATGTCGTCAAACTCAGACGTGCTGACCACGTAGTCAGGCCGCGCGGGGAGGATGGTGGCGATCTCTTCTTCGCTTGCCGCGATGCGGTCGGGGGTTTGCGGATGATCAGAGAAGGCGCGCGCCAGAACGCCGGGCTTGCGCTTCTCGAGCGCCTGCAGCTTCTCAAAGATGGAGACGAATGCCTGCGGATCGTAGCCAGCGCGATACATGTACTGCACGCCCAGGAAGTCAGCCTGCGCCTCAAACGAGCGCGAGAACGACAGGAACGTGAGTGGCACCGCGATCTGCGCTGCTTCATAGATGCCGTAACCGGTGTAGCCGCCGATGAACATGAGCGGCACCATGCCGATCTGCGCGTACTCCATGCGGGTCATCTGGCGTGCGGCGTGGTGAGCGGAGACGTGCGCAATCTCATGCGACATGACGCCGGCAAGCTCCGCCTCTTCGTCGCAGGCGAGGATCAGGCCGCTGTTCACGTAGAAAAAGCCGCCCGGCAGAGCCATGGCATTGATCTCATCGGAGTCGAGCACCTTGATGGTGAACGGCACCTTCGCGTCCGACTGCTTCACGATGTTCTGGCCGACGCGGTTGACGTACTCGACGATGACCGGATCGGTGATCAAGTGCGACGAGCGCTCGATCTCCATCGCGTACGACTTGCCATTGCGGACTTCCCAGTCCGTCGAGAACCAGTTGCCCATGCCGCGGCCGCCGATGTCGCGCGTGCCGGCCGCCCCGACGTCGTCGATGGATCCCTTTTTGATGTTCTTCTTCAGGTCGTCGCCAGGCTCGGGGATAGGCTCGTTGTTGTTCTTGGCGGCTTCTGCGCGCGCCTTGTCGAGGTCTTCCTTCGTCGCGGTCACAGGACCATCGCCGGTGGGTCCGTTGCCTGTCTTCGACGTGGTTGTCGGCGGATTGCCGGGCGAGTTGGTGGTCGGCTGGTTATTGGGATTGCTCCCGGGCGTCGATTGTGGCGTCGTGCTGGTCGGGCTGGACTGCGGTGTAGTGGTGCTCGGGTTCTGCTGGCCGCTCAACGCGTACGGAGCGGCAACGGAAAGTGTCGTGAGCAGGGCGAGATTCTTCAGGTTCATTGGGGTGGCTCCCGGGCGCAGACGCACCTTCGCCCTGTTCTGTTAGACGCAGTCTACGCCCTCTAGTTGCGAGTGGGAAGCTCGCCTGCGACCGATCTGGCGACCGTCATTTCTGAGCGGTCTTGTGCGCGGCGGCAGTGTGTTGCCATGGCAGAGATCACCAGCTCCACCGTCGATCGCGCCTCGCGTGACTTGCGCGTTCGCGTCTTCGGTGGCGGCCAACTCGCCCTTTAAACTGCATGCGCCGGGTGCGTCACTCGTCGTGGCATCGGACGCTGCTCGCCAGCAGGGCCAGGTACAACAGACCGGTGCCAGGTCGGTAGCGCGTGGCGTCCTTGGTCTCCGGCGCAGGGGGCTGCAAGCGAACAAAAGACGTAACTGTGAACGCCGAAACCGTGCCGATTTGGAACCTTCGGATTTTCGAAGTCAATCCTGACCACGCAGTCACTTGTTCGTTACCGATGGATATGTGATCTTAGACCTACGTAACACAGACCTGGGAGAAGAGGGGCTGGCGGCGAGGGCGAAAGCTCAAACCTCAGCCCCATTTTTTTGCTCTGCCAAACACACTCGAAGAAAGATCCTGCAAGGCCCCGAGCAGATGAGGCTCTCTAGCTCCAGCCTGATGCAACTTACCGGCCGGTGCTTTCATCCCACGGAAAGATTGTTACCGGGCCAAGGCTCACGTGAAAGGCACACTAATGAACCGCATGAAGAAGGCGCTCTGCGCCATGACGTTGATTGGATCGACTCTGCCGGCGATGGCCGCTGATAAGGCGAAGCTGGATGAGCGGCTTTCCGACGCGCAGAGCGTGTTGAACGAGATTATGTCGACGCCTGACAAGGCCGTACCATCCCAGATCCTCTCAGGTGCAAGCTGCGTCGTGGTGATTCCAAGCTTCAAGAAGGGCGCGTTTGTTGTAGGCGCGCAGTATGGGCAAGGCGTCGCAACCTGCCGCACCGGCCGCGGCTGGAGCGCACCGGTCTTCGTTCAGCTCACCGGCGGCAGCTTCGGTTTCCAGATCGGCGGGCAGGCGACGGACCTGGTTCTTCTCGCGATGAACCAGAACGGCCTGCAGGACATGCTGAAGAACAAGTTCAAGATCGGCGGCGATGCAGCCGCCTCGGCCGGCCCGGTCGGCCGCAACGCACAGGCGGGCACCGACTGGAAGCTGAATGCGGAGTTCCTGACCTATTCGCGTTCGAAGGGCCTTTTTGCAGGCATTGATCTGGACGGCACCGTCATGTCGCAGAACGCGGACGACACGCGTGCCTTCTACGGCCAGGCGACCCCGTTCAAGACCATTCTGAACGGCTCCATCCCGACGCCGGATGACGCGCAGCCCTTTGTTGGCACGGTCGCTAAGTACTTCGTTGCCAGCCAGCAGTAACCCGGCTGCAGGTTACGGAAGCTGCCGCTCACGATGTGGGCGGCAGTTTTGTTTGCGTAAGAGCGAACGCGGCGTGCGCAACGAACGCGAGAATTGGGGAGCTTTGACCTTCAGGCGAACGAGCGGTGCGCCGTGTGTTCCGAGGAACGTGACGAGCGCTACGTTCGTTCCTACGCGCTGCCACGATCCGGGACACTCCCCGTCTGCAAGCCGCAGGAGGCGAAGAAGCGCTCCATCAAAGCAAGTGTCCCGTCCGACGTGTGAGCTCCGCGGGCGAGTTGCGCGCGGTCTGATGACAACGAGACGCCGATGCAGCGTTCCGAGCGGTAAGTGCAGCTTGCCAGGTCGGTAACGCTGAGGGCGCTGGTCTGGATGCAGAGCACGGTCCTTGGGGGTGCCATGCGGTCCGCCATGCAGACGATCTCCAGCTTCGATTCGAGTTCGTCGGGCACGAAGTCGATGACTAGATCAGCCTCACGCACAGCGTCCTCGACCGTAGCCACGGTGACGAGCGTTCCAGGCATGCCTTCGACGGGAATTTCGTCGAGCGCCTCGCGCAGGCGCGACGGCAGCACGTCCTCAAGCATGACGCGATGCCCTGCCCGCACGGCTGCGGCAGCAGGTAAACGGCCCGCCTTGCCTGCGCCAATCAGGGCGAGGGTCAGCGGGCTGTTAGTGTATACAGTTTCAGTCGAGTCAGTCAGAGAAGCCTGTGTGGGCATGCGAGCCTAGGCAGCGTCGATCGCTTTGACCACCGAGGCGTAGCTTGGGTCGGACTTCTGGATGTGCTGGGACACGCGCGTGCGCTCCTCTGCGGTCAGCGTCGGCAGCACCGCGAGAATGCGGCGGAGCGTAACAGAGATGTCGTCAACATAGTTCATGGTGCGGATAGCTTCACCGGAAAGCGGCATGCGGTTCAGAACTCCTTCCCGTCCAGTGTAGTGCATGAAGCCAATCAGGCTGCGGTTCCCTGCTGCTCGCCGGTCTGGTCGTGCAGGGCTTCGGGCGGTGCGGGAGCGGCATCCGCCAACACTTCTTCCGGCACATAGGCGTCGCGATCGCACTCTTCGGTGATGTAACGAAGCTGCGTGGACAGATCGGGATGCAGCGCGTCCGTGTTGAAGCGCCAGGTCCAGTTGTTCTCCGGCGCGCCCGGTGTGTTCATGCGGCCTTCGTCGCCCAGGTGCAGCAGGTCCTGCAGCGGCAAGATGCAGATGGACGCGACCGAGCGTTCGGCGCAGCGGATCATCGCCCACACAACGTCGTTCGGGTGGTTCAGCGGGCCAAGGTAGACCAACAGGTTCTTGCGGTCGGCGTCGCCCGCTGAATGCCACCAGCCGAGCGTGGTGTCGTTGTCGTGCGTGCCGGTGTAGCAGACAGTGTTGCGGTCGTATTTGTGCGGCAGGTGCAGGTGCGCGCCGCGGCCGGCAAAGCCGAACTGCAGAACGCGCATGCCGGGCATGCCGAAGTCGCAGCGCAACTTGTCTACCTTGTCGGTGATGACGCCAAGGTCTTCAGCGATGAGCGGCAGGGCTCCGCCGAGTGCGGACTTGAGCCGATCGAACAGGGCAAAGCCGGGAGCTTCGATCCACTCGCCGTTCATCGCGGTCTCTTCTTCCGCGGGGATGCGCCAGTAAGCCTGAAAGCCGCGGAAGTGGTCGAGCCGCAGCAGGTCGTAGAGTTCAAGCTGCCGCTTGACCCGCGCGATCCACCAGTCGAAGCCGTGCTGCTCGAGGTAACGCCAGCGATACAGCGGATTGCCCCAGCGCTGGCCGGTGGCCGAGAAGTAATCCGGCGGAACGCCCGAGACGGCGGTCGGCTTGTAGTGCTCATCGAGCTCGAAGATTTCCTTGTTCGCCCACACGTCGGCCGAATCGTAGGAGACGAAGATGGCCATGTCGCCCATGACGCGAACATCGCGCGAGGTGCAGTAGGCGCGCAGCGCCTCCCACTGCTCTGTGAAGAAGAACTGGATGGCGTACTCGATTTCGAGCTCGTCGTGATGTTCCGTGTCGAAGGTTGTGAGCGCGGCGTCTTCGTGCGCGCATAACTCCGCAGGCCATTCGTTCCAGTGAACAAAGCCATTCAGGCGGCGCAGCACCGTGAAACGTGCGTAGTCGATGAGCCATGAAGCGTGCGTCTCGCGGAAGCGCTCGAACGCCTTGCATTGCTGCTCCTTCGCACCGGAGAGGAAGCGGCGCGCGGCACGCTCGATCAGCGGCATCTTTTCGGCGGTGGCGCGGCCGAAGTCTACCTTGCCGTTATGACCCGCAAGCCCGTCGATTTCGCCGGCATAGAGCCAGCCATCTTGCTGCAGCTTCTCAAGCGAGATGAGCAGCGGATTGCCCGCGTACGCCGAGAGCGCAGAGTAGGGCGAGTTGCCGTAACCCACGGGATTGAGCGGGAGCACCTGCCACAGACGCTGCTTGGCCGATGCGATGAAGTCCACAAAGCCGTATGCCGCGGGACCAAAGTCGCCGATGCCGCCATAGGATGGCAACGAAGTTACATGCAGCAGGATGCCGGAGAGCCGTTCGGAGATCATTACGGTTGTGTGATGCCGAAAGGCGGACTCGGGGTAGAGCTGTAGTCGCCTGACCTGACTCCATCAGCGCGCGGACTGTTAACGTGGGGTACCCCCACATCTCGCTTCTGAGATGTGGGATGACACGGCTGATCGAAGCTCCAAGCTTCGTGTGTGTCTTAACCTCTGGCTCGATACGCCCAAGACTCCATGTCTCAAAGGCGAGACATGGGGCACCCACGTGGAGGCTCGAGCTTGCGGAAAAACTAAATGCCCAGCGGCGACTGGTTCGCAGCCGGCTTCTGCATCACGCGGATCGCGCCCTGCTTCGTGTAGTTGTCGATGAGCGTCTGCATGTACACGCCAAAGACCTCGGCGCGCTTCTGCTCGGTGAGTTGCTGGCGCTGCGTGGCCATGGACTTCGCCATCTCCTCCGCGGAGGGCTCGGCCTTGTCCGTTACCTGCAGGACCACGCCGGTGTCACCGGCATTCAGCGGGCCGCTGATGGCGCCCTTTGCCATGTCGAAGGCTGCCGATGCTGGTCCGCTCATGGCGCCGACTTCAGGCACGTTGCCCTTGCGATCGACCAGCTCCGAAGACTTGACCGGGATGTTCATCTCAGCCGCTGCCTTGTGCAGATCGTTCAACTGCTTCGCGCGATCCGAGAGTTTTTGAAGCCGGGACTGCAACAGCTGCGGCACGGTCTCGGCGCGATAGTCGTCGAGCACATGGCCCTTCCACTCCGCGAACGTCGGAGCATGCGCGGGCTGCACGTCAACGGTCTGGTAGACCGCCATGGCACCCTGGCCGGCAGGAGCGAGACGCGGCGCATCACCCTTCTTGCCGGTGAACGCAGCCTGCACAAGCTGCGCGCTGTCAGGGATGCCGGGGATGGTGGCGTCGCTTGCGATCTCGTCAGTCGTCACGGCCTTTGCACCATGGTCTGCTGCTGCCTTGTCCATGCCGGACTTGGCAGCCTCCACGGCAACCTGCGAGGCGAGCGCCTGCAGCGCCTTGGCGCCGTTCTGCTGTTCGAGGATGGGGCGGATCTCGGCGGCCACTTCGGAGAGCGGCTTATCATGCGGTTCGTCGCGCGCCTCGGCCTGAATGATGTGGTAGCCGAACTGCGTCTTCACGAGGTCGGAGGTCTCACCGGCCTTCAGCGCCATCGCGGCGTTCTGGAAGGCAGGCACCATGGTGCCGTCGGCCTTGACGTAGCCGAGTTCACCGCCGGAGTCCTTCGATCCCGGATCGTTTGAGTTCGCCTTTGCCAATGCGGCGAAGTCTGCGCCTCCGCGAATTTTGTTCAGCAGGTCCTGCGCCTTCGCCTTTGCGGCCGCATCGGTCTTTGCATCCGCGCCCGCAGGCACAGAGATGAGGATGTGGCGCACCTTCACCTGGCGGTCGACGTGGTAGTCGGCCTTGTGCGCGTTGTAGTACGCCTGCAGATCGGCGTCTGTGACCTGCGGCTTGCCACCGGGCAGATTCGCCAACGTCAGTGCGATGTAGGTGATCTTGCGCTTCTCAGGGACAGCGGTCGCGTAGCGGGCCTTGTTGCGATTGAAGTAGTTCTCGAGATCGCTGTCGATTGGGTTGATCGTCTTGGACAGGTCGGCGGCACTCACGACGGCGTAGTCAAACTTGACCTTCGCGCCTTCCTTGCGGACGAGCTCGCGCACTTCGTTGTCCGAGACGGTTGCTCCGGCAGTCACGAACTGCACCAGGCGGCGCGATGTGATCTCTTCACGCACCTTGCTTTCGAACTCCGACACGGTCGCGAAGCCGAGCTGGTTCTGAACGAAGGCCTTGTACTTGTCGTCGCCGATGAACTTGCCGTCAGGAAAGAAGACCGCGCCAAGCTGGCCGGTCTGCAACTCCTGCTGCACGTCGCCTTCGGTCGCGGTCAGGCCGAGACGGTCGGCTTCGCGATCTTCCACCTGCGCTGCCACCAGCACCTGCTGCGCCTGCGCTTCGAAACGCGGCATCAGGAAGGGCAGATACTGCGCGGGCAGGTTCTGCCGTTGCGCCAGGGACTGCGCGTATTGCGCGACCTCGGTTGTTTTAATGGCAGAGGTCTCGCTGAAGCGGCCGAAGAGACCGGGCTTGCGCACGGTCGCATAGACGCCCTGCGCGGGCGTGCCGGCCACGGCGTCATACAGCCCCGGCACCAGGTACACGACCATGGAAAGTACGGCAGCGCCGATGATCACGGCGAAGAGTGCCTTGGTAAAACGATTGTCCTTTTGCAGGGCGCGAAGCATGTCTTGGGTGAACCTTCTGAGAGGATAGCGTTTCCGTGGGCCGCGCAGGGCAGACGCACGATGCGGAACTCCACGCATCGCGGGAAGAACGCTTTCCGTCAGTATAAATGAGGGATACGCCTCGACTCAGGCCGGGCAGGCTGACTTCACTAAGCTTACCCTCCGTTCCTCTCAGTATGACGACACAAGGAGACGGTGCATACAGATGCGGGAACGCAAGAAGGCCGCGAAGTAAGTCGCGGCCTTCCTTTCTGATCATCGACTTTGCTTAGTAGTAATACCCGCCGCGATAGTAGCCGCGATAGTACGGATACGGGTATACGCCCACAGCCACGGGAGGATAGGGCCGTCCGTAGGGTCCAGGCCCGCCGCGGTATGCGGCTGCCGGACCGGCATATCCGCCGAGCCGCTGCATCTCTGCCTCAGAAACGGTGGTGACCTGTGTCGGCGTGGTCAGGCGGAAGTGGAGCAGTGCCTCGGGCGGCAGGTTTGCCTGTCCGCCGCCGGATGCGGCAGCGGTGCCAAGTCCGGCTGCGCCTCCAACGCCTGCGCCGATGGCTGCTCCGGTGCCGCGTCCGATGGCTGCGCCGAGCAGAGCTCCAACACCCGCACCGATGATGGTCGAGTTAACCGACTGCGCTGCCTTGTCGCGGCCGTTGACGGTGAAGGTCTCGGTCTGCAGCGGGATGCGCTGACCGCCGAGCTCGAGCGCCGTGAGCTGCAGCGTCAAAGTGCCGCGGCCCTTCAGAGCGCCTGCGCCCTTGGCGTCGACCACGGTACCGTCAACCGTCGCGCCGCGCGGAATAGCGATCTGTCCGCCGGCAAGCACATCGTTCGAAACGAAGGCAGTAAAGGTCGAGCCGGGAGCGGCGTCGCCGCTGGAGATCCAGCGATTGATCCGGACGGCCAGGTCCGTGCCGTTCGGAACGACGACCTGCTGGCCGCCAGGCTGGCCCTGAGGCTGGCCCTGTTGCGCGTAGCCCTGGCCGTTGGCCATTTGACGTTCGTAATCACGCCGGTACAAACGGCCGTTCGGCGGCGGAGGCGGATAATTCCCCTGCGCCTGCGGATCGCCATTCTGTGGATACTGTCCCTGCTGGCCGTACGGCTGCTGCTGCGAATAAGCCGGATCGCCACCCTGCTGCTGCGGATAGCCCTGCTGCTGTTGCGGAT
>CAZZVI010000138.1:0-3712 GCA_964657335.1 uncultured Terriglobus sp.
TCCACGATGCGGTAGCCTTCCGGCGGCTGGAAGAAGTGTGGGTCGGGTTCCGACGTTGTGATCTCGGTGACGGTGAAGCGCTGCTCGCCGACCGACGGGGTTTGCAGCACCGACCGCAGGTTGAAACCAAGCTCTTTCGAGTAGCGCAGGTCGCGCACGTAGGTCATCGGCTTGTCGTTGCCCAGCGTGCCCGGGTTCATCACGATGGTGTCGCGATAGGCGTGCACCGGGATGCCCACAACGGTGTCGCTGCCCAGGTCTTCGCGCGTCCGATAACCTCGGCCGTCCGGCAGTGGGCCCGATTCGGTCTTGATGGGCGTCTCGCCGGTGGTGGTCGTCTTCGGCCAGTCGCGCAGCTCACACACGTGGGCCCGCACGCTGCATTCCAGAAACGTCTCCGCTGCCGGGTCGTAGATCTGGATGTAGCTCATCTGCGGCCGCATGGTTCCGCCCTTGGGCATCAGCAGCCAGCGCTCTTCGTAGATGCGGCCGTTGCCGTCGCGCTTGATGGGCCGGCTGTTGACGACAGAGAATGTGCCACCCTGCATCAGCGGCCGAGTCCACTCCGTGGCCAGCGTCAGGCTGAACGGCGCATGCGGAATGGGCGGCACATGGATGCTCTCAAGCACCTCTCGCCCCTGCCCATCGACGCCAATGCCGCCATCCCGTTGCGTCTGCGCAACAGCGGCCGTGGCAAAGGACAGAGTGATGGAACAAAACAGCATGCCGGTACACCCGGAGAATCGGCGCACGCTTTCTTCCTCGCACCGCAGTTTACGCCCAGGTGCCCCGCTGGGGAAGCAACCGTCATCAGCCTGCAGAACCATTTCCGCGAAGCCGACATGTCGTTACACAAGCGGAGTCCGCTACACACTTGGGCATTCGTTCAATGAACAGTCGCAATGCGCGAAACGAAAGAGAGCCTCGGAGACGAGTCGAGAATCGAAGACTCAGTTCTTGCCGTTCACACTTTTTAAAATTACAGAAAGGACCTTCTTGCCAGCTTCGCTGGAGGGATCGACCAACTCAAAATGACCACCGTCGACCGGAACAATTGAAACCGAGTCTCCCTTCGCCTCGGCGACAGCTTTGTAGTCGGTATCTAAGGTGCCGACGTGGTGCAACAACCCACCACTGATGATCAATTGAGGAATATGGAGGGGGAGATTCGCCCCGGCCGATCCGTCCCGATAGCGCGTGGGCTGTTCAGAAGGCGTGCCTTGCAGAAACTGCGTAACAGCCGGCATGGGACAGTATTGCGTCTCGACGGGCTGTGCAGAAACAAGGTCAGGTGGACCATCGATGTCGATGATCTCTTGGATTGGCAGCGGATCACTTGTGTGAATAGCGCTATTGGCGGGTAGCTTCGGCCTTGCACCCAGCCATAAAGCCAGCTGGCCACCAGACGAATGCCCAACGACAAACACCCGCGACAAGTCGAGCCGATCTCTGATAGCAACCGCACGGAGATAGTCGACCGCGTGCGATAGGTCAAGATACGTATTGGGCCAGCCGCCCCCAGGACTACCTGCCCGTCGATACTCGATGTTCCACGTCGCTACGCCACCGCTGGTGAGAGCGGCGGAAAGAGGTTCCATAAGCGAAAGATCCGGAGGCGGATGTTTCCCGGGGAGATGGTCTGCCCAGCATCCTCCATGCACGATGACAACAACGGGAACTTTGCCTTGCGATCCCGGAAGGCGAAGTCTGCCAAACTGCAGAGGCTTGGAACCATAGTGCAGGGTCTGAAAACCCGGAGGAACTCGGTTGTCGTCTGTACTCTTCGCAGGCGACTGAGCCGGTATGACGATGGTGGCTAAGATCACCACGCAAGCTGTAAAGAGACATCTGCCGACTTGCTGCCCCAGTCGCCGACTCCGGTTTCTCACTACCGTTAGCATTCACTGAGCTTATCTGACTTCACCCGGCACTCCGAGGAAAGAACCGACACACCGTCGAGACATTACACAACTAAGTAGCAGATTCGTTCTGACTAGCTGCGTGCGTTAGTGCCGACAAACGCCGTTATCGTCAGCAAAGCTCGAAAGGGTGAACTGGGATCGCTCTAGTTCTCGGTAGGGGTCTCCTCAATGTGGTCGATCACGAGCACGGGGTAGGGACGCTTTGTCTTTTCCAGCTTGAGGCCCAGTTGCCGGTTGACCGCGTCGAAGACGGAGACGGCGCCGTTGGGATCGGAGCCGCTGGCCGCGCTGGTGGCCGCGTCGCCGCCCGTGGAGAGGATCTTGTCAGCGGAACTGAAGCTGAGGGTGAAGTCGTAGGAGCCCTTGATGCCGGTGCCGTCGAGGACCGTGTTGTAGATGTAGCCGTTGGCAACGTGCTGCAGCTCGTCGCCGATCTGTGCGATCGTCATGTTCTGGCAGGTGAGCAGCCGGTTCAGGATGGGGTTGGTGATGCGTGGATCCTTGCCGTCCGGGCCGGGTCCTTCCTTGCACTTGGTGCGCTCGGTCGGGTCGGCGGTTGGCTTCAGCCTGGGCTTTGCCGCGACAAGGGTGTAGGCGGTCATGGGCCGGTCTTCCATGTGCCACTTCATCCCGAAGCGTTCCGTGATCATCGCCCGGACCATGTTGCGCAGGTCTTCGTAGTTGATAAGGTTGCCGGAAGAGAACTTATCCATGCGAACGTTGCTGCCGGCCTTGGCGAGGATGTCGAACTTGGCCGTGTCGAGCCACTTGGGCGCGTTTGCGATGCCTTCTTTATTGTTCGGGTTCAGGTCCCAGCCGAAGGTCATAAGGAACATCAGCGGGATGGCGCGCGTCTCGATGCGGTCGCCCGTGATGCGGCCGTAGCCCTGCTCGTCCGGCGCGCTGGGCTTGATGACCACCACTTCGAAGGGTGCTGCCGGTGGTTCCGGCAGGGCCTCGGCGATGTTGCCGGCGTTTGGAGTGGGCGTCCTGTCCACGCTGACCACCTGAAAGACAGGGCGCTTAGCGGTTTTCAGCTCCAGCTTCAGGCCCAGCTGCTTGTCGACCGCGGCGAAGACCGAGATGCCGTCCGCCCCTTGCTTTTCGAGCTGGCCCCGGCCGGTCCACATGAAGGTGAAGTCATAGGCTGCGGTCAGGTTGGTCTCGTCCACGACGGGCTGGTCCAGGTATCCGCCGGCGAAGTCGTGCAGTGTTCCCGCGAACGCAGCCATGGTCATCGCCTTGCATTTGACGGTGAGATACGACGGCGCACCTGCTGGAGGGTTCGGTGGCGGAGGTGCAGGCACGCACGAGCCCTCGCCGCCGCCCTCCGATTCGGTCATCTTCGGCTTCCCCGGACCCGCGGAGAGGATGTAGGTCGGCATGGGCGCCGTGCCGTTCTTGACGACGAGCTGAAAGCGTTCGGCGAGCAGGGAGCGAAGCATCAGCTTCACATCGTCCGGGGTGGTTTTTGGAGGTACTTTTGCGCGAATGTCATAGCGGTCGCGTTCCAGCCAGGTGGGACCTCCCTGCACGTTCACGCCATCCACGCCGTAGGCGGTCGCGATCAGGTCAAGCATGGTGGCCTGTGTCAGAAAGTAACGATCGTTCTGGATGGAGTTGCCGTGCATGAACGGATCGGATGTGAACGGGCTGGGATGGACGTCGGCAATGACGAACGATTTGGACACGGCTGGTGTTTGAGCCTGCGATGAGACGGAGAGAAGCGCAACGAGAACGAGGACTGCTCGCATGGGAACCCCTGGGCGACGCGACGTTGTGACTGACGA
>CAZZVI010000138.1:3812-9145 GCA_964657335.1 uncultured Terriglobus sp.
CGCTCCCGTCTACACTGCCAGCGCGGCTGCCGCGGCGAAGGCGCTGGCCCATGCCCATTGGAAGTTAAATCCGCCCAGGTGTCCCGTGACATCGACGACTTCACCGATGAAGGCGAGTCCGGGCACCGTGCGTGCCTGCATGGTGGTGCTGTGGAGGTCGGCGGTGCTGACGCCGCCGGCGGTGACCTCGGCCTTGGCAAAGCCTTCGGTGCCGGCCGGTGTTACGGGCCAGGCGTGCAGGCGTTCTTCCAGGGTTTCGATGGATTTGTTCTTCCAGTCGGGTGGGGCATTCTCTCCCAGCCATCGATGCGCCATGCGCGCAGGCAGACGGTCGCAGAGCAGCTCCAGCGCGGTCCTGTCGTCGCGAAAGTTGGTGCTCACGGCCATGTGCGGGAAGACGACGGCGCGCGGAGCAAGATCGAACAGGACGGTCTCGCCCGGCTTCCAGTAGGACGAAACCTGCAGCACCGCCGGGCCGGATAGTCCACGATGCGTGATGAGCATCTTCTCGCGAAACGCGGGCGCGGATTTGCGGCCCTTTGTAGAGGGCACGGCCATTGCGATCACTTCAGCCGAAAGCCCTGAAAGATCGCACCAGCGCTCGCGGTCTTCCTCGCTGAAGGTGAACGGCACCAGCGCCGCCCGCGGCGGCACGATGCGCAGGCCGAAGCTCCGTGCGATGTCGTAGCCGATGCCGTTCGCGCCCATCTTCGGTATGGACAGGCCGCCGGTCGCAACTACGACGGCCCGCGCGTGCAGGTCGCCTTGAGGCGTCATTACGCAGAAGCCAATGTCATCGCGCTCCACACGCTGTACCGGCGTGCGCAGCCTTGTCTCAACGCCTGCGTCGCGGCACTCGCTCTCGAGCATCGACACGATCGCCTGCGCAGAGCCGTCGCAGAACAATTGCCCCAGCGTCTTCTCGTGGTACGGGATGCGATAACGCTCGACCAGCGCAATGAAATCGCGAGGCGTGTAGCGAGCGAGAGCGCTCTTGGCAAAGTGCGGATTCTCGCTGAGGAAGTTGGCGGGCGTGGTGTGCAGGTTGGTGAAATTGCAGCGACCGCCGCCGCTGATGAGGATCTTGCGTCCGGCGCGCTCACCCGCTTCCAGCAGCAGCACCCGCAGGCCACGCGCGCCCGCCAGCGCCGCGCAGTACATGCCCGCGGCGCCAGCGCCGAGCACGATGACGTCGAATCGGCTGCTTGTGGACATCCACTCTCTATCCTAGAGACTATGCAGTTGAAGCGATTTGTTGCACCGGCTCGCGCCGCACGGAAGGCAAGGCCTGCACCGACACTTGTTCCCGGCACCTTGAACGAAAACGGCCAGGAAGTTGTGGGCCCCGCGGGTCTTGCCGCAGACGATCTTCCAGGCCAGCGGCTCCAGAAATTGAAGTGCAAACACTGCGGGTACGAGTATGCTGAGGCGGGTATTCGTGTGCGTGCACGCAAGTGTCCGGCGTGCAGCGGCGGAAAACCCGGCGTCGCCATCGCTGAATCAACGCAGGGCCAGTTGTTCGACTAGGTGCTTTGTTCTGACGCTAAGATTCAGGTTACTTCCGAAATGACAGAGTTGTGGTTGCCGCAAGTCATAGCGTCTCACGCGCCGTGCAACGGAGCTTCGAGAGAGTCAAACAAGACGAGGAGACGTGATGACGGAATCCGGTTCGCTGCCTCTGTCCCCTGAACTCATAGAGAGCGCCCCAGCCTCTATCGCGACGCCGGTGGAAACACCCGCCGCAAACACTGCCGTTTCGAGCATCCGCCTTGAGAAAAAGCATCCCCTCGCGATCCGGTGGATGCACTGGATCAACTTCCCGGTGCTGTTCACCATGATCTGGAGCGGCCTGCTGATCTACTGGAACGACTCGGATAACGCGTACCAGCATCCGCATCGCGTCTACCGCGTCGGCATCGGCAGGTTCACGCTCTTCCGCTTCTTTCCGGATTGGGTTTACAAGGTGCTGCATGTGCCGTACCACGTGACGGAAGGCCTGGGATACCACTTCTTCTTCATGTGGATCTTCGCTCTCAACGGGATCGCGTGGGTGCTGTACACGTGGCTCTCGGGTGAGTGGCGTTTGCTGCTGCCGCAGCGGCAGAGCTTGAAGGATGCGATCCAGGTGACACTGGTTGACCTGCACCTGCGCAAGGGCCTGCCTCCGCAGACGAAGTACAACGGAGCGCAGCGCATCGCGTACACGTCATGCATTGCCATGGGTGCGCTGATGCTCGTGACCGGCCTCGCCATCTACAAGCCGACGCAGGCGCACTGGCTCACCACGCTATGCGGCGGCTATGAGATGGCGCGGTGGCTGCACTTCTGGGTGACGATGGCCTTCCTTGGCTTCTTCGGCGTGCATGTGGTGCAGGTGATGCTGGCGGGCTGGAACAACTTCCGCGCCATGGTCAGCGGACGCGAGGTGGTGCGCGTGGAAGCGCCGTCGATTGAAGCGGAGCGGAGGAGCTGGCGATGAGCGACGAGCCGATCCACAATGCCGAACAAGCGGGCGAAGCAGAGCCTGCCGCTGTGCCGCCTGTGGATCAAGTTGATGCCTTGTCCGATGCGGATGTGCTGGCCGCGTCGCGCCGCCAGACACGCCGTTCGTTTGTCGTCGCGGGAGTGGCCGCGGCTGCCGGCTACGGCTTTTATCACTGGCTAGGCGACGGGCCCAGCGACGAGGCGACAGATAATTTCCTGCGCAAGACGATGCGCTTCAACGCAGGCCTGTCACGCGACGTGTTGCGCGATCATGCGCTTGCGCCAACCTATCCGGTCAGCCAGGCGGAGAACCTGCGCGTCAACGGTGTCTACGGCCTGAAGAAGGAACTCAAGACCGAGCACTGGCGCCTGCAGTTAGTTGGCATGAAAGACGCAGAGCAGCACCCGCGCTACGTGAAGGACGTGACGGCCTGGGAGTATCGCTATGCCGGCGCGAGTGGAGGCGACCAGGGCCACGACACCAAGGTGGATCCGAACAAGGAAGCGCAACGCACTGCCGCCAGGATGGCTCCGGAAAAGATGCAGGGCAAGGCGCAGGCCGATGAGGACAAATCCGACGACAACGAGCCCGACGCCAATGGCACGGGCCGCAGATCACGCGGCAACGAAGAAGCAGGTGAGAGCAACAGCACGCTGAAGCCGGACACACCCGGCCTGCTGCTGCAGCTCGGAGACATCACGCAGTTACCACGGCATGAGCTGGTGACGCAGTTCAAGTGCATCGAAGGCTGGAGCCAGATCGTCCACTTCGCCGGTGTGCGGATGACGGACTTTCTTGATCTCTATCCACCTGCTCTCATCGACGGCAAGCCACCCCTTTACGTCTACATGGAAACGCCCGACGGAGACTACTATTGCGGCTATGACATGCACGTGATGCGGCATCCGCAGACCCTGCTGGTAACGGAGATGATGGGCCAGCCGCTGACGCAGTTTCACGGTGCGCCGCTGCGGCTGCACATGCCGACGAAGTACGGCTACAAGCAGATCAAGCGCATCGGGCTGATCGCCTATACCAACGACCGGCCGGATGACTACTGGACAAGGCTCGGCTATGACTGGTATGCCGGGCTGTAGTTGGCCCGAAGAGTAGCCTCTATGAAGCATTTAGCGTAGGCCTGCAGAGGGTGCTGAAAAGTCCACAAGCCGACCTCGGCGGCTAAAGCCGTGTTGATGTCAAAGCCTTTACGGCACAGCTGAAGCTGTGTCCTTCCGAAAACAAGCTTCTTCAGCACCCTCTACAGCCCGCAATGACGTCCAGAGCGATCGCTTACTTCGGCAGAATCAGGTCGCCGTAGTTGACGGAATTCGTCACTGCCACCCCGAACGCGCTTGCGAGGTGTTGCTGTCCAAGCGCGCTGGGATGCAACTGATCCGCCATCTCGGCCGGTGTGCCCAGCATCCACAGCCGATCGGGTGCGAAGTAGATTTTGAGTCCGTCCGTCAGTTCGGTGAAGAAGAGGGCAACGACATCGGAGCTGTACTGCAGCTGCGACTGGAGCGGCGCAAGCGGGTTGTCAACAAGCTGACATGGAATGTCACCCAGGAACAGGACAGGCGCGTTGGGAGAACGTGTGCTGCCCATCCCCAGCACCGCCACGTCTCCCGTCGTGGTGCTCATCACGACGCGGTGCATGCCGGGTGCGACCGCCAGCCGCAGCACGCCGATGCTGTTTTGCGTTCCGTTCTGCGTCAGCATCCGCACCGGAGGTCTGCCGAGAACGGTGGTTGGGGATCCGCCGTCCACGGCAACGTTCAGCGCACTATTCGCCCCGGCCACGTCGTTGTAGCTGTACCAGATGTAGAGCGGATGTCCCAGGGTGAAGAACTGGTCGACGGTCACCGCGCCGGACGTTCCCGGCGTGCAGTACATGCCGCCGTAGTGGCCGGGGTCGGGGGTAGCGTTGCAACCGCCGCTCACGGCAACGCCATCGTCCCCGGCCAGCAGCTTGTCGCTGCGTGTTGTGCCCAGCCAGGTCAGGGCGGCATCCAGGCAGGTCTTGTAGACCTGCTCGTACGCTCCGGTGCCCTTCACGACCACATCGTTCGTGCCGACCATCACCGAGTAGAGCGTACGAGGAACAACCGTGTGCCCGATGTTGTTCGGTTGAATCTGATGCGGGAACAGATCGCATGCCTGGTCGCCACTGTATGCGTAGTCGGAGGTCGTCATCTTCATGGATGGCCCAAGCGCCGCCGGATACGCCGGCCACGAACGCACGGTCAGCGGCACGGCCGCCGTGATGGAGTCACCGAAAGCCGTGTAGAGCGTGGTGTCCGTGATCGGCTCGAAGTACGACTCGCCGGTCTTAACGATGCCGCTGCCGCAGCCCGACAGAAACACCGCGAGAGCCAGGACGACGGAGGCACACACGGCGTGCAGCCGTGCTTCCAGTTTCGTCGACGAGGCAGCCGAGGAGAGTGTCACATATGAAAGCCTCGCAGTCGGCGTACCGGGCCGCTTTGACCCGGGTCAATTCCACAATCCCGCCGGCATCGCGATGTTCACACAATCGAAGCGGGAGAAAGCTCGCGGAGGAGGTTTGCACGGGCGCAGCGGGCTGAAGGCCCGCGTTGTAAAAGCCTGGGCCGCAGGCCCAGGGTTGCTGCAGTATGCCGTTCGCGGGCTGAAGGTCCGCGATATACGATGTCGGGCTGCGCATAACGCGGGCCTTCAGCCCGCAGGATCTGGTCTGCCGATATACCTGGGGCTACGCCCCAGGCTGTTACAACGCGGGCCTTCAGCCCGCAGATGCCGAAGCTCTTAGAGGCAAGATCTGAGCCCTAAGGCCGCAGATGCCAAAGCTCTTAAGGCACGATCCGATCCT
>CAZZVI010000139.1:0-4830 GCA_964657335.1 uncultured Terriglobus sp.
AAGCCAAGCGCGGTAATGCCGAGCACCTTCGCCAGCAGCGGCGCGGTGCCTTCGCGCGGCACATCGATAATGGTGGGATACCCATTGGTGCGATTCACGTACATAGCGTTTCAGCCGCCTCCATCGCGGCCTTGTTCACCCTGTTAGACGCGCCAATCCTGCCGTCTGATGCTGGCTACCGCCGCTTGCCCTTTTTGCGCGACTCCGCGATGCGCTTCTTGTTGCTTTTCTTGCGCGGCGTGCTGCCGTCCGCGCCAAACTTCGCGAAGGGCGATGTGGAAGGCAGGGGAGCGCCACGCGACTTGCCTCCGCGTCTGGCCGCGCGTGGGGTGCTCTCGGCTTTCTTCGCTGCTTTTTCGCGGCGTTCGGCGGTCTTGCCGGTGCGTCCTGTGAAGGGACGAGTTCCCGCAGGTGCGGCGCTCTCTGCCGTGCCATCGGGCAGGACGGCGAACTGCAGGCGCCGATTGCTTCGGTCAATGCGGTCCAGCAGCACACGCACCCGCTGGCCCGGACGAAAGCAGCGGCCGGTGCGCTGCCCGCAGATTTCACGCGAGTTCTCGCGGTAGGTGTAGCTGTCGTCTGTCAGCGAAAAGATTGGGACCAAGCCTTCGACATACAACTCGCCAAGCTCGACAAACAGGCCGTACTTGGTGACAGACAGGATCATCGCATCGAAATCGTCGCCGACGCGATCGCCCATGAACTTGATCTTCTTCCACTCGATCAGCTCGCGCTCGGCATCGGCCGCGCGGCGCTCGGTTTCGCTGCACTCCTGCGCAATGCCTGCAAGCTCCTCGCGCGGATAGGGCTCCTCAAACTCCCCGGACCCGTCATTCCGACCGGAGCGAAGCGAAGTGGAGGAACCTGCTGTTTCTCTGCGCTCCACGGAAGCTTGCGCCTCTACAAACCGCTGCGCAGAAGCAGACGCCGTCTCCTCCGCCCCACCAATCGGATCGGCGCCCTCCGCAAGCAGCGTCTTTACGATGCGGTGCACGATCAGGTCGGGATAGCGGCGAATGGGCGAAGTGAAGTGCGTGTACGCGGGAGCGGCCAGAGCGAAGTGGCCCTCGTTCTTTTCGGAGTACTTCGCCTGCTTCAGCGAACGCAGCATCAGGTAGCTCAGGATGCGCTCCTCCGGCCGCCCGGCGATCTTCTTCGACAGCCGCTGGTACATCTGCGGAGTGACTTCAATCTGCGAGGACACCTCGTGCTCGCGCGGACGATGCGTATCGCGGCCTTGAGCGCTGCGCCGATGCATGTCGCGGCGGTCGGCCTTCATCGTGACCTTCTTCACCGGCAGCGCGCCCACGCCCAGCGAGATGCCGAAGCTCGCGGCCGCATCTTCGAACTCGACGATGCGTTTCGGGTCGGGCATCTCGTGGATGCGGTACATGCCGGGCACGCCGCTCCCCTCGATCCATCGCGCGATGCACTCGTTGGCGCACAGCATGAACTCTTCGATGATGCGGTTCGACCACGCACGTTCGGCCTTATGCACGCCGCGCATCGCGCCCCGGTCGTCGAAGTCGATCACCGGTTCCGGCAGATCGAAGTCGATGGAGCCGCGGCGAACGCGCTTGCCATTGAGCCGCTTCGCCAGGTCAAACATGCGTTCGAAGTCCCCGACAAACGGCTCGTACTCTTTCCTGACTTCTTCCACGCCGTCGAGAATCTTCTGCACGTTGGTGTAGGTCATGCGGCGGGCCGAACGGATCAGGCCTTCGCACACCTCGTAGCCAAGCACGTTGCCGTCGCTGTCGATGCGCGCGATGCAGCTCAGCACCATGCGGTCTTCGTCAGGCCGCAGCGAACACTCGCCGTTTGACAGCTCCTGCGGCAGCATGGGAATCGCGCGGTCGGGAAAGTAGACGCTGTTGCCGCGCAGGCGCGCCTCCAGGTCGAGATCGGTGGCCTCACCCACGTACTCGGCCACGTCGGCGATGTGGACCTGCAGCTCCCACGTGTTGTCATTGTTGCGACGCACGAGCACGGCATCGTCAAAGTCCTTCGCGGTCTCGCCGTCGATGGTGACGATCGGCTCGTCGCGGAAGTCCCGCCGCGCGCCGAGCTCTTCCTCATCGAGCGAGCTGACATTGCGCTGCGCCGCCTCCTGCGCCTCCGCGAGTACCTGTGCCGGAAAGACATGCGGCAGGTGGTGCTTGCGGATGACGATTTCGACATCCACACCAAACGCGTCGGGGTCGCCCAGGACCTCGATCACGCGGCCTCGCGCGGGCGTGTGTTCGGTGGGGTACTGCGTGATCTCGACATCAACGGCCAGGCCGTGCAGGTCGGCCAGGGTGCCGTCCCACGGATGCTCCTGCGCGGTGGCCTCGGCGCCCAGCGTACGGTGCGGCGTGATGGCTGCCGAGGGCAGATCGTGGTCGTTGTCGATCAGCACTGGCTGTGTCATGCGCTCGTCGAGCGGCGTCACGAAGCTGCCGCGCATGCGGATGTCTTCGCTGCGGTGGTCTACATCCCGGCCGCGCGCACCCGCCGCGTGGAAGATGCCGACCACCGTCGGATTACGCCGCGTCAGCACGCGGACGATGCGTCCGCTGCGGCGTCCATCGCGGCCGGGCGGAGCAGGATCGACCAGCACCTGGTCGCCCTGCATGGCGCCGTTCAGCTCATGCGGTGGGATGAAGACATCGCCATCCGCTGCGGTTGCATCGGTGGGACGGACGAAACCGAAGCCATCGCGATGCAGCGACAGCTTGCCTGCGACCAGGTCAGAACGATTAGCGGTTCGTTCCCTGGCGCGCGCGCGCAGGCCCGCTGCGAAGCCGCGGCGCCCCGTGTCGTTCTTTACGCGCTGCGTGTGGGTTTCGGGCAGAGCCCAGTGTTCGGCATCCAGCTTCACCAGAGCGCCGCGCATCGCCATGCGGGCCAGCTGCTCCAGCAGCATGCGGCGCTCGCGGCCGCCACCCATGCCAAGTTCACGGACGAGCTGCTTATACCCAGCCCGGCCCCCGGCGCGCTGAATGCGCCGCAGGATTTCACGGTCGGTATGCGGGTAAGGATGGCCGGACATTTCTGCCTATGAGGATACGCTGGAGCTTAGTCGGGTGCCCCATGTCTCGCTTCTGAGACATGGGGTTTGTGCCTCGGCCCAGCGCCCATGTCTCAAGAGCGAGACATGGGGCACCCACTTTCTATTTAGCGCTTCGCGAAGTGCTTCGTTTCACCGGTGCGCTGGTTCGTCACGTCGATGCTGCCGTCAGCCTTCACCGTGACGTCGACACGCTTGCCGTCCTCACCCTTGCGATTGGCGACGAACGCTTCCGGCACGTTGTGTTCGGGACCGCCCTGCGGCGTTCCCGCGGGGTTCTTCATGCCGGCCGCGGGTGCGGCGTGTAACTGATACAGCGCTTCAAGTCCCGGTGCGGAGCGCCACGTGTCGATCACGGACGTACTGCCGCCCTTGGTCTCGCCGTTGTCCATCACGGCGACGCGCGGATGCAGGGCGTGCACGAAGACTTTGCTGCTGCTCAGGTCCGATCCATGGTGCGACACGATGGCGAGATCGATGTGTCCCAGCAGGTTGTTTGGGCAGACCAGCATGCGTTCGCGGTCTGCCGTGAGATCGCCTGCATCAAGAATGCTCAGTCCCGCAAAGCGGATCAGGATGCCGAGCGAGTGGCCGTTCTCCGTCGTATCTTCCGCAACCTGCGGAGCCTGCGCGCACAGAGGATTCGGCTGTCCCGCGCCGGGCAACGGCTGCGTCAAGACCTTGCCGTCGGAACTTATGGCGACCGCATCGAAGCCCGGCAACGGCAGCTTGTCGCCAGCGTGCGGCGATAGATGCTTGTACGTGCCCGTGTGAAGCACGTCCTGGTAACTGGCGTAGAGGCCCGGCACATCGCCGCTGTTCTCGTATACGGCACCATGGTCGAGAAACGTGCCGATAGGGATGCGCTGCGCCAGTTGCGGAACGCCTCCGACATGGTCCGAGTGGAAGTGCGTGATCAGTACCGTATCGATGCGGCTCAGACCCAGGTCATGCGCGGCAGCGACGATGCGGCCGGCATCGCGGCCGTTGTTGCCCGCCCATCCCGTATCGACCAGCAGCGACTGGCCACCGGGCGAAACGAACAGTGTAGCCTGCCCGCCCTCCACATCAACGGCAGCAATCCGCAACGCACCCGGCTTCATCGGCGCACTTGCGGCGGCAACTTTGTGCCACGGAGCAACGAGAGTGGGGGCTGCGATTGCAACGATGGCAGCAGCAAAACGCAGTGTGTTCAGACCAGTCATCAGGCGCAGGTTTTTCATCGACACAAATCATACTGCGCCGTGGCGGACTCTGGCGGTCGACGGTCTTCTGCGCGGTGCATCACCTTCGAAACGGCTCCGCATCCGACCACGAATGAACACACAGGACGAGCACACCGTGGAAGACACCGAGTCCACCAACGAAACCTTGCAGGGCGGTCTCTCGCGGCGAGGCTTCCTGCGGTCGGCCTCAGGTGCGCTGGCAGGCGTGGCAGCACTTACAGGGGCGGCGTCGGGCCAGGCAACGAAGCCAAATGTGCAGAACGAGGTGCAGCTCTCGGAGATTCACGCCGCGACGGACCAGCCCGAGAAAGCTCCCGGACCGTTCCTGCCGGCAAACCGGCGTGTAGGCTTCGCCATCGTCGGCCTGGGCCGACTTTCGCTGAACCAGATCCTGCCCGCGTTCGCCAAATCCGACTACTGCAAGCCCGTGGCATTGGTCAGCGGCGACCGCACCAAGGCGATGAAGATCGCCGCACAGTACGGCATTGCGGAAACGAACATCACGGACTATGCCGGCTACGAAAAGCTGAAGGACATGCCCGGCGTGGACGT
>CAZZVI010000139.1:4930-9104 GCA_964657335.1 uncultured Terriglobus sp.
AAGCTGGAGGACGGCAAGGAAGTGGAGATGGCGCCGTCGATTGAGGATAAGGACCAGTTCGCGCTGGAGATGGACCACATGGCACAGTGCGTCCTGAACAACGGGGCGCCGCACACGCCCGGTGAAGAGGGTCTGCAGGACCAGCGCATCGTGGAAGCGATCTACAAGTCGGCCGCGACCGGCAGGAGCGTGAGGCTGCCGCAGCCTGCCGGGCCGACACGCGGACCGGCACCGCCTCAGATGGAGAGCTGACCGCGCTCATCTACAACACGGGTGGGGACCGCTAGGAGCACTGCGCTCTGAATGCTCGCTGTAGCTCTACGGCTGGTCTGCGAGCTTTCAGAACGTGACTGCCGAAAACCTCATCATCGCAGCCCTGTCTCTTCTGCTGCCACGTGCGGCGGTGTAGCCTAAACTTCCCGATGAGTGAGCGCGCCGTGCAGGCCAGCCCCGTGCAGACCGATCTGGAACGCGCCTCCGCGGCTAAGCGCGGTGCTGCGTTGCAGAGTGTGCTGGCGGCGAGCGGTATTACGTTGCTGAAGATTCTTACCGGCCTGTCGACCGGCTCATTGGGCATGCTGAGCGAGGCGGCCCACTCATCCATCGACCTGATGGCATCCGGCCTGACGCTGTTCAGCGTGCGCGTCTCCGACCGCCCTGCCGATGACGATCACACCTACGGCCATGGCCGCGTGGAGAGTCTCTCGGCCTTTGTCGAGACCGGCCTGATGCTTGGCTCGTCGGCGTGGATCGTGCTGGAGGCGGTGCGCCGCATCCTCCGCTTCCACAACGGTGCGCCGCTCGATCTGCATGCCTCCATCTGGCCTGTGCTCGTGCTCCTGCTTTCGGTCGCGGTGGACTGGACGCGCTCGCGACAGCTTTCGCGGATTGCGCGCGAGGAGCATTCACCCGCGCTCGCAGCCGATGCGCTGCATTTCGGCACCGACATCTGGTCGAGCGTTGCTGTGCTCATAGGACTGGGTGCGTCCTTTGCCGGCGAACGCTTCGGCATTCGCGCGCTGGAGCTTGCCGATCCCGTCGCGGCGCTCATTGTGTCGGCCATTATCCTGCGCGTGACGTGGCGCCTTGCCCGCGAAACCGTCGATGCTCTGCTGGACGCAACGCCGCCGGAGATGCGGCAGCAGATGGTGGATGCGATCCGCGGTGTGGAGGGCGTGCTGTTCGTGCACGATGTGCGCATGCGGCGTGCGGGAGCCCGTTACTTTGCCGACGTTGCCGTGGGCATGCGGCGCAACACCACCTTTCAGCGTTCCGAGCAGATCGTCTTTGCCGCCACGGAGGCCGTG
Source organism: uncultured Terriglobus sp. (assembly GCA_964657335.1). Taxonomy (GTDB): domain Bacteria; phylum Acidobacteriota; class Terriglobia; order Terriglobales; family Acidobacteriaceae; genus Terriglobus. Next base: position 6,238 of record CAZZVI010000139.1, read on the forward strand.
CAGCGCGTGATGCCAGGCACCGACGTCGTCGTGCGCACCGTTCCTACGGCCCAGGTTGAGGAGAGCGTCTTTGACCGTGTCCGCGCCGTGGCGCAGCGGTCTAATTACGGGATTCACGACGTGACGGTGCAGCAGGTGGAGGACGGTCTGGCGGTCGAGCTGCATCTGGAATTGCCGGAACAGATGCCCCTGCGCGAGGCGCATGAAACTGCTACGCGCATTGAGGCGGAGATGCGCGGCGAAGTGCCCGAGATCCGATTCGTTGTAACGCACATCGAGGCGGAAGAGAACACCATCGAAACCGCGGAGCGCGTCGCCAACGATCGTCTGCTCGAAGGCGAAGTGTCCCGCGCCGCGGAAGCGTTCCCAGAGATTGAAGATGTACATAACATCGTCGCTCTGCGCAAAGGCGATCACGTGCAGATCAGCTGCCACTGCAGCATGCCTGACGACCTGCCGATGGGTACGGTGCATCGCATCATCTCGCAGATGGAGGCGGCCTTTCTGCGCACACGGCCGGAGGTCGACCGCCTGCTGATCCATCCCGAGCCGGTGACCGACAACGACCGCTGAGCGCGCAGATAAGATGGATTTGAGATGAAGATTCGCATCCGGTACCGGGATAACGCGGGTGAGGTCACGGCCGGCGCGGCGCGCATCTTCCGTATCAGCATGACGGTGCTTGCCATGAGCTCGGTCGCGCTGCTCTCCGCGCTGATCACCATGCGGCTCGCCATCCACACCAGCGAAGTGGAGGTGCCCGACCTTAGCGGACTCACCGTGGAAGAGGCTGCTGACAAGAGCACAAGCGCAAGGCTGAACCTGACCATCGAGAACCGTTTCTACTCGACCACGGTGCCTGCCGGGCGCGTACTGTCGCAGTCACCCGCCGCGGGCGCGAGCGTGCGCAAGGGATGGCACATGCGCGTGACCGAGAGCATGGGTCCGCAGCACGTGGCGATCCCGGACACGGTCGGGATGAACGAGCATGATGCGGGATCGGCCATCCGCCGGGCCTCACTTGACCTGGGCTCCCTTGCCTACCTGCCGGCTCCCGGCACGCCGGATACCGTGCTTGCACAGACGCCCCCAGCGAACGCAGAGGGCGTCGATAAGCCCGAGATAGGCCTGCTGCTCAGCCAGCCCCAAACGGCCGCTCCCGCAGCGTACGTCATGCCCAATCTCGTCGGGATGAGCTTCTCCGCGGCCAATGCAAAGATGCGCGAGATGGATCTGCACGTGTGGGCGATTGTGCCGCAGCCGTCTGCGCCTGCGGCTGATCCTTCTGCGCCTGCCGCGCCGCCGGCCCTGCTTATCCCGGCGGGCGTCGTGGTGACCCAGGTGCCCGCGGCTGGGATGCGCGTCTCGTCGGCGGACAATCCGCACGTGAAGATGAGCGCCGGTGCTCCTGCCTCGTCAACGGCTTCGCCAGGAGCCGGGAGCGCGCCGGTAACTTCATCCGTACAACCAGCCGCTCCCTCGGCGCCGAGGCCTGCTGTCCCGGCCGCTCCGAGGCCCGCACCGGTCGTTCGCGTGCCTCCCGCTTAGCTAAGAGACATAGGATCGACACATCCGGAGAAGGCTTAGCTCGTAAATGTTAATGAGCGAACCCGGAGAAAGCAGAGGCCTTCAGGCCTCTGAATCGGGCGCTTCTATTCAGGGCTTTAGCCCTGGATGCCGGGGTAGGATCGCCGGCCTGAAGGGCTTGAGTTGTGAGCACGCAGTCAGCGGGCTAAAGCCCGCTGCTTTCTCCGAGTGCTTTTTCGTTTGAACTAGCGTGGCCTCCGCCCCAAAACAGCCGCATAGAACCCATCGCAGGGATGCACTCCGGGTAGCGTTCGCAGCGCCTCGCCAAGCGCCGTGATTGCAATGGCTTGGCGTCGCTCTGCGTTCAGACTTTCAATGCTGCCAAGCAGCGGACCGATCGCAACCATCTGCATCTCCGGCTTCGCTGCGAGCACCGCGTCAACAACACCTTCGTTCTCTTCCGGCTCAAGCGAGCAGGTGGAGTACACCAGCCGTCCAGTGGGTGCGAGCAGACCGAGTGCAGACGTAAGGATGGCGCGCTGCCGTTCCGCCTGGCGCGGAAGGTCGCTTGGCCGCAGCCGATGGCGGATCTCAGGATTGTGCGCCAGCGTGCCCGTACCGGAGCAGGGCGCATCGCACAGGATCAGGTCGAAGCCTGCTGTGAAGACCGGTTCCGTGAGCGGCTGCGTCAGATCCGCGGCCACCATCTTGATGCGAGCCGTCGCCTCGTCGCGATCCATACGTTTGCGCATGGCAGACAGGCGCTTCTCGCTGATGTCTGCCGCGACGATCTCCGCATCAGGATGCCGGATGGCAAGCACGGCGGTCTTGCCACCGGGCGCGGCGCAGCAATCAAGAATGCGCTTCGGCGCGACGATGGCTGCGGCCGCAAGCTCCGCAACCAGGCGCGATCCATCATCGATCTCCGGCATGTCGTGCCCGGGCGCGAACAGCGCGTGGCCCTGCGGTTCGGCCTGGTCATACTCGGCGATGCGCCGCGTCACTGCGCCGCCAAAGTTTGCTCGCCACCGCGACAACAGCCAGTCGGGGTGCGCCTGTTCCGCGGGTGTCATCGCCACGGCCAACGTCTTGCGTGCCGCCGTGCCCGCGGCCTGTTCGCGGGACACGCGGCGGAGGACCGCGTTCACCATGCCCGCGGCATGCGCGGCCCCGTTGGCCCGCGCCAGCTCGACACTCTCGTTTAACGCGGCGTGCGGCGGCACGCGATCCAGAAACAGCAGTTGAAACAGGCCCAGCCGCAGCGCCAGCAACGCAGCCGGATGCAGCTCCGCATCCGGGCGCTGCAGCATGGGCCGCAGCAGCGCATCGACATACAACTG
>CAZZVI010000140.1:0-9092 GCA_964657335.1 uncultured Terriglobus sp.
TCCGCAACCGCTCCTCCGACCCGGAAGTCGTGCACTGGCACGGGCTCACGCTGCCTTCGGAGATCGACGGCGCCATGGAAGAGGGCACGCCGATGATCGCCCCGGGCGGGACCGCGCGCTACAGCGTTACGCCCGGTCCGGCCGGCTTCCGGTGGTTTCATACGCACACCTTTGCGGGAACGAATCTCCGCAAGGCGCAGTACGGTGGCCAGCACGGCTTCCTCCTGATCGAGGCCGCGGACGAGCCCGGCCGTTTTGACGAGGAGGTCTTTCTCAATCTGCATGACTGGGAGGGCCGCGACATGAGCAGCGATGACGGCTCCATGAACCCGGTGTACGAGGTCACCACGGTCAACGGCAGGATGCTCGGCTTTGGCGAACCGGTCCGCGTGAAGCAGGGCCAGCGGGTCATGATGCACATCCTCAACTCAAGCCCGACGGAGGTGCACTGGGTTGCGCTCGCCGGCCATCGCTTCCGTGTCGTTGCGCTCGATGGCAATTCCGTCCCCACGCCACGAACGGTGGACATGCTGCGGCTGGCACCCGCCGAGCGTATTTCCGCGATCGTTGAGATGAATGCGCCTGGCGTGTGGATCTTTGGCGAAGTGAGAAAGCACGTCCAGGCATCCGGCATGGGCATCGTGGTGGAGTACGCCGGGGCCTCCGGCAAACCTGCCTGGACCCAGCCTGAGGACCTCGTCTGGGACTATCGCCAGTTCGCCTCGCCCGACCCGGCCCACGCCGGCCCGGAGGTGAAGCGCATCGAACTCGTCTTTGACTCGAAGTTCCGCGGCCATGGCAGCGAAGAGCTTTGGCGCATCAATGGGCAATCCTACCCGCAGACGGCCGAGCCCCTGCTGGAGCGAGGTAAACGCTACCGGCTGGTCCTGAAGAACGCCAGCATGGACGACCACCCCATGCACCTGCACCGGCATCGCTTTGAGGTGAGAACCGTGGCCGGCAGCCCGGAGATGAGCGGCCTGATCAAGGATGTCGTGCTCGTACCAAGCAAGACCACGGCGGAGATCGAGTTCACCGCCGACAATCCCGGCCGGTCGCTCTTCCACTGTCACCAGCAGAACCACATGGACCGAGGCTTCATGATGGTGTTCAAGTATGCCTAGTCCCGGCGCACGCCGCCTGTGGACGGCGCTTAGCGTGGCCTGCCTGGGTCTGGCATGCGGCGCCGCCCGCGCCCAGGGCAATTACGAGATCCAGGTCTACGGGTCCGACACCGTCGCGCCGAAAAGCCTCATGGTGGAGCTGCACTCCAACTTCACCCCGGAAGGCCAGAAGAACTACATCAATGGAGTGATCCCGACCAATCATCAGCAGCACGAAACGCTGGAACTGACCGAAGGCCTCAACAGCTGGTCGGAGATCGGCTTTTACGTCTTCACAAGCTGGCAGGACGGCCACGGCGCGCAGTGGGTCGGCGATCACATCCGGCCCCGTGTCCGCGCGCCGGACAGCTGGCATCTTCCCGTCGGGCTCAGCCTGTCGACGGAGATCGGCTACCAGCGGGCCGTCTACTCGCCGGACACCTGGACGTGGGAGATACGGCCCATCATCGACAAGACGGTCGGCCGCTGGTACTTCGCCGTCAACCCGGCGCTCGAGCGCACATGGCACGGTCCCGACGTCAACCAGGGGCTCGGCTTCGCTCCCGGCGCGAAGGTGAGCTACGACTTCAGCCGCAAAGTCAGCGGAGGCCTCGAATACTACGCGGACTACGGCCGCCTCGGAGACTTCGACACGCTCCACGATCAGCAGCAGCAGATCTTCGCCGTGACCGACCTGAACGTCTCGCCAAAGTGGGAGATCAACATGGGCATCGGCGTCGGACCGACCGCCGGGACCGATCACCTGATCATCAAGGGCATCCTCGGCAGACGCTTCAACTGGAGCAAGCACTCTGCGGTTGAGTAAGGCGCCAGGGCCGCCGTTCTTCTGCACGCTTCGCAAGCGGACCTGCCGGGCAGATGCGGAACGATACACTCCATCCATGCGCCGCCTCCTGCTTGCTGCCCTGCTCGTTTCCCCTGTCGCGCGCGCGCAGTTCACCCTGCAGACCAGCAACACCACCGCCAGCCTCCGCGGCATTGCCATCGGCGATGCGCATGGGCAGATCGCGTGGGCCAGCGGCACCGGCGGCACGGTGCTGCGCACGGTCGACGGTGGATCGCACTGGACCACGTGCGCTACGCCACCAGGAGCCGGGAAGCTCGACTTCCGCGGCATCCAGGCCTTCGACGCGCAACATGCGGTGGTCATGTCCAGCGGCAAGGGCGATGCTTCGCGCGTCTACAAGACGACCGACGCCTGCAAAACATGGAAGCTCGTCTTCAGCAACCCCGACACACCCGCCGGCTTCTTCGACGCGATCGTCTTCACGCGCCGCGATGCGGGATGGCTGCTGGGCGACCCGGTCAACGGCCGCTTCTACCTGGCGCTCACCCAGGACGGCGGCGACACATGGACACGCGTCAACGCGCCCAGCCTTGCGGCGGACGAGAAGAACGGAGGCGCGTTCGCCGCCAGCAACCAGTCGCTTCTGCTGACGGACGAAGGTCCGACCTTCGGCGGCGGCGGAGCTGCGCTCTACCGCGGCAAGTGGGCCGCCTGCTCGCTCTCGCTGCAGTACAACGACCCGGAGACCTGCTACTCCCGCGCCTTCTTCGAGCAGGCGAAGGTGCCGCTGGCCGCGGCGAACGGCGCGTCAGGCATCTTCGCGCTTGCCTCAAACCTGCAGGTAGTCCTCGCCGTCGGCGGAGACTACACCGCTCCTGCCGACGCCTCGGCCACCGCCGCCTACAGCACCGACGACGGCGAGAGCTGGACCGCGCCCACGGCCCAGCCGCACGGCTACCGCTCGTCCGTGGCCTACGACGTCAACAGCAGACGTTGGATCACCGTCGGCCCCAACGGCACCGACGTCTCCGCCGACAACGGCCGCACCTGGCAGCCGCTCGCTCCCGACGCAGGCAAAGGCGACGCCGCAGATGCGGACCAGCACTGGAACGCATTGGCCCTGCCCTGGGTCGTCGGATCAAAGGGCCGCATCGGCAAACTGCGGCCGGATGCACTCAAGCGATAACCAGCGATCAACCCTCCACCATCTGTCATTTCGACGGACCTCCCACAAACCTGTCGTTTCGCCCGGAGCTCCCCACAAATCTGTCATTTCGACCGGAGCGAAGCGGAGTGGAGAAACCTGCTGTTCGCTTGGGAGCGCCACGGTCCTCAAGAGAAAAGCAGGTTTCTCCACTCCGCGACGATGAAACCGTCGCTCCGGTCGAAATGACGGGTTTGTGAAGGCTTAAGAGCAACGACGAGTTTGTGGAGACTTAAGGGCGATGACAGCTTTGTGGAGGTTTGAAAAAACAACACAGGTCTGGTGGAGCCTTGAGAACACTGACAGCTCTGTGGGGGTTGGGAACACGGGATTGTGGAAAGCCCAACAATCGAAAACCAGTGCCGGAAGCGCGTTAGCATCCTTAAGCAGGCCATCTCGCCATGGAGGCAGAAACAAATGCAGATGTCCTCGCAAGTCCTTCGGTGCGGCGTTGCTGCACTCGCCTGCACGCTTGTCATGCCGGTGACTTCAGCACCGGCACAAGGCAAAGCCCCGACGGAAGCAAAGCAGTCAAACTACGACGGACCGCAGCCGGCATCCGAGTCCCTCGACCTGATCATGTACGAGCGCATCCGCGCGGAAGGCATGGGCCACGGCCGGGCGATGGACTTTGCCAGCGCGCTCTCCGACGGCATCGGCCCGCGCCTGACAGGATCGCCCAACATGAAGCGGGCCAACGAGTGGACGCGCGACACGCTGGCGGGAATCGGCCTCGGGAACGCTCACCTGGAAGACTGGGGCGAGTTTGGCATGGGCTGGTACCAGGTCAACTGCTGGGGACGCATGATCTCGCCCGATACCGGGCCCATCTGGATGCAGGCGGCGGTTTGGTCCGCGGCGACGAACGGCCCGGTGCGCGGCGAGATCGTGTACCTGCCGCTCGCCGATGCCGCCGAGCTCGACGCCGCCAGGGGCAAGCTCAAAGGAAAGGTCGTCCTGCTCGGCGCGGCGCGTCCGCCCACCGACCTCGACGAGCCGCTCTCGTTCCGCTACACCGAAGACGAGTTGAAGGAGCTGGAGGGACCGAACGCTCCACGCCGCACGACGGGTCCGCCGCCGGCCAACGCCGCGTCGCGCATCGAGCGGCGGCGGGTCGCCGGGCTTCGCCAGCGCGCGGCGAAGATGGCAGAGGAGGAAGGCGCCGCCGCGATCCTTCTGCCGTCGCACGAGGAAGGCAGAAACGTCGATACCGGGCTCCTGCTCGACGACAACGGTGTCGAGCTGGCGCGCGACGCCCACCTCCGCCAGAACGCCGTCCCCATTCCGTACGCCGTGGTGATGAAGGAACACTACGGCCGCCTGGCACGGCTGGCGCGGGCGCACGTCCCCGTCACGGTCGAGGTGAACATCCAGACCGCCTTCACCGGCGATCACCAGCACGGCTACAACACGGTCGCGGAGATCCCGGGTACCGTGTGGGGCGACCAGGTCGTCATGGCCGGCGGCCACCTGGACAGCTGGCCCGCCGGCACCGGCGCGACCGACAACGGCGCCGGCGCCGTCATTGCCATGGAGGCCCTCCGCATCCTGAGGGCGCTGGGCGTAAAGCCGAAGCGGACGATCCGCATTGCGCTCTGGAGCGGTGAGGAGCAGGGAGAGTTCGGCTCGAAAGGCTACGTGCGGCAGCACCTGCTTCAGTCGCCAACCGCCTCCGCCGCAGGTTCACTCGCGGCGACAGACGCACCCGCGCCGATCGTCCCTGCAAAGGACTGGGAGAAGCTCGACGCCTACTACAACATCGACGAGGGCGGCGGTCGGGTCCGCGGCATCTACACGCAGGGCAACTACGCCGTCGCGCCGATCTTCGCGCAATGGATCGCTCCGCTGAACGACCTGGGCGTCACCACGGTCACGAACCGCAGCGACGTCGGCAGCGACCACGAGAGCTTCGATGAAGCCGGTCTGCCAGGCTTCGAGTTCCTGCAGGACGAGCTGGACTACGAAACCCGCACCCACCACTCGAACCTGGACACGGTCGACCACCTGCATGCAGCCGACCTGGAGCAGTCCGCGATCGTCGAAGCGATCTTCCTGTGGAACACCAGCGAGCGCGAAGCCATGATGCCGCGCAAGCCCTTTCCGCATCCGGAAGACGAACAAAAGCAGAGCGCACCGCTCCCAGGCCTCTTCCCAAATGCCACGACCGGTCAGCAGTAGCGAAGTGCGAGGACCAACATCGCCGAGCCGGCCACCCAGATTGACTTCTATTCGGCTCAGCTGCACGATGCGCGGTCGAACAAATCTCCTGAAAGCTGTCAAGTGGCTACAAGGCCTAAGTAGCGGAAAACACAGGCAGATACAGTTGGCATGGTATTTCTTCAGAACAGGTATCCTAGAAGTAGGGAGAATTGTGTGGGACGAAGCGCTGCAAACCCTCGCCGAGAAGCGGCTTCAGCCGCCGAGGTGGAAAGCGAAGCCAACAGGCGGCTTCAGCCGCCGAGGTAGCCGCAAACGTACCGCAAAGGAGCCGGCTTCAGCCGCCGAGGCGGAAGCACAGCCGGGCAGGAAAGCGGCTTTAGCCGCCGAGGTAGAAAGCGCAGCCGGGCAGGTAACCGGCTTTAGCCGCCGAGGTTCAGATGCTCGTCCCCAAGCGCAACAGAATCAAGAATATAGCTGTAACTCGTGTTATTTGAGGATCTTGGCGGCATCGAAACGCTAACTGCCGCACTGTGAACACTTTGCGGAAAGCGTAAATGAGGGGGAGGGGTTCTCCTCCGGAGGAGAACAATGCAGACACTTGCCGACCTGAACGCACACTTCGCCGTTCGCGACCATGTCTCGTTCCATGAAGACATCGCCGGCATGATCGAGATGCGCGTGGTGACGCAGGCGAGTTCCGCGTCGATCTACCTTAACGGCGCGCACCTGACGCACTGGACACCACACCGGCAAAGCCCCGTCTTCTACCTGTCGCCGAAGACCGCGCTCACGCCCGGCAAGCCCATTCGCGGAGGCATTCCGGTGCTTTTCCCGTGGTTCGGCCCACGCTGGAACGCAGCCGAGTTCGACGCGGCGCACGGCACGACGAGCCCGATGCACGGCTTTGCCCGAACCAGCGTGTGGACGCTGGATCGCGTCCATCTCTCTCCCGATGGCGATGTGCACGCCACGCTGTCGCTCGACCCCAGCGATGTGTCGCGGAGCTTCGGCTACGACAGCTTCCACACCACGCTGGAGTTCCGCATCGGTGCCGATCTGCGGGTCGTGATGACCGTGACCAACCGCGGCACGGAGCCGATGGAGTTTGAGGAGGGCCTGCACAGCTACTACGCGATCGCCGACGTGCCCGCGGCGCGCCTCGACGGCCTGCGCGGCAGCACCTATCTCGACAAGCGCGACAACATGGTCCGCAAGGTGCAGAAGGAGACGAGCTTCGCCTTCACCCGCGACGTGGACCAGACGCACGTCCACACGGCCGAGCCGCTGACGCTGCACGATCCCGCGGCGAAGCGCTCGATCCGCATCGCCAAGGAAGGCTCGCAGACCACCGTCATCTGGAACCCGTGGAGTGTGCTGACGCCCGGCCTGCCCGACCTGCCGGAAGACGGCTGGCAGCACTTCATCTGCGTGGAAGCGGTCAATGCGACCGACGACCGCATCACGCTGGCGCCCGGCGCGACGCACGCGATGGCCATGACGGTCACGGTTGAGCAGGGATAAACATCTGGCCGTTTCTCAAGCTCGTCATCCTGAGCGGAACTTCTCTGCCACTCATCACCTTGAACGGAGCTTCTATGCAACTCGTCATCCTGAGCGGAACGAAGCGCAGCGGAGTGTAGTCGAAGGACCTGCTTTCCTTCTGCGGTTGTACAGACCCGAAGGAAAGCAGGTCCTTCCACTCCGCTTCGCTCAGGATGACGAATCTATAGTGGAAGTAAAGATGAACTCATAGGAAAAGACGATGAACCAGCAAGCCGCCAAACTCGCCGCCGCGCAGGCCGCGCTCCGCTTCGTGAAGCCGGGCATGGTGGTCGGCCTGGGCTCGGGCTCGACCGCATCGCTGTTCATCCAGATGCTGGGTGAGCAGGTGAAGCAGGGCCTCGATATCGTGGGCATCGCCTCGTCCGACGCCAGCGAACAGCTCGCGCGTTCGCTCGGCATCGCCATCACGGACTTCGATCACCACACGACGATCGATGTCGCCATCGACGGCGCCGACGAGGTCGGTCCGAAGATGGCCCTGATCAAAGGCGGCGGAGGCAAGCTACTGCGCGAGAAGATCGTCGCCAGCGCGGCAAAGCGCTTCATCATCGTCGCGGACGAGAGCAAATTGGTGCACCAGCTCGGAGCGTTTCCGCTGCCGATCGAGGTGATCAAGATGGCCGTTCCGCTGGTCACGGCGAAGCTGCAGGAGATCGGCTTCACGCCGAAGATCCGGCAGGCCAAAGACGGCAGCGGGAACTATATCACCGACGAAGGCAACATCCTGCTGGACTGCTCGTCCGCCGGCATCGCCGACCCGGAAGAGACCGCCGCCGAGATCCGCGCGATGGTCGGCGTGGTGGAGCATGGCCTTTTCCTCGGCATGGCCGAACGCGCGCTGATTGCGGGCGAAGACGGCGTGCGAGAACTGACGGTCGCGGACTTGTCTTGAGTTCGCCGCTTCAGCCAAAGCAGCCATTGATCCTCGCCTCGGCCTCGCCGCGAAGGCGCGAGCTGCTGCAGCAGATTGGCTTGGAGTTCGCGGTAGTCACCGCCGACATCGACGAGACACCGCTCCCCGGCGAAGACCATCGCAGCTACACGCTGCGGCTGGCCGACGCCAAGGCACGCGCTGTGCTGGTGCTGCATCCGGACGCGGTCGTCATCGGCGCAGACACGACGGTCGCCGTAGACGGCGAGCTGCTCGGCAAGCCTGACGATGCGGGCGACGCGGCCCGCATGCTGCGGCTGCTGCGCGCCCGTGGACACGAGGTTACCACCGGCATCGCGGTGCTGACCCGCGACCAGACGCTGAGCGAAGCTGTCACAACGCAGGTCTTCTTCAGCGACATGACGGAAGCCGACATCGCCGCATATGTCGCAACCGGCGAGCCGATGGACAAGGCCGGCGCGTATGCCATTCAGGGCCGCGCCGCGCAGTGGATCCCGCGCATCGAGGGAGACTACAGCAATGTGGTCGGACTGCCGCTGGCGCGGCTTGCGGGACTGCTGGGACAGGTGACTTGACACCCAGTTCGAGATACTGTGCTGGAGAATGCTCACGAGAGAGAAGATCGGTTTGCGACTCGCGCAGGTTGCGTCGATTGTCTGCGTAGCAGAGTGGGCTATCCACGGAGCGGCATGGGGCATGTTGCAGGGTAGCCATCTTGGCAGGTCTCCGACATACGTTCATCATGTCGTTCAGACGGCGGAAATCGCATGGCTTGCAGGTTTGTTAGGTCTTCTACTTTCATGTGCAGCGATGTGCCTCGATCGCAGGCTTACCCTTGCGCGAAGGGTGGCGCTGGCAAGTCTAGCAACGGTCTTCTTGCTGGGTCTAATGCACACCGTTTAGTGGATCGAGGTTCTACCGTCAAGTAGCCGCGATCATAGCCGCAAGCAGCGCCGTTCGCGGCAGCAGTTCATCCAGCAGGATCGACTCATGCGCGGCGTGCGCGCCCTCGCCGACCGCGCCCATGCCATCGAGCGTCGGTATGCCAAGGCCAGCGGTAAAGTTGCCGTCAGAGCCGCCGCCGGTTGCGGCTTCGTCCAGCGCGAAGCCAAGCTCAGCAGCCAGCGCGCGGGCCCGCTCGAACAGCCGCACCGTGCCTGCGCCGCGTTCCATCGGAGGCCGGTTGATGCCGCCGCTCACGTGCAGCGAACACGCCGGGTCGGTGACACGCAGGCCGTGGAAGAGCGCATCGACGCGCTCCGCATCGGCAACGCGGGCGATGCGGACATCGACCTGCGCCCACGCTTCCGCGGCGATCACGTTCGACCGTGAGCCGCCGCCGATGACGCCAGGATTGACCGT
>CAZZVI010000141.1:0-9017 GCA_964657335.1 uncultured Terriglobus sp.
CGCTCATAACCCAAAGGTCGTAGGTTCAAATCCTACCCCCGCAACCAATCAAAATATGGGTTTGTAGAGAGAATCAGAAGCCGATTCACTCACATCTAGACCCAAAGTAATCAAAACGTTCGGCGCTCGCCCACAAGGGCTTGAGCACCATCTTGACTACCTTCCCGTTGGCTTCTCTCTTCGACTCTGGCATCGCATGTCTATAGGCATTTATCGTGGTCTGGACGGACGCGTGACGCATGAGTTCCTGCCGGACCTGCATTGTGCAAGGAAGAAACCCAATCTTCCGCTCTCTCACCGCGAACCGGTTTAAGTCCGATCCCGGATCCGCAATGTACGCACGGCATGATGAGATCGCGCAGACCGCTGATCCGAGCGGCTAGTTAAACTTCGAAGCAGTTTCAGCTTGTACTGTGCCATTGAACCTAAGGCCGAATCACGGCATGTCTGGCATGTCTAATTGGGCAAGCTTCTCGTAAAGGAGCCGTCGATGGATCCCCAGCCTCCGAGCGGCGTCAGATTTATTGCCGTGAGACGCCCTCAAGGCCTGCTCAATCAGATGGCGTTCCCAGTTTGCGACCGCTTCATGAAACGGCATTGCTTCAGCGGCCTGAGCATCAAAGATGCCCGGAAGGGCACTCTTCTCTCTCGCTAACTCCTCCTGGATGAGGTCGGCTGTGATGGCCCGTCCCCCGGCCTTGACGGCAGCTCGCTCGATCAAATGCTCCAGCTCCCGCACATTGCCTGGGAAGGAGTAGTTTTGCAGAGCCGCGATGGAATCGGCAGAAAAACCCGTCGAGGCGAATTGATTTCGTTGAGCGTAGCGCGCAAGGAAATATTCCGCTAATGGAAGTATGTCGGACTGGCGTTCTCGCAGTGGCGGGAGCCGGACTGTGAAGGCGTTGAGTCGATAAAAGAGATCTGCACGGAATGTCTTCTGTTCGACATCATCTTCCAGTAATCGATTCGTCGCGGCAATGATCCTGACATCTGCATGTATGGAAGCCGTTCCGCCAACTCGCTCGAAGGTGTGCTCCTGAAGAAGACGCAAGAGCTTGGGTTGAAGCGACAGTGGAAGCTCTCCAATCTCATCCAAGAAGATCGTGCCTCCGTCTGCAGCTTCAAACTTCCCGCGCTTCTGCGCGACTGCTCCGGTAAAAGCCCCACGTTCGTGCCCGAAGAGCTCGGACTCTAATAGCTCGGGAGGCAATGCAGCACAGTTCAGGATAATGAAGGGCCGACGGCTTCTCGCGCTGTTTTGATGAATCGCGCGAGCTACCACTTCTTTGCCCGTTCCGGATTGTCCCAGCAGCAGAACTCCCACGTCGGTAGGGGCGACCCTGCCGATGTTCTTGAAGACCTCGATCCACGCCGGCGAGTTGCCGATGAGCTGAGGCTTCGACCCTTCTTCGGATTCAGTAACGTCTTCGAGAGAACTGTCTCTGAACCGCTGCTGTCGCAGCACTTCGACTTCGCGCTGGAGTTGCATGTGCCGGATAGCGCGTGTAACGGTGGCGAGGGCCAGATCGATGTCGAGCGGCTTTGTAATAAAGTCGTATGCCCCAAGCTGCATCGCCTGCATTGCATTCGGCCCCGTGCCGTGGGCGGTAAGGATGATGACAGGCATGGTGGTCAGCAGCCCTCCAGATTGGAGACTCTTGAGAAACTGCTCTCCTCCTCCACCCGGCATCTTCCAATCGCAGAGCGTAAGGTCAGGAGTCGTCGTCTGGAGCAAGGCGATGCCTTCTTCTGCATTCGTTGCGATTTGAGTTTGATATCCAGCATCGGACAGCAGTTCCCGCAACGTCTCCCGGAAGTTATGATCGTCGTCCACGATGAGCACTTCAGACATCTTTTCCTGCCTCTTGGTCCCCCGTGGTTAGGGTATCCCGATCATTGCGATTCAACGGCAGTCGGAGCGAAGCGACGGCTCCGCCTTCCTCGCGGTTTGCGAGAAGTAGTTCTCCTCCGTGAGCCTGCACAATCTCAAATGAGATGGAAAGACCAAGCCCTGTTCCAGTGTCCTTCGTGGTGTAGAACGGGTCCATTGCATGACGCAGGGCTGCTGGCGTAAATCCGCGCCCATTGTCGATGATGTCGACGCGGGCGAAGTCAGCGTCGAGCGCAGTCCTGATAAGTACGCTTCCACGTTGCGTAGTAGATTGCGCTGCTGAATGCACGGCGTTCTCCAGAAGGTTGTCGAGCACCTGGAGTAGTCGTCCCCGGTCTGCAGTGACGACGCTGCGGGATGTTGCCTGACAGACAATCTGGATACCTTTTGCCGCTTCTTTGTCCGCCCACGTCGATCCCGTGACCGCACATAGATCATCGAGCGGGACGGGCTGCAGTTGAAGCTGAATCGGTCTGGCGAAATAGAGGAGACGGCTGATGATCGTATCCAGACGGTCGATTTCTTCAAGGATCACGGCGCTGCTCCGCTTGACCGCTTCAGCGTCAGTCGATCGCTGCCACATCTGCGTCCGCATTCTGATCGTTCCAAGCGGATTGCGCAGCTCATGCGCTATACCAGCGGCAAATTGCCCCAACGCGGAGAGCCGTTCATTGTGGCGTACCTGAGATTCCAATGTCCGCTCGTTCTCGATCTTCTCCTGTAAGGCGAGAGCCAGCGAGTCGATACCGTGGAGAACACGATCAAACTCTTCGAGCGGTGGACGGCCCTGCATATGCTGACTTGCTGCCGGCAAGCCGCCCTCCATGGAACCCAATCGTTGGAGGACAATGTTCACTCCGCTGCGAATCTCCGTCGTGACGAACACGGCAAGCAACGCGGTGATGAGAGCGGCGATGCCAAACCCGACACTTCCGAACAAGAGTTCTCGGTTCTGTCCTCCCTCGATTCCGGGAAGACGCTCCATGAGCCAGGCAGCGCCGGTAACTTCATCGGAAACCTTGGCGGCTCCAGCTATCTGTGACGCCTCCTGGATCGGAGCCGCTACAAAGAGGATCGCGTCATGCGGCCCTTCAAAGCGAAAGGTCTCGATAGCGTTTGCCGCCACCGCTTTTCGTGCGAGAGTTTCGATGGTGGGCCGCTCGCGCTCGGGCATACCCTTCTCCGCCCCTGGTCCCTCATGGGTCGGAAAGGCATACCCGACCAGAGCATCAGCTTTGGCAGCGTAGAAGCCGCCTTCGACGCCGTCCTCGCGCTGCAGGGTTTCGGCAGTCAGCTCTTTGAGAAGATCAGGCTTCGGATGCGGGGGACCGTCGCGTTCAGGGCGTGGGAGCGCAGGAGCAAGGGGAGGGGGAGGAGGTGGTGGCGGTGGCGGCTTGATCGCTCGCAGAGAGTTATCTGGCGTTCTATGGTCGGCGTAGTTCCGCGCGAGATTCACAGCGACGCTGACAAGATGATGCTGGGTTAGGGAGAGCGTTTCCGCGTGACGACTGCGAAGAAACGTTAACAGACTGATCGCAGCGGCTGCGAGAAAGAGAAACGTCAGAACGACGAGCAGCAGGATGCGCGAGCGAAGGCTTCTCCAAAAAATCTTCGACATCCGGCTCCTCTCGTGTCATGCTCTCGGCCTTGTGTCCAGCACCCGCCGTCACGGTATGCAACTTGACTGCCATCAACGCAACTCGAGCGCTTTTGGCGGTTGCTACGAGATCAGATGCCAAGTCCCCGGACGACCAGAAATCATCTGTCCGCAATCCGCACAGCAGGTGCGTGAATTGCGGTCGGCCTGCAGGGCTTTCGGGGATCTCCATTGCGCGAAAGTGCGGCAATTACAGCTTTTCGCCACTTCCACGAATGGCATGCGGGTTGCTTTACCAGGGGCAGAGGTATTGCCGGTGTCCATTTCGTCTTCATTAAGAATCACAGCTGTCGGGTTCGCATTTGGCTCTGTAGCGCTTGCACAGAGTACGGTCTCCACACCCCCAGCACCTCCCACTGTTCCTCCAAGCGCCGCTGTAAAGCCTCCGCTTGGCCCGCAACTCAGCATGGTCAGTGAAACCTCTCGCGTACGTGCCTTCAACGCAGGGCCTGACGGAGAGGTACGCAGCGTATACCTTCAAAATGGCAGCGTCGTTGATCTGGAGCCCGGAATCGGCCGGCAAGTTAGCCCGTCAGTCCGCAAGGGCGAAAAGATAACCGTGACCGGTACCAGGTCAGAGGTCAACGGACAGTCTCTAGTCGAAGCGGCCAGCGTCCGGCTGAACAATCAGACGTTCTCTGCAAATGCGCCCGCTCCTGGGCCGCCGGCTGACGGTGGAGCACCTCCGCAACTTGGAGCACCGCAGCCACCCTCCGCACCCGCACCGCGACCCAGAAGCAGAGTCGCTGCCCCCGCACCTCGTGGTGCTACTGCTGCTCCGCCACCACCACCGGCAGGACCAGATGGACCTCCGCCGCCTTCAGGATTCGAAACTGGACCTCCTCCACCGCCGCCGAGCGGAGCAGCACCACCCCCGTCACCCGACGGAATGGCTCCTCCACCACCGCCTCAAAACTGAATCCATTCCTTTAAGTCCCGTCCTGCTCCAGCCCGGATGCGTGGATCCGCTATGCCCACGCATCCGACGGGTGCTGCAAGAGACCGATTTGCGACCAACCCATCTGGCCCTTTCCATGACGCCGAACGCCGGCTACATCGAATCTACAAAGAGAAAGAAGGACCACCTTTATGCCACCTCCGAAGAAAGCAGCGAAGAAGGCTGCTGGTCATCATCACGAAAACCATCATCAGGCGAAAGACCTGCGCCGCGCCTATGAACACATGGGACGGGTAGCAATTCTTCGGCAAACATCACAGTCTTCCGCAACGGATGCCGTCGCTGAACTTATCTCGTTAGCTCAGCAAGCGATCGAAGACGGACACAGCAAAGACGCTGCTGATCTCCTCCGGGCATCGGAGCATCTCAGCTTCGCGGTCCTCGCTGGCGAGGTCTCCAGTGCCGGCCGTGTCTCCCCCGAGTTGAAAGAGTGCATTACGGAGCAGTTCGATGAGTTGGGACGAAGGGCAGATGAGCACTGGGATGAGGAAGAGAGTCACTCCAACATCCTTACTGAAATCTATGAGAGCGCTCGCAACAGCGCTGCGAAGGCGTACAAGGCCCGCGCATTTCACCAGGCACTTGAGTTCGCGCGCGCTGGGGAAGCTCTCGCTCATGTGAAACAGCACGGTCCTCTCAAGCTCGAGAGAGGCCGCAACAACCTGCAACTCAAAAGCGCTTAGTTTCACAGAGACTTGTCACCATGCTCACCGCTACTGAGATCGATCCAGGCAAGAGAAGAAGTATTCACGCCTTGGAGGCGACAAACTTCTTTCTCGCCGATGTGCAAACCGGCCTTGGCCCGTTTCTCGCTGCCTACCTGGCAGGAGCCGGCTGGCAGCCGGGGCGCGTCGGGACGGCATTGACCGTCGGCGGCATCATCACCGTGCTTCTGCAAACTCCGGCCGGCGCAATTGTCGATCAACTCCGATCGAAGAGACTGGTTCTCGTGCTGGCTTCAGCCGTGCTCGCCGCCGGAGCGATTCTGCTCAGTATCACGGTGGCACCCTGGGCCGTATACACGTCTCAAATCCTCATTGGCGGAGCAGGGCCGTTCCTGGGCCCGACACTTGCCGCGGTCACGATGGGAATGGTCGGCGTCACCCTCTTCGATCGCCAGTTCGGGAGAAACCAATCTTTTAACTCGGCGGGCAATGTGGCTTGTGCTCTTCTCATTGCAGGCATGAGCCACTTCTTCGGAAACCGTGCCATCTTCATCACCTCTGCGGTGCTCACTCTCCCTACCGTCCTCGCCATACGAGTGATCAGGAGCAAGGACATCGACTATGACCTTGCGCGGGGCGGGACGATTCAGGTGGACGGTACAGAGGTCGCGGCGAGAGTCTCCGTAACGAAGACTCTCCTCGGAGACCGCATCCTCCTTGTCTTTCTTGCATGTGCTTTCCTCTTCCACTTTGCGAATGCGGCGATGTTGCCCCAACTCGGCGAGATGCTTTCGCATGGTGCGAGGGCTACCGCCGCTCCGTTTATGTCGGCCTGCATCATCGTCACGCAGGTGGTCATCATGTGCTTTGCCCCGCCGATTGGACGGTTTGCAAACCTGCACGGCCGGAAGCCATTACTGATGGTTGGCTTTGCAGTTCTTCCGATCCGCGCACTTCTGTACACCCTGACTCACAACCCGGCAAGCCTGATAGCCATTCAGATCCTCGATGGCGTCGCAAATGCAATCTTTGTTGTCGTCTCGATTCTCGTGGTTGCAGACAGAACCCGGGGCACTGGGCGGTTCAACCTTGCGCAAGGCAGTCTCGCAACCGCAGTCGGGATCGGGGCGGCTCTCAGTAACACGTTTGGTGGAGAGCTGATTCAGCACTTCAGCTATCGCATCTCTTTCCTCTCGTTGGGAGCAGTTGCCGCACTCGCGTTTGTCCTGTTATGGACCGCGATCCCCGAGACTCTACCGGCTGCAAACGAAGGGGACGGGAACGCATCCTCCCCACGGTGTGCCCAGGAGCTTCCAGCATGAACCCTCTCGCGTCGAAGCGTTCATTTCAACCCAAACCGCCCGACGATGCCGGTGTGGTTAGCTGGGTCCACTTTGGCGATCTCCATATGACCAAGGCCGGTGAACAGAACCATCTTGACTTGTCGGAGATTGTGAACGAGGTCAATCAAGCCTTTGCCGACTCGGTGAGCTTCGTCTTCCTGCCTGGAGACGTGGCCGATGCCGGCAGCCGCGCGGCCTACGCGGTGGTGCGCGGCGAGCTCGACCGCCTGAACGCACCCTGGTGCGCAATCATCGGAGACCACGACGTTCACGAGCAAAGCTTCGCAAACTTCAAGGAGGCAATGTCAGAACAACTCCACTACGCCTTTGCGGTGGGAAGCACGCGGTTCGTAGCGATGAACGCCTTTGACGTGCCTGAGCCTGCCTCCTTCACGGTGTCGGATGAGCAACTGCGGTGGGCAGAGGATGAGTTGAAGCTGGCGACGAAACATGGACAGACCAAGGTTCTGCTCTTGCACTGCTACCCAAGTGATCTGAAGGTCGGCGGAGGAGAGGTAAGCCGCCTCATCCGCGATTACGATGTACGTCTGGTCGACATGGGCCACACGCACTACAACGAGATCGCCAATGATGGCCGCACACTCTACTCGGCCACCCGTTCCACAGGGCAGATCGAAGAGGGGCCAGTCGGCTACTCCGTGACCAATCTCGACGGCAACGTGGTGAGTTGGCGATTCATTGAGTCAGGCAAGCTGCCCATCGCGGTCATCACCTCACCAAGCGATGAGCGGCTTCTGACGAAGGCTGATGAAATACCTCAGGAAACCTTGAAGATCAGAGCGAAGTTCTGGGGCAAGGCGGAGGCTGTAGAAGCGAGCGCACTTCTGGACGGACAGACGCAACCCATGCAGCGCGTCCGCGACAGTCAGGTTTGGCAGGCAGACGTGCCGACGCCCCATGAAGGAACCCATCCTTTGAAGGTGTCCTTCAAAGATGCGCATGGGAAAGTCGCGAGCGACGAGATCCGCCTCGCTATCGGACAGCGAATGGAACAGGAGTTCGAGGAGCGCGACCAGGACAACGCACTGGAGGCGTGGCCGGAGCATGGGCTGCTCGGAACCCAACTCGGCCCGAACAAGAACGGAAAGAAGTGGTAATGATTCCAACCGGCATTGCGCATGTTCTTCTGCCTCTGATTGTCGCCGTCAGCATCGCCTTGATGTTGACGCGCCCGCGCGGAATCCCGGAGGTTTGGTGGATCTCTGGCGGAGCGTTGCTGCTCATCCTACTTCGGCTCGTACCGCTGAAATTAGCTGGAAGGGCGGTTGCCGAGGGCAGCGATGTCTACTTGTTCCTCATCGGCATGATGCTTCTGAGCGAGTTGGCGAGAGAACAAGGTGTCTTCGATTGGGTAGCATCCGTCGCGGTACGCGGGGCCGGGGGCAGTTGCTCGCGCCTCTTCCTGTTGGTCTATGGGGTGGGGACGCTCGTAACCATCTTCATGTCGAACGACGCCACCGCAGTCGTCTTGACGCCGGCGATCCTGACGGCGGTGCGCAAGGCGAAGGTTGCGCCGCTTCCGTACCTCTTCGTCTGCGCCCTCATTGCGAACGCCGCGAGCTTTGTGCTTCCGATCTCCAATCCGGCGAATCTCGTCGTCTTCCATACCGGCATGCCCCCGCTTGGCACATGGCTGGCAGACTTTGGAGTTCCGTCACTACTCTCGATCGTCGCGACCTTTTTCGTCATGCGCTTTCTGTTTCGCGAGGACCTCTGCAAGAACATCGATTGCGAGGTGGAAGATACGAAACTGAGCGGCAACGGCAAGCTGGTTCTCGCGGGTCTTGCGCTGATGATTGCAGTGCTTCTGACTTCCTCAGCCTTGAAGAAAGACCTGGGCTTACCAACGTGCCTCGCCGCACTTGCGATTACCGCCGTCGTCTCCACCAAGGCAAGAAGCAATCCCATCAGGCTTGCCCGCGAGATCAGTTGGGCGACCTTGCTGCTCGTCGCCGGGCTGTTTGTCATGGTGGATGCAGTCGAGAGTCAGGGAGCTTTGAGCCTGACCCAGCAGTGGCTTGCCTGGGCGTCGCATCTGGGCCGGAACGTTGGGGCGCTGGTTGTGGGCTTCGTCGTGGGTGTTGCGAACAACATCGTAAATAATCTCCCGCTGGGCCTGATCGCGGGCGGCACGATTCAAGCCGCGCATACCAAGGGTCTGATCGCCAATGCTGTTTTGATCGGCGTAGACCTGGGGCCCAACCTTTCTGTGACCGGGTCCCTGGCGACGATTCTATGGCTGCTCGCGCTTCGCAAGGACTCGAGTGGAGACGAAGCCGGAGAGCAACTCGACGTGAGTTTCTGGAAATTTTTGAAAGTGGGTGCGGTCGCGATGCCTGTGGCACTCTTTGCCGCGCTCGGCGGAGCCATCCTCATGACCATGCTGGTTGGACAACACTAAGCCTGAAGGAGAGTCTTATGAATGCAAATGCCGGATGGATCATCCCATTCATCATCATCGGAGGTGCGCTCCAGAGTTGCG
>CAZZVI010000142.1:0-8969 GCA_964657335.1 uncultured Terriglobus sp.
ATTGTACCGATGCCGTCATCGACATCTCTCGCCTTTGCGGGCTTCGCGATTTCCTTGCGTTCTTCGCGTTCCATGCTTTTGCTTTGAACGCAAAGGACGCGAAGGTGAAAGACGCGAAGGACGCGAGGCTTCTCGTCCCGCGTTAGTTCGAGTCCTTCTGCCGCGTGTTCGTCACGCCGGTCACGATGCCCGCACCGACGAGCACGACGACCAGGCCGATGATCCAGTTCTGCGGAACGTGCGCCAGGTGCAGCAGGTACGCTGCGCCGACGATAACGATGACATAGCCAAGAACGTACAAGCCGAACGACATAGTTGACTCTCCTCCAGAACCACCGGGTGTGATGCACGCGCTTCCCGCACGGTTTTACTCGTGCGTCGCCTTCCACAGCCTGAGGTACGCAGCCAGCCGCGCAACGTGGAAGAAATCCGATGCAAGGAAATACCAGACCGCGACAGCAACGTTCCACCAGAAGAGGAACTCGTCCGTCATGACCGACTGGAACGGCAGCGGGCACGCGGAGAAGACCATCGCCAGCACAATCAGGGCGATCTTCATGATACCGAGCACCAGATTGATCTCCACCAGGCTGCCGCGAATCTCTCGAACGCGAAACGCATCACGCACGCTTCGCGCGGGTCCGGTGCCGTTGATCATCGCGAGCAATGGCGCAATGCTGAAGACCCAACCGACCGCGGCCGACAGCGCGAACAGTGCGAGCGTCAGGATAATCGCGCCGCCGACGTAAAGCATGATGTTCGGTTCGCCGCCTGCTGCAATCGGCTGAAGGATGCTCCATGCGGCCAGAGCACGGAGGCCGATCCACCACGCCGCGAATGCCGCAACCAGCGGGACCAGACGGAGCAACTGCAGCAGCATCAGCGTTGCGGGCCTGGCGTGCAGCGTGCGATCCATGCGGTGCAGTACGACCGTTCGCCCAAGCCCTGACACGATCGCCCACGCCAGCAGCAGCAGCGGCGCAAGCCACGCGGCGGCGTGGTACAGAGCGGGTCCTACCATCGCTGCAAAGTTTGCGATGGTCGTCGACGCGCTCATGGGATCGGTGAGCAGCTGGTTGACCGATAGGTTCTGGATGCCGGTCGCCTGCCACGGCACCATATCAAGCGCGCGGCTGCCTGCTCGATAGATCAACAGCAGCGCCGGAATGCCGAAGCACCAACGCCACGCAACCTCGATCAGCGTGAGCAGCGGACGCTGCCGGAGCCAGGACAGGTTTGCGACAAAGCCCTGCGTGGTGCGCTGCACCTCATCGTGTGGCTGCGACTTGTACGACGTGTAGGTCATCAGCCCTTCACGACTAAGTTCACCAGCTTGCCGGGCACAGCGATGATCTTTACGATCGTCCTGCCGGCGAGACGTGCCGCAACCTTCTCATCTGCCTGCGCCGCGGCTTTGATCTCTTCGATGTCAGCGTCTGTAGCGACCTTGATGACGTTGACCAGCTTGCCGTTCACCTGCACGGGAATCTCGATCTCGTTCTCGCGCGCAAGCTCGACGTCGGCGATGGGCCAGGGCTGGCGGAAGACCACACCATCAAGCCCCAGCTCGGTCCACAGCTCCTGCGCCAAGAACGGCGCGAACGGCGCGAGCATCAGCGTCAAGGAGCGGAAGACTTCGCGCTGCGTCATCGGCGTGATGTCGCCGTTGTCCATGGCAGCTTCGCTCGCGGCGATCTCGTTGACCAGGATCATGATGCTTGCGATGCAGGTGTTGAAGTGCCAGCGGCCGCTGAAGTCCAGTGTGATCTTTGCGATGGTCTGGTGCAGCGTGCGCAGCAGCTTCTGGCCGTCCGCGCCCAGGCCTTCGAGCGGCATGGTGTGTTCGCCGCCGCGCAGCTCCGGAGCGTATTTCGTCGTCAGGCGATACACGCGCGACAGGAAGCGGGAGACGCCGGCAACGCCGTCTTCCTGCCACTCCAGATCGCGATCCGGCGGCGCGGCAAACAGAGCGTACATGCGTGTGGCGTCCGCGCCGTACTTGCCGATCATCTCGTCCGGCGAGACCACGTTGCCTTTTGACTTGGACATCTTCGCGCCGTTCTTGATGACCATGCCCTGCGTGAACAGTCGCGTGACCGGCTCGCTGTTGCCGTTCAGGCCGATGTCGCGCATCACCTTGGTCCAGAAGCGCGAGTAGATCAGGTGCAGGATCGCGTGCTCGACTCCGCCGATGTACTGGTCGATGGGAAACCAGTAGTCCGCAGCCTTGCGCGCGAACGGCGCGGTGCTGTTGTGCGGGTCGGTGTAGCGATAGAAGTACCACGATGAATCGACGAAGGTATCCATCGTGTCGGTCTCGCGGCGCGCTGGTCCATCGCATGCCGGGCACGTCGTGTTGACGAACTCCGGCACGCGGCCGAGCGGCGATCCATCGACATCCGCCAGGTCGATACTCTCCGGCAACAGCACCGGTAACTGATCCTCGGGAACCGGCTGCATGCCGCACTTGTCGCAGTACACAATCGGGATTGGCGTTCCCCAGTAGCGCTGGCGGCTGACGCCCCAATCCTTCAGGCGATACGTTGTCGTCGCCTTGCCGAAGCCGTTTGCCTCGGCATGCTTCGCCATCTTCTCCTGCGCTTCCAGCACGGCTTCGCCGGTCCACTCGCCGCTGTCGATCAGGACGGATTCGGCCTTTGCGCTGTAGGGCAACTCGAGCTCGTCGGTATCGACATACGGCGCGACAACGCGCCGGATCGGCAGGTGGTACTTCGTCGCGAACTCGTAGTCGCGCTCATCGTGCGCGGGCACGCTCATGATCGCGCCTGTGCCGTAACCGGCAAGCACGTAGTTCGCAACCCAGATGGGAATCCGCTCTCCGTTGAAGGGGTTGATCGCGTAACGTCCGGTGGCGATGCCGTGCTTCGGCAGTTCGCCGAGCATGTCGGTGTCGCGCGCGGTCTTCTGCTCCTTCAGCATCGCGTCCACCGCAGGCGACAGGTCCGCGTCGAAGCTCGACCAATGCTGAATGATCGGATGATCCGGCGCAAGCTGCAGCGAGGTCGCGCCGAAGATGGTGTCGATGCGCGTGGTGAAAACCGTGATGCTCATGTTGTCGGTGCATCCATCGACGGCAAACGTGACCTCGGCGCCTTCGCTGCGGCCGATCCAGTTGCGCTGCATGGTCTTGACCTTGTCAGGCCAACCTGGAAGCTGGTCGAGACCATCCAGCAACTCGTCAGCATATTTCGTGATGCGGAAGAACCACTGCGTCAGGTCGCGCTGTTCGACCAGAGTGTCTTCGTGTCGCCAGCAGCAGCCGCCGACGACCTGCTCATTCGCCAGGACAGTGTTGCAGTTCGGGCACCAGTTGACCTTGCTCTTGCGCCGAAAGGCGAGGTCGCGCTTCAGCAACTCCAGGAAGATCCACTGATTCCAGCGGTAATACTCCGGCAGGCAGGTGGTGACCTCGCGCGCCCAGTCGTAGCCAAGGCCGAGCCGGCCGAACTGCTTGCGCATCTCCGCGATGTTCGACAGCGTCCACTCGCGCGGCGGAATGCCGTTCTTGATGGCGGCGTTTTCCGCGGGCAGGCCGAAGCTGTCCCAACCCATGGGGTGGAGCACGTTGAAGCCATTCATCCACTGGTAGCGCGCCAGCGCGTCGCCGATGCTGTAGTTGCGCACATGGCCGATGTGCAGCTTGCCGCTGGGATAGGGCAGCATCTCCAGCACGTAATACTTCGGCTTGCTGCTGGTGTGCGGCTCGGCTGCGTAGAGCGACGGATCGGCGTCCCACGCGGCCTGCCAGCGAGGCTCAATCTCGTGCGGCGCATAGCGCTTCGGCTCATCCGCAGCTGCAGCTTCGGACGTGAAAAATATTTCTTGAGGCATGCAGTTTCCATTGTATGGTTCGGCTTGCTTCGTCCCGCAGGCGATGCTCACGTACCCCCTCCCCCGGTTCAGTGCAACTTGCAAATTCCTGTTTCCATTGCACTTAGCTTTTCAGTTTCGCAAAATATTGATACGCAAAGACTTATTCGTAAATTCCTCTCCTGTATGGACTTAAGTGCACGAAATGCAAAAGGAGAGCCGCCATGGCTCTCCTTTCAGCTGCTGTTTCTTACTCCTTCAGTATATTGGGCGTGTCAAGCATTGAGGGCGCATAACGCGGGCCTTCAGCCCGCATCCGCAGACACATCCCGTACCTGAGGCTGCGCACCAGACTGTTACAACGCGGGCCTTCAGCCCGCAACCTATCCCCGCGAGTGGGATGCGTTGCACCCGCCTGGCACCGCCGCATTCGGGTGCCCCATACATGCGCGGCTTTTTGCGCATGTGTGGGGATAGGGATTTCCGCTGGGACCACGGGTTCGTGCTTCGCACGAATGTCCCACTCATCCGCCACGCGCATAGACGGGTCAACTATGGTTCGGCAGGTAACGACGGAGGCCCTCAACCCTCCGATCCCCACCATGTCGACACCGCCATGAACGCGTCGCTACAATCGAGCCGACTGAGCTTCCACTTGTTCCCTCTTGAACCAACCGGTTGAGCTTCTATGGATGAATCCATTCGCGGGGTGTACGCGGCCGTTCTGACGCCTCGCCGCGCCGATGACAGCGTCGATGCGCCGGCGCTTCGCGGGCTGTTGAGCTTTCTTGCCGCGCAGGGTATTACCGGCTTCGCGCTGAATGGCGCCACGGGCGAGTTTCCCCTGACCACGCCCGCGCAACTGGATGAGGTGCTGACGATCGCGCGGGACGTGGGAGGAGTGGATGCGCGCATCCTGTGCGGCATCGGCGCCCCAGGTAGCCATAGTTCGATTGCGCTCGCGGGCGTGGCGCAGCGCCACGCAGTGCAGGCCCTTCTGCTGCCCATGCCGTTCTTCTTTCCGTACCAGCAGGAGGACCTCGACGCCTTCTGCCGGACGGTGGCCGCCGGCACGAGCCTGCCGGTGCTGCTGTACAACCTGCCGCAGTTCACGACGGGCCTCGACAAGGAGACGGTTCACCAACTGATCTCGGAGGTACCGAACATCATCGGCATCAAGGACTCCAGCGGGTCGCTCGACATCCTGCAGCACCTGATCGAGGAGGGCTTGGGCGCGGTCCGCATCGTGGGGAACGACAGCGCGCTCGCGCCGGCCCTGCGCGAGGGTTTCTGCGATGGCGTTGTGTCGGGCGTGGCCTGCGTTCTGCCGGAGCTGATCCAGTCGCTCTTTAAGGTTGGCGGCGAGCCGTCATCCGACGAGTTTGAGGAGCAGGCATCGTTGCTGACCGAGTTTCTGCAGCAGCTGGATCCCTTCCCAACGCCGTGGGGGCTGAAGTGGGTGGCGCAGGCACGAGGCCTGCTGACGGCTTCGTTCGCGCAGCCGGTCACGGAGCATCGGCGCGTGCAGGCGGACGCGTTGATGGCGTGGTTTGCGGAGTGGTTCCCCGTGGCGATGTCGGTCATTCCAGCGAAGCACGGTTAGAACTCTCCGGCACCACCGGAGACCTGTCATTTCGACCGGAGCGCAGCGGAGTGGAGAAACCTGCTGTTTTACTACGGCGAAAGTCGGAACAGCAGGTTTCTCCACTGCGGAGGCGATGAAGCCGCCCTCCTTCGGTCGAAATGACAGTGCTGTGGGAGGGTTGGGCAGTTCTGTGGCTGGACAGTTCTGTGGCAGGGCGATAGTTCGTCTGACGAACGAAATCGGCAGGCGAGCATATTCTTAGATATTCCTGCTGAAGGAATGGTCGTGAGGACCACTGTTCATGTCACTGGATAAGGGCTATAGCAACGCCTCAACCGCATCATCCAGCATCGTTGCGGGTGTTGATTTTGGAACGCTGAGCGTTCGCGTGTG
Organism: uncultured Terriglobus sp.; assembly: GCA_964657335.1. Lineage (GTDB taxonomy): Bacteria > Acidobacteriota > Terriglobia > Terriglobales > Acidobacteriaceae > Terriglobus. The sequence continues at coordinate 5,810 of CAZZVI010000142.1, forward strand.
CATCTACGACCGGCACCGCGGCGTGCTGGGCCGGGCGACGGCCGAGTATCCGCTGCTGCGTTCGTCGGGCGACACCGACTTCGCAACACAGCGCCATGCCGACCAGATGGATGCCCTCGTGCGGGCAACGAACGTTGCTCTGCAGAGCGCAGGGATCGACGGGCAGCAGGTGCGCTCCATCGCTCTGGACACCACGGGATCGAGCGTCATCGTGGTGGGCGAAGGCCTGCATCCGCTGGGCGACTACTACCTGTGGTGCGACCATCGTGCCGCAAAGGAAGCCAGCGAGATCACGGTAGCGGCTCATGCCTATCAGGGCGGCACGGGGTTCGAGGGCATCGAGTGGTGCGGCGGCGTGTACTCGTCGGAATGGGGCTGGTCGAAGCTGCTGCACTGGCTTCGTCACAACCCCGATCAGCGCGAGCACTTCGTCACGGCGCTGGAACACTGCGACATGGTGGCGGCAACGCTGGCCGGCATCACCGATCCGCAGGAACTGCCGCGCAGCATCTGCGCGATGGGCCACAAGTGGATGTGGAATCCGCAGTGGGGCGGGTTGCCTCCGGAAGACTTCCTGGTCAGCGTCGATCCGCTGCTTGCGGGTGTGCGAGAGAAGATCACGGGCCGCTTTGAGACGTCGGACACGATCGCCGGCCATCTCACCGCGGATTGGGCTGCGAAGCTCGGTCTCCTGCCCGGCATTCCCATTCCCGTAGGCGCGTTTGACGCGCACTGGGATGCGGTCGGAGCGAACATTCGCATGGGCGACGTGGTGAACGTCGTCGGAACTTCCACCTGCATCATTGGCTTGTCAGAGAAAGAGACGCTTGTTCCGGGTGTGTGCGGCGTTGTGCCGGGTTCGGTTTACCCGAATGAGGTTGGCGTGGAAGCGGGATTGTCCGCGGTCGGCGACATCTTTGCGGCGATTGCCGCGCGCGCGAAGACTCCTGTGAAAGAGCTGGCGCAGCAGACTTCGAACTACATTGCCGGACAGACCGGTCTTCTGCGTTTGACATGGGACAACGGCGATCGCACGGTGCTGGTGAACGCGGCACTGGGCGGCGTGACGTTTGGATGGACGCTGAGTACGACCGCTGCCGACGAGTTCTTCTCTGCGATTGAAGGCACTGCCATGCACACGCGCATCGTGCTGGAGCGCATGGAAGAACATGGTGTGACGATCCGCCGCGTCATCAACGGAGGCGGCATCCCGCAGCGCAATCCCGCGCTGAACCAGGTGTATGCCAACGTGCTGAACAAGCCGGTGCTGGTGACGAACGAGGACGTGACAAGTCTTGGATCGGTGATCTTTGCGTTTCTTGCATGCGGTGAGTTTGCTTCGGTCGAGGAGGCGCAGGATGCGCTTTGCCCGGCGTTCACCGTCTACACGCCGCAACCGGAGCATGTCGGGCGCGCGGAGAAGCTGTACCAGCTCTTTCAGTCGGCTTATTTTGCGATGGGGACCGAGGGCGCGCCGGCGGCGGCGATGGGACATCTGCTGCCGGAGTTGCGCAGCATCAGGCGGGACACGATCTCATCATGAGTAAAGTGAGTGCCCCATGTCTCGCTTTCGAGACATGGGATTTTGCCTCAACAAAGACCCATGTCTCAGAATGGAGACATGGAGCGCCCGTGAAGTAAAGAGTACGAAGCCGAAGGACTGCTTTTTACAAGCAGCTTCGAAACGCGGAAGAAAGCAGGTCCTTCGACTCCGCTACGCTCCGCTCAGGATGACGAATATCCGGTACAGCTTCCGTGATTGCTCAAGCTGCACTCCTATCCATGCTTCTTGATCCTGCAAACAGCGCGATGGCGATGGCGAGGTAGATCGCTGCGGTGGCGCTGATGCATGTGCCCAGGCCAAAGCGCGCGGCGGCGACCGCGATCAGCACCGGGGCGAAGCCTCCGCCGAGCCAGCCGAGCGAGTTCAGCAGACCGGCGGCTGCGCCACGGCGGCTTACGGGCACGTTGTCGTACAGGCCGGCGAAGATGTTTGCGTCGTACATGCCTTTGAAAAAGCCGAAGCCCGCAAGGCCGCCGATCAGCACGGCCACGCGTGTCGTCCAACCCGTGATCAGAAGGAAGGGCACGCCGCAGAGCAGACCGATGGACTGCGTCAGCAGACGGCCTCCGGTACGCTTGCGGCGCAGCGTGTCGGCCAGCAGGCCGCCCAGCAGAACGCCGCAGACGGACGCGATCTGCAGGTACGCGGTGCCGCTGAAGCCCGCCATGGCGAGGCTCATGTGAAACTTGCCCACGAGGAACGTCGGCATCCACGTAAGGAACACGACCGCAACGAAATTGGCCGCCATGAAGACGGCGATCAGCAGCACCACGCGCCGTTGCTGCAACACTTCACCGAGGCTTGCGAGCAGGCCGATGCGTGTCGCTGTCACTGGCGGCGCGTCATCCGACATGCCGCGTGCGGGCTCTCGCAGCACGAACCACAACACCGCACCCAGCAGCAGGCCCGCCGCACCCCAGAAGAGGAAGCTCGACCGCCAGCCGTAGTCCTGCGCGACAAGACCGGAGATCGCGCCGCCGGCAATGGTGCCCGCATACACGCCGGACTGGTGCAGCGACATCGCGCGCGATCGCGTGCTGGCTCCGTGATAATCGCTGATCAAAGACATCGCTGCTGGGAAGTAGAAGGCTTCGCCCAGTCCGCCGAGCGCGCGGCAGAGCATCAGTTGCGTGAAGGTGTGCGCCAGCGCGGTGGCCGCGGTCGCGAAGGACCAGAAGATCAACGCTCCCAGCACGAGCGACTTGCGCGGGAAGCGGTCGCTGAGCGAGCCCGCGAACGGGCCGAAGAGCGCATACATCCACATGAAGGAGGAACCGACCAGGCCAAGCTGGACGTCGCTGACATGCATCTGCGTCTTAAGCAGAGGAAAGACGGAGAAGATGGCCTGCCGGTCGGCGTAGTTCAGCAGGCAGACGCACCACAGCATGGCGATGACGGCCCAACGATAGGTGGATGTCTGCGCGTCCTCTCGCATCGGAGCTCCTAAAACCCTGTCATTCCGACCGGAGCATCCGCGAGACTGTCATTTCGACCGGAGCGAAGCGGAGTGGAGAAACCTGCTGTTTCTTCGGAGCGGCGGACAGCTCAATAAGCAGGTTTCTCCACTACGCAGGACGATGGAGCAGTCCTGCTCCG
>CAZZVI010000143.1:0-2881 GCA_964657335.1 uncultured Terriglobus sp.
AGCCGCGGCAAGCTGGCCCAGGTGCGGCACCATGCCGTGCTTGGCCACGGCCTGGCGGTGCAGGCGATTCGCGCGAAGGCACGCGCCGGCACGAAGGTGGGATCGGCGGAGAACCTGCAGGCCGTCGCGCCCGTCTTCGATTCGCCGGAGCACGTCGCCGCGGCACGCACCGCGATGGCCGAAGAGAATGCAGGCTACCTGACAGTCATGCGCACGGGACGCTACACGGACGCTTACCTGCGAAAGCTCGGAGCGGATGCGCCAAAGTTCACACCGCAGGACTTGAAGGCGATCGGCAGCCCGACGGATTTCCAGGGCCTGAACATCTACACGGCAACGTTCGTTCGCGCGTCCGGCAACGCGCTGGGCTACGAAGTCGTGCCGAACCCCTCGTCGTACCCGCACATGTTCAGCCCATGGCTGACCATCGGTCCGGAGGCGCTCTACTGGGCTCCGAAGTTAGCTGCAGAAGTCTTCGGCATCAGGGAGCTCTACATCACGGAAAACGGCTGCTCGTCCGACGACAAGGTCGCCGCGGACGGTCACATCTACGACACGGATCGCGTGATGTACCTGCGGAACTACCTGACGCAGTTGCAACGCGCCGTGGGTGAAGGCGTGCCGGTGAAGGGCTACTTCTGCTGGAGCCTGCTGGATAACTACGAGTGGGCCGATGGCTACGAGAAGCGCTTCGGTATCACCTATGTGGACTTCAAAACACAGAGGCGCACGCCAAAGCTCAGCTCGCAGTTCTATAAGCAGGTTATCGCGAGGAACGCGCTCTAGATGCCCGGGGAAACATCAGCCGCTGATCGCATGGTCGGCGGCTGCGTCCTTTCCACTCCACACGGCCTTCTGTGTCCAGTCCACGTCCGGCGACGACCAGAAGGCATGTGACGGCGGCAGGCCCAGCGGCAGCCATGCCGCGCTGCACAGGTACAGGCTGCCCGTGGAGATGTACGTCTCACCCAGCCCGGGCTGATGTCCTGCCAGGCCGATCCGCAGCCAGCCTTTCTCGTCAAAGGTGTTCGCAGCGTTCAGCGTTCGCGTCTGCACCGCGGTCAGCGCTCCGCGGACCTGCGCGGGCGTGACATCCGCCGGCAGCAGCCCACGAAGCGACGCGTCCGCCAGCAGGTGAAAAGCACCGGCGCGATAGCAGATAGATCGCCCAAGAACAGGAAAGGACCCATCAGAACCAATACATCTCTCCTGGATCGCGGCATAGCGGGATGCGTGCTTCTCGATTTCGCCGCGCATCGCCTTCCATGCGGCGGCTTCGTCGCCGAGGGTCTGCATCAGCATCAGAAGGTACGGCTGCATCACGTAGCTGTTGTAGTTATCCGCATGAAAGGCAGGACCGTCGCCGTACATGCCGTCGCCGACATACCAGCTATGCAGTTCGTTCAGCGCATAGGCCACGCGCATGCGGTCCCACTCCGCGCCCAGGACAAACAGCAACGCCTCATCCATCGCAGAGAACAGCAGCCAGTTATTCAGGCCGGTAAGGATCCTTCGCTCGGCCACCATGGCAGCGATCATCCCCTCACGCGTTGCCGCTGACATCGTCGCGAGCAACTGCTTCGGCGCGCGCAGGATGCCGAGCGCGAGGAACGATGCATCCACCACTGTCTGCGAAGACTGACCGAAGCGCATGGAGTCGGGCGAAGCAGGATCGACCGCCGACGCAATGGCCTCGCGAGTCATGCTGCGATAGCGCATCCGCAGAGCAGTTTCACGAGCGCTTTCACCTGGTGAAGGCTCCAGCTCCAGCCACGGCGCAAGCCCCATGACAAGCCGCCCCAGCGCCTCAAGATGCGTGCCGACGGCCCGCTCCGCCTCGTGTCCGGCGACTGCCTCCACCGGCATGGTCTTCCGCAGCTCGCGGCGGCTCAGCGCCCCCAGCACCGGATCAGAGACGCGCTGCACCCACTCAAGCCACTGCTCTCGCGCGTCCGGGGAAGGCGTCGCGGACGGCGAACTTTCAGCGGAGGCGAGACGTGTGCCCGCGGCGATGGCGAGAGCGCCGCTGCGAAGCAGAAAATCCCGTCGATTGCGCGAGTGCTGCACGTTGTGGCTCCATTTTCACGCCCGGTCTACAGGTATCCACTGGCGCTCGCGCAGGATAACGCAGCATGCCTCCCGTCGTCCTGAAGCGCGCGGCGGGGAAGCGGCGAACGGCAGGAAACCGATATACTTCAGCGTCTATGGCTGTTCACGCAATTCTTCCAGCAGCGGGGCTGGGCACGCGCATGGCAATGCCCGGTGTCTCCGCCAAGCAGTTCCTTTCCCTGGGCGGTGTGCCCATCCTGATCCACAGCGTCAGAGCATTCGCTGACAAGACGGGCATCTCGACCGTGACGCTGGCGGTTCGTGCGCCGGAGCGCGAGCACGTCAGCGCGCAGCTCGCGCAGTACGGCTTCGCCGGGAAGGTGCGCGTTGTCACCGGCGGCGAGACGCGGCAGGAGTCGGTTGCCGCTGCCCTGCGCTCGCTCGATGCAGCGCCCGATGACATCGTTCTCGTGCATGACGCGGTGCGCCCCCTGATCGACGCGGCCACCATCGAGCGCACCATTGAAGCTATCGCGAAGCATGGCGCGGCCATCGTCGGCCTGCCCGCCATCGACACCATCAAGCAGGTCGACCGCACGGCCGACGGCGCCATCATCACGGCCACCGTTCCACGCGAACGCATCGTGCTGGCGCAGACGCCGCAGGGCGCTCGCTTCAGCAGCCTGCTGCGTGCCGTCGATGAGGCGGAAGCCGACAGCTTCGGCGGCACCGATGAGGCCAGCCTGCTGGAGCGCGCGGGCATCTCTGTTGCCGTGGTGCTGGGCTCAGCCGCCAACCTGAAGATCACCCAGCCAGGCGATCTGGAGTTGGC
>CAZZVI010000143.1:2981-8900 GCA_964657335.1 uncultured Terriglobus sp.
TGCTGGGCTCAGCCGCCAACCTGAAGATCACCCAGCCAGGCGATCTGGAGTTGGCGGAGTTTTATCTGAAGGGCCGCGGATAAACGAGTTCGCAGAAGCAATATGAAGAAGTCAGCTAAACCCGACCCGCTCGCGGAACGCCCAAACCTCGATTTCAGCAAAGGCGTCCGAGGCAAACATCCCGGCATTCGAATGCAGGAGACCGGCGTTGTTGTGCTCGAACCCGCGCTCCGCCCGCTCTTCCCCGATTCTGAATCGGTCAACCGCGCCTTGCATGCGCTGGTGACACTGACTGAGAACCTAGCGCCGAAGGCGATCCGTCGGCGCCGTTCTCCTGCTCAGGGCTCTGTTCTCGGTCCTACTGCTTGATCACCGTTCCATCCAGCTTGCGAACCTCGCCCCAGCCGCCGTTCAAGCCATTCGCCGGCTGTGTAAATGGGAACTTCGCGGCAAGTGTCTCGTTCACCTCGATGCCCCATCCAGGCTTTTCGTTGATGTAGATGTAGCCATTCTTCAGGGTGGGGCAGCCCACGAAGATCTCCTGCGAGGCCTGGTTGAACGGCGTGTACTCCTGGATCCCAAAGTTATAGGAGACAAGGTCAAGCGTGGCCTGTGCGGCATGCCCCACGGGCGAGACATCGCCCGGTCCGTGCCACGCAGTGCGCACGCCAAACTGCTCGGCCATGATGGCGATCTTGCGTGCGGGCGTGAAGCCGCCAACCTGCGAAAGGTGGCAGCGGATGTAGTCGATCAGGCGCTCCGAGAGGAGCGGTTGCCATTCATGCGGGCTGTTGAACAGCTCGCCCATGGCAAGCGGCGTGGCGCACTGCTGGCGTATCAGGCGGAAGTACGCAATGTCCTCGGGTGACAGGGCATCTTCCAGGAAAAACAGGTTCACCTTCTCGACCTGCTTCGCGAACTCGATGGCCTGGTTCGGCAGATAGCGCTCGTGCATATCGTGGATCAGGCCCACTTCCTCGCCGAGCTGCGACCTCGCCTCTTCGAGCAATTTGATGCCTCGGCGCATGGCGTACGCAGGCTCAAACAGCGGCTTGTCGTGCAGCGGCTGAAACGCCTGCGGAGCCGCTCCATGTGCCGCGCCATAGCCGGCCATGCCGGGCAGGCCCACCTGCACGCGCACATTGCGAAAGCCCTGCCGCATCAGCTCTTTCGCATTCGCGATGCACTCCGGGATCTCCGCGCCATCGGCGTGCCCATAAGTCTCGACTGCCTCCCGGCATTTGCCCCCAACCAGCTCGCAGACCGTCATGCCGGCGCGGCGCGCCTTGATGTCCCAAAGCGCCTGGTCGATCCCGCTGATCGCATTGTTCAGAACGGGACCGTTCTTCCAGTACGAGCTGTCATAGCAGGTCTGCCAGATGTCTTCGATACGATCCGTCGTTTTGCCCATCAGCAGCGGCTTCAGATACTTGTCCACCGCCGGCTTGACCAGGTCGGCACGCTGCGTGAAGGTGGCGCAGCCGTAGCCGTACAGGCCGTCCTGGTCCGTCGTGATCTTCACAACGGAGAGACGAGACCCCGCGGGTGCACATTCGATCACGTGAATGTCTTTGATCCGCGGAATCGAAGTCCCACGGACCGCCTGCGCCTCCGCCTGTCGGGCAGGCCGGGTCAGGGCAAGAACCCCGGCAGAAGCAATCGATTTGAGAAGGTCGCGCCGGATCATGGGGAACTCCGCAGGTGACGTTTAGGAGCAGCGCCATCAGAACACGCGCGGCATCCTTTGAACAAGAGCCTGGTCCCGCTGTTGAGCTCCCAGACAATTTGCGATCAGGCGTCGTAACGGAGGAAGCAGCGGCCTTTAGGCCGCTGACAAAGCTGCAAAGGGTCGGGCCCTTCAGCGCCGGAAAACGCCGGGGCTAAAGCCCGGTCGTGCAACCATAAAGTCAGGGGCCTGAAGGCCCCTGCTTTCTCCCGCCCGCAAGCCTACCGCCCAGCCCCCGGCGGCTGCACCAGCTTGTACTCCTTCGGCGGAGTCGCGCCCATGAGGTTTGTCACGAAGTAGTCCCAACGGCGACGGCCGATGTAAAGCGCCTGGTCGGCATAGCCGTGGTGCGCGTTCGGTACCATCAGCAGGTCAAAATCTTTCCCAGCTTTCATCAATGCGTTGACCACAAGCAGCGTGTTTGAGGGCGGCACGTTGTCATCCATGGTGCCGTGGACGAGCATCAGCTTACCCTTCAGGTTCTTTGCGATGTTCTCGTTTGCCTGGTCGTCATAGGCCTTTGTGCTGGTGTCATCGTCCAGCCCGATCCACTTCTCGGCCCAGTCGTCTTCATAGTTTCGATTGTCGTGGTTGCCGCTCTCGCTCCAGCCCACCTTGAAGAAGTCAGGGTAGCGGAACATCGCGTCCGCCGTGGCGAAGCCGCCGCCGCTGTGTCCCCAGACACCGACGCGATCCAGGTCGATCCACGGGTTCTGCGCGGCCAACTGCTTCATGCCGCCTACCTGGTCCGGCAGCGTGTTGTCGCCCATGTCACCGAAGTAGGCCTCGTGAAACTTCTTCGAGCGCCACGGCGTGCCCATGCCGTCCAGCGAAATGACGATGAAGCCAAGCTCCGCCAGCGCGGGCGAGTCGCCGCGCGACGCGGAAAAGTTACGCGAGCCCACCGAACCCGTCTGCGGACCGGGATAGATGTAGTTGACGATCGGATACTTCTTCGTGGCATCGAAGTTCGACGGCTTGAACATCAGGCCGTACAGGTCGGTCTTGCCGTCGCGCGCCTTCACCGTGAAGCCCACGGGCGGCTGCCATCCGGTCGCCTTCAGCCGCGAGATGTCAGCGGTCGCAATCTCGGTGATGCGCTTGCCCTCCGCATCGCGCAGCACGGCGATGGGCGGCGTCTGCGGCGTGCTGTAGACGTCCACCAGGTACTTGCCATCCTCGCTCAACGTGGCAGCGTGGTTGCTCGGCTCGGGCGTCAGCAGCCGCAGCCCGGTGTTCGGAGCGGTGCCGTTCATGTTCACGCGGTAGGTGCCGGAGTAGTACGGATCCCAGCCCTTCTCGCGGCCGACGCCGTCGAAGAAGATGTCGCCGGTCTTTTCATCGACACGCAGCACCTGCGTCACATTCCAGTCGCCCTCCGTGACGGCGCGCTTCAGCTTGCCGGTGCCCGCGTCGAACAGGTACAGGTGGCCCCAGTTGCTGCGCTCGCTGAACCACAGGATCTCGTTGCGCTTCGACAGGTAGCGCCAGTTGACGCGGCCGTTGCCGCTCTCAAAGAAGGTAGAGACCGTCTCGTTGAACACCGGCCGCACATCGCCCGTGGCGACATCGGCCATTTTCAAGTCTTCAACGCGGTGGTCGCGGCTGGTCGAAAGAAACGCGATCGTCTTGCCGTCAGCCGCCCATTGCACATCGTCCCAACCGCCGCCACGGCAGCTGATGTCATCACACAAGGACGAACGATGCTGGTCCGGCGGCGTCTTGAACCGGGTGATCTTCCCGCTCCCGGTATCGATGACGACGCGTTCGATCATGTTCACGTCTTTGTCGCCAGGCAGCGGATAAGGCCACGCGTCCAATGTCGGGTGGCCGACATTCGTGCTGACCAGGTACATCATCCCGGTCTTGCGCTGGTCCTGCTGAAAGGTGGCAACCATCTTCGAGTCGGGCGACCAGACCGCGATGGCGCGATTGCTGTGCGTCCATCCCGCGTTGTCCGTGGCGTAACCGTAGTTGGTCACGCCGTCGGTGGTCAGGGCCTTCTCTTCGCCGGTGGTCACATCGCGCACCCACAGGTTCCAATTGCGGATGAAGACGGCGCGCTTGCCGTCCGGTGACACCACGGCCTCATCGCGGCCGGGGCGCAGTGGAGCGGCTGCCACGGGATTCGTGCTCATACCGGCGTTGCCGCCCACCGCCGTCGCGCTGACGCCCGAGGGCGGCTGCCCGTTCGCCTGCGCCTGCTGATGTGCGGGAGGCAGCGGCTGCTTTGTGCAGGCGTACGCACCCGCAACCGTGCAGCGATAGCGTTCACCACGCACCGTGACGATCAGCGCTGCGTTCGCCTCGGCGAACTCGAGATCGGTGATCGGCAGGTTCGCCGCGATGGCATTGCGAATACCCGCGGCCTGCAGGGCCGTCGCCATCTGCGCGTGATCGAACGCCGGCAGCTTGGTCGCGTGTACCGCGTCGATCAGCATAAAGGTGGTGTCGCCGTTGGCGGTGTCGCGATACCAGAACCGGTCGCCGCCGGTGGGCGAATTCTCGTTCTTCAGCCACGTGACGCGCTCGACCGCATGGTCGATCAGCGGAGCCGTCTTGTACGCCATCCGGCTCTCGGCACGCGCATAATCCGCGGTCGTCAGGGCGGCGGGCACCTGCGCCGCGGCAACGAAAATCCCAAGCAAAGACGCACCCGCGTGCGCCACCACGACCGGCAGAACCCTGAACTTGTGCATGGGACGAAGTGTATCAGCGAGGAAAGATCGGGGCGCATGCCATTTGCGGCGCAGATGCAAGGGCGTCCGCAGCGTTTCCAGATCCCCGCGACGTTTGCAGGAAGAAAAGTCGCTTTTGCCTCGTCGTGGCGCACTCTGCGCAACCCTTGCGAAACTCTGCGGACGCCCTGCGCCTTATTCCCGCTTCAACTTCCAGAGCACCTGCCGCAGCATACCCAGCCAGATCTCCACATCGTCTCCTGGCAGCGCGAGCCGCCGCACCAAGCGCCGCAGCGCGTCCTCATTCATGTTTCCAGGAAAGCGGCGGTCATAGCTGCCCGCGAGCAACACCTCGCGCAGCAGCACTTCAAAGCGTGCGGCTTCATCTGCCGTGGCCGGGCGCGCAGCCTCCGGCAGCGTACGTTGCGCTCTACCCGTCTCTCGAGTGAACTCGTACAGGCACACCGCGACCGCCTGCCCAAGGTTCATCGAGACGCCACCCTCGCTCATCGGCACGGTCAGCAGCCGGTGGCAGTGGCTCATCTCCTCGGCGGAAAGCCCCGTCTTCTCTGACCCGAAGAGCAGCGCAACCCGGCCACCCCTGGCCACCGTTTCGTTCACGTGATCCGGCGCGTCCCGCAGCAGGTCCACCGGATGCAGCAGCCGACGATCGCCAAGCGCCGTCGTGCCGTAGACGAGGGCGCAGTCCGCGACCGCCTCTCCCACGCTGCGGAAGCGCCGCGCCGCCGCAAGCACTGGAGCGGCATCAATGGCAGACCGCGCCTCCTCGAACGGAACGTCATAGTCGTTCACCACGCGCAGGTCCGCAAAGCCGAAATTGGCCATGGCACGCGCAGCCGCACCGATGTTCAGCGGGTTGCGCGCACGCACCAGCACCACGGCCACGCCATTCTTCATCCCGGTCGGCACTGGTGACATTCTACGGAGTCGCATCTAACCATCGGTGCAGCGCGGTCGTCGATCGAACGGCGTCGCCCACAGGCATGACCCAGAATCCACGCGCAGGTCCGTCACAGCATGAAGACAACACAGTTAAGCAACGACACATGGCAACTAACGTTTCTGAAGTTCTCCAACTGCTACCTGGTGCGAGAGGCAGACGGCTTTACCCTCATCGACGCGACCCTTGGCGGCCATGCCGATGACATCAACGCGGCGGCGCGGAGCTTTGGCGGAGGGATCGGCCGCATTCTTCTGACCCACGCGCACGGCGATCACATCGGTTCACTCGACGGGCTGCACCAGTTGATCGGCAAGGTGGATGTTGCCATCTCGGAGCGCGAAGCCCCGCTGCTGCACAAGGACCTGTCCCTGCGCCCCGGCGAGCCGCAGGAAAAGCCGAAGGGTGGTTTTCCCGGCGCGAAGACGCAGCCCACGCACACCCTCACCGAAGGCGAACTGTACGGCTCGCTCCGTTGCTTCTACACCCCCGGCCACACTCCCGGCCACATGAGCTTCCTCGACGAGCGCGACGGCACACTCTACGCCGGGGAC
>CAZZVI010000144.1:0-8871 GCA_964657335.1 uncultured Terriglobus sp.
CGCGCGGCGGTCCTGGTATGCGGGAGATGCTCGCCGTAACTGCAGCCATCAAGGGTATTCCTGAACTGAGTGAGACAGTCGCGTTGATGACCGACGGCCGCTTCTCCGGCGCCACCCGTGGCCTGATGGCGGGCCATGTCGCTCCTGAGGCGCAACTCGGTGGCCCGATTGCATTCGTGCGAGAAGGAGACAGGATTACCTTCGATATTCCGAAGCGTGAGCTGCGCCTCGAGATCAGTGACGAAGAGCTTGCAGAACGGATGAAGAGCTTCACGGCTCCAGAGCCGCGATACAAGCGTGGTGTGTTTGCGAAGTATGCCAATTCAGTCAGTAGTGCGAGCATCGGCGCGGTCACGACTTAGCAAGTCAGGAAGATCCTAGTTGAAACGCACATCGGACAACACGGTGCATACCGCTTCTTCCAAGCAACATCGCTTCCACCTGCTGGATGCGATTCGCGGGATTGCGGCCCTGCTGGTGGTGGCGTATCACGCGCCGCCTGACTTCGGCAGACTTGTGCCGTTTCGCAGCGGGTTCCTTGCGGTGGACCTGTTCTTTGCGCTGAGCGGATTTGTCATTGCTTTTTCGTATGAGCGCCGGCTGCTCGAAGGTTTGTCGTTTCGTAACTTCTCTGTTGCGCGACTTATCCGGCTCTACCCGGTGTATTTCCTAGGGACGGTGTTTGCCATCCTCGCAGGCATTGCTACGGCACACTCGCTGTCGTCACGCGCCTTTCCGATGGTAGTCGTGCTTGGTTTGCTGATGCTGCCCAATGTCTTTCATGGCAGCAAAGCAGCGGTCTACCCGCTGGATTTTCCTGCATGGTCTTTGCTATGTGAGTTAGTTGCTAACTTCGGGTATGCGGCGCTTGTCCTATGGCGTGAGGCAGGCCGGTGGGTGCTGTACTTCACCGTTACCGCGTCGGCGATGTTTATGGTCGGGTGGGCGCTTCGCTCCGGGACTCTGGATAGCGGCTCTGTTCTGGGGACGCTGCCCGTGGGCTTGGCGCGTTTGGCTTACTCGTTTGGCGCGGGCGTACTTGTCTTCCGCTACTTTCATGCGAAGCGGCGCGAGCGACTGTCAGCTGCTCGCTCCTGGCTGCTGGTGTGCGGGATCTGTGCTGTTGTTTTTGTGGCCTTGGCGACGCGTGTTACGCAGCTGCCGGTGGCGCAGCTGGTTACTGTGGGTTTCATTTTTCCGGTCTTGATCTATCTTGGTGCGCTTACTTCCATATCCGGGGGCCTGGGTAAGGTAGCGTCTTTTTTAGGTGATACTTCCTATCCGATCTACCTGCTCCACATACCGTTCTTCATGCTCTTCCGAGGCCGCGCCATGCACCAGATTGCGATGCATCACGCGCAGGCAAGGCCGCTGATCGCTTTTTGTTCCATAGCATTTCTGCTGGTGTTTTCGTGGGCGGCTGCTAAGTGGTTCGACCTGCCCGTCCGGCGATTCCTGACCGCGAGTTACAACCAAAGGTTGCGTCATGCAGCTTAAAACAGAGACCAGCCAAAGCCTGATCGGCGCCATCAAATCATTGCTGAAACAGGCGGCACAGGCGCGCGGCAGCGGTGAGTCAGCCGAGGCGGAGCGTCTGTACAAGCAGGCTGCCGCGGACGCGAAGGCAAAGGACGATGCGGCACGGGCGGAAGCCTTGCTGGGCGTTGCACAGACGCGTCGCGATCAGGGAGATCGCATTGGCGCCTCCATCAACTACGCCGAAGCCATCACGCTGTTGCGTACGGGTAATGACACTTCCCTGCTTGCCTTTGCGCTGCGGCATGCCGCCGATGTTCGCAGCGAACTACGCGAATACGGCGCAGCCACTGCGCACATTGACGAAGCGATCCGGCTCTATCGCGCTGCAGACCCGCAGGTATCGCTCGACCTTGCAAACGCATTGCGCGTCGCCGCTCTGAACAGCGAGCGTGAAGCACATGCGGCATGGCTCGAAGCAGAGAAGTTATACGCAAGCGAAAAGATCGATGCGGGCGCGAAAGAGTGCATGAGGCACCTGGCGCAACTAAGTGGCGAAATAGATCCTTCAGCGGCTCTATCGTAGTAACTTATAAGTAGCCATAACAGCAAGTAAGGAAATAGCTCCTGAGGTGAACATGAGTAGTACATTCAGCAACAATCATGCACCGACGCTCACAGGCGCGGAGATACTCTGGGCAACGCTCGCGGGCGAAGGCGTCTCCACCGTCTTCGGTTATCCCGGCGGAGCGATTCTGCCGATCTATGACGCGCTGCGCAAGTTCCCCATCCACCATGTGCTGGTGCGGCATGAGCAGAGTGCCGCGCATATGGCCGACGGCTACGCGCGCGCGAGTGGGCAAGTTGGCGTCTGCATGGCTACCAGCGGTCCCGGCGCCACGAACCTTGTCACTGGCCTGGCGACGGCCATGCTCGACTCCATTCCGATGGTGGCGATCACGGGCCAGGTCGCCTCAAAGGTGCTGGGTACGGATGCCTTCCAGGAAGTCGACATCACGGGCATCACGCTGCCCATCACAAAGCATAACTTCCTTGTTACGAAAGCAGAGGACATTGCGCCAACGGTGCGCGAGGCTTTCCAGATCGCGCGCAGCGGGCGCCCCGGGCCGGTGCTGGTCGACATCACCAAGGATGCACAGCAGGCAAGCTGTGTGTTCGACTTCGAGATGTCGAAGCCGCCTGCTTACCGTCCGCACCCCATGCTGCATGCGGCGTCAGGCGACATGCACCGCGCGCTCGAACTGATTCAGCAATCGCGCAAGCCCATCATCTTCGCGGGCCACGGCATCATCCACTCAAAGGCCGAGCGCGAGGTAATCGCATTTGCCGAGCGCCATGGTATCCCTGTCGCAACCACCTTGCTTGGCCTTGGCGCCTTCCCTGCCTCGCATCCGCTGGCGCTGGGCATGATGGGCATGCACGGCGAATCGTGGGTGAACCATGCGATCCAAAACGCCGACCTGCTGCTCGCCTTTGGCATGCGTTTCGATGACCGCGTCACCGGCAACCTTGCGCACTACGCGCCGAACGCGAAGAAGATCCACATCGAGATCGATCCAAGCGAAATCAACAAGAACGTCAAGGTCGATGTCGCACTCATCGGCGATCTGAAGACGGTGCTGACCACCATTGAATCCGCCACGGAGGTCGCCAAGCTCGACCGCACCGTGACTGCTCCGTGGCGTGAGGAGATTCGCGCGATGAAGGGCGACGCGAGCGTGCGCGACATCATCAACCTGCCTGACAACGGCCACCTCTACGCAGCGCATGTGATTCACGACATATGGCAGGAGGCGAAGGCCGCCGGCCGGCTTGCCGACACCGTCATCGCTACCGACGTGGGCCAGCACCAGATGTGGGAGGCGCAGTACTTCAAGCATGAAGACACGCGCACGCTCATCACCAGCGGCGGCCTTGGCACCATGGGCTTCGCTCTGCCCGCGGCGATTGGTGCGAAGATGGCCTGCCCTGACAAGGACGTCTGGGTCATCGTTGGCGACGGCGGTTTCCAGATGACGGCTGCCGAGCTTTCCACCATTCAGCAGGAGAAGCTGCACATCAACATCGCCGTCATCAACAACGGCTTCCTTGGAATGGTGCGGCAATGGCAGGAGGCGTTCTATGACAAGAACTATGCGTCCTCGCCGATCCTGTCACCGGACTTCGTAAAGCTCGCGGATGCGCACGGCATTCCCGGCGCGCACGTCACGACGCGTGCAGAAGTGCTGCCCACAGTGACCCGCGCACGCAGCGGATCGGAAGCTTACTTGATCGATTTTGCTGTCGAAAAGGAAGATGGTGTGTACCCGATGATTGCTCCCGGGAGCGCGCTGCACGAGATGGTACGGCGGCCAAATCCGCTGGTGGAAACGAGCGAGGAGTAATTGCACTCTGCACCGACAAAGGGTTGCGAGCGATGGTCTTGGAACCTGCCAGTCAAAGGCGGGCTGAAGGCCCGCGTTTCCCTAGCCCAGGGCGAAGCCCTGGGTAACGGTCGGTCACATGGATGCGGGCTGAATGCCCGCGCTAAACGTCTAGTCCCAAACGAATCGCTCATCAAAGGCTATATCGTATTTGGCGAACATCGCCCGCATCTTCGCCTGGAAATCTCGCCGTTGATGATGTTTAGCCTGGTCGTCGATGTATCGGACGAGCGCCGCGCGGTCATTCAAACTAATCGAGAACACCGCGTATCCCTTCTGCCAAGCGAAGCCGGCAAACTCCGGCCCTTTGCTCTTGATCCATTTCGAGGACGAGACCTTCAGACGCTCCACGACCTTGGCGATCGATTCGGTGCGAGACAGAAACAGCGCGACGTGAACATGGTCGGCGACGCCTCCAACGCGTACGCTCGCATGTTCCGAGTGACTCAGAACCGTGACCAGGTAGGCGTACAGTTCCGGCCGGATGGTGTCCGTCAACCACGTACGCCGGTCCTTGGTACTGAATACAGCGTGCACCAGCACACGAGCAAGAGATTGCGGCATGCGAGCGAGTATAGCTCGCATGCATTTAGCGCGGACCTTCAGTCCGCTAACGTCGAATCTCCATGGACCCAGGGCTTCGCCCTGGGCTGGGGAAGCGCGGGCCTTCAGCCCGCAATTCCAGCAGACTCGGCACCTGGGCTTTGCTTCAGGCTATTACAACGCGGGCCTTCAGCCCGCCTTCTGGACCCTCTCGTTCACCCGGTGTTACTGCAACGACGGCAATCGGGCCGTCTTGAGCTTGCACTGGCGAAAGGCTGACTAATGCTTCATACCTTCATCGCACTCGTAGATAACAAGCCTGGCGTACTAACGCGCGTTGCTTCGCTGTTTCGGCGGCTTAACATCAACATTGCATCGCTCACCGTGGGCGAGACGGAGCGCGAAGATGTCTCGCGCATGACCATTGTGTGCGACGCGCCGGAGAATGCTGCGCATCGCATTCGTGCCTCGCTCTACAAGCTGGAGATCACGCGCGATGTGGATGACGTCAACCGCAGCGAAGCGGTCGTGCGCGAGCTCTGCCTGATCAAGGTGGCCGCCGGGCCGAACGCGCCGCATGGAGTGCATTCCCGCACGCAGATCTTCGAGCTCGCACAGGTCTTTCGCGCGCGTGTGGTCGATCTTGCGCCCGAAAGCATCATGCTTGAAATGACGGGCTCGTCCTCAAAGATCGAGGGGCTTATTCAGGTCCTTCGCGAGTCAGCCTATGACATTCTCGAGGTCTCACGCACCGGACGCATGGCCATGCGGCGCGGCGCGCACAGCACCAAAGTGATGAAGGCGCTGGGCAGCAAGGCGCATCAGACCGTCTTCAATAACATCGATCCGGACGCGCTCGATCCCATGGATGCTCTGCCCAATTCCTTCGCCGAGCACGATGTGTAAAGCGGTTTGACCGTGCGTTGGCGGAGCAGATAGAGGGTTGTGGTCTAATCAGCCCACCTGACCAATCCCCCACACGGAGCGCACATGCCATTCATCAAGACCACCGACGGCGTCGACATTTTCTACAAGGACTGGGGCACAGGCCAGCCCATTGTGTTCAGCCACGGATGGCCGCTTTCCTCCGACGACTGGGACACGCAGATGCTGTTCTTCCTGCAGCACGGCTATCGCGTCGTCGCGCACGACCGGCGCGGCCACGGCCGTTCGACCCAGGTGAGCGATGGTCACGACATGGACCACTACGCCGACGACCTGCTCGCCGTGGTCGAGCACCTTGACCTGCACGATGCAATCCACGTAGGACACTCAACTGGAGGCGGCGAGGTGGCGCATTACCTTGCCCGGCATGGCGAGAGCCGCGCGTCCAAGGCAGCGCTGATCAGCGCGGTGACGCCGCTGATGCTGAAGACTGAGGCCAATCCGCTCGGACTGCCGAAAGATGTGTTCGACGGCTTCCAGGTGCAGGTTGCCACCAACCGTGCGCAGTTCTATCGCGATCTGCCGGTCGGTCCTTTTTACGGCTACAACCGGCCGGGTGCGAAGCCCTCCGACGGTGTCATCGGCAACTGGTGGCGGCAAGGCATGATCGGCGGAGCGAAGGCGCACTACGACGGCATCGTCGCGTTCTCGCAGACCGACTTCACGGAGGACCTGAAGAAGATCACGATTCCGGTGCTCGTGATGCACAGCGAAGACGACCAGATCGTTCCCTACGTTGCCGCCGGGCCGCTCGCCGCGAAGCTACTGCCGAATGGAACCCTGAAGACCTACAAGGATTTCCCACACGGCATGCCGACGACACACGCCGAGACGATCAACGCCGACCTTCTGGCGTTCTTGAAGAGCTAAGAACAGTGGCGTGACGCTCTTACCTGCTCCGAGACTCTAACGGCCTGAAAAGCGCAGGATGAGATGAGCTCATGTCGGCTCGCTGCCTGGATAGAGACTGCCAGCTGGTGAAGGCTGGAAGGGCGTAGGCGGCGCAAACAGTCCGGCCAGGGAAATCACCGGTGGTGTAGGACGAACTGAAACATGCGACGCGTCGACCAGTGTGACCCACTGCATGGATACCTGCTGGAGCAGGCCGCTTAAGATCGGTTCCTGCGGCTGGGCGAAAAGCGCAAGCGCTTCCGCGAAGGAAAGAGCGATGAAGCCGTTGAAGGCAGCGTTGCGGACGGGCGCGGGAAGCCCGATCATCGAGTAAAGCGTGGTTGCGGTACTCCAAACCTGCGCCATACCACTCGATTGATAGAGCTGGACCCCAAGCCCGCGAGAGGCTAACGTGACCTTGTGGAGCAGATGTTGCATTTCTACTTGCAAATTGAAGCGACTCAAGGATGGATTTGCTGCTATGTTCACCCGGGTCGCACAGAACAAACCGAATATCTCGAACTGTGAAAACGGAAGTTGAACGGCATTCCCCGTGACGGTGTCCACAGCACCGTAGAGCCGGCCATTTTGCAACCAGCCTGGATTGGAGGCGGTTTGCGCCCACCAGGAAGAACCCATCGTGTACGTGTTTGTAGTGACCGCATTCACGACGGCGGTAAGTTCGGCCAGCGTCGGCAGTCTTAGATAAGTAAAGCCTGCCATGATCTTGTCATGGATGGCTACCAGGCTGTCGGCATATTGCTTTACCTCTGATTTTGCCTGATCGCGATACGACGAGTCTGCTGCTGAGAGCACGATGATACGGTTCAGGACTGCCTCAATATAGGCGGGCAACGCAAAGCGATAGTCAAAAACCGTCCTTACGCTTGCGTTCGCGTCCGGAGGGTACAGTGTTCCGTTGTAAGCATCACCGTAGAACGATCGAGCGGAGTTTACCTGGATCCACAAACCTTCTGGCGCTAACTTCTCCACCGCCGAAAGCGAGCGCGACAGAGCATCATCGAAGCCCGACATTTGCTGCGGATCCTGTGAGTTCTGCACATAGGTCAACACTTCGCTCGCAGCTGTGCGCGAATCCGCAAGGGCGTTTGAACACTGGATGCGAACGTTCTCATTCGCCGCCCCCAGAATGTCGCCCTCAAGCGTGCTGAAGACTGAGTCAAGCTGCTGCTGTAGCTGTCCAATCTGATTTTGTATCTGGGAGAGTTGATTCTCAATCTGCAGAAAGTACTGCTGATTGGGATCGGGCGCACCCACGCCGAAGAGCTGCAGAACGGCGACACCCGCCTGGAACGCGCCGAACACATTTGCGGCGATTCCTGCAAGGTTACCGATCGTGTCCAGCAACTGCGAGACTCCGGTTGGAATCCCGACCTGCTGTGCTGCCTTGGCTATGTCACCGCCATAAGGCTCAGGGGCGTCAGGCATGATGGCTCCTTTTCAGCGTTCCGCGACCGCGCTTGTTACAGGCCTACCTTCGCCTTGAGTGCAGCCACCTGGGTTGTAAGATCGGCGATCTGCTTTGTAAGGCTGGCGAGCGTTGCGAAGACCTGTACGGGCGCTCCGATGACGACGGGGTTGGGCATCGTGACATTGCCTGCTACCACCTGGGGCATGTTCTGCCATGTCAGCAGGGTGATATCCGTGTTGCCGATCACCACGCTGTAATAGGGCTGCATCATCTGCTGGGTGGTCCAGTTCGCGACCTCCAGGGTCACGCCCTGACTGTGGACCGCGGGCAGAAACGCCACATCCGCATCGATCTGCGATGTTTCTACTGTCGCCGTCTTGAGCAGCTTCGGAGTGATGGTGCCGTTGGTTGTGATATCTCCCGCGGCAGAGATGGTGAGATTGCCCGCGCTCACGATGCCCTTCGTTGCGTTGAGCACATCGTCGTGAATGACGAGCTGGCCGCCGGTCACATCTACTGTCGTACTGCCTAAGCTTAGGTCTGCAGCCACAAGGAGTCTCCTGATGTTCTGATGAGCCTGCTGAAAGGGTGCGTTTGAACGATACGGCCCAGTCGTAGCTTTCTGGCTGTCCAGACTGGTAGCGGCCATCTTACCGCAAGTGCTGGCGATGCACAGTGAAGAAGACCGGGGCAGTCTGGGACTGGGCGCGTGATCGGTGCATCGGTCAGGCGTATGGTGGATTTTCTGCGATAGGGACCGCGCAGGTGCGTAGACTGGACGGGCCGTGTGACGCTTCCGCGGCACGGAGGACGTATGCGGGTTGCGAACTGGATGGCAGGGTGTCTGCTGGGTGCAGCGGTTGCAAGTGGAGCGGCGCAGATGACGCCTCCGAAGGACACGTACACGGCCGCGGACACCGGCAAGCCGGCCGCGCCAGCCAAAGCGCTGGATACGATGCTGAGCCTCCTGGAGTCCCAGGTACTGAGCGCGGCAGACGCCATGCCCGCGGACAAGTACAGCTTTGCGCCGACCGCCGCCACGTTTGCCGCCGGCAGCACGGCAAAGTTCGACACGGTGCGGACCTTTGCCGAGGAGCTGACGCACATCGCCTCGGCCAACTACTTCTTCTACTGCACGGT
>CAZZVI010000145.1:0-8861 GCA_964657335.1 uncultured Terriglobus sp.
TGGCGATGGAGTACATGCGCGGCGTCAGGCGCTGCAGCACCGTGAACAACTGCTGCGGGTCGGTGATGCCGCCGGGATGCTCCGTGATCAGGTCGATGAACTCGCGGCCCCAGACGTACTCCTCGGCCTTTGACTTGTTGTCCTGGCCAGCAAGTCCTTTCAGGAAATCGAGCCCCGGCGTGCTCTCCGGCGCGATCTTCGCGTAGCTGTTGACCGAGCCGCGCGTCAGCTTGCCGATGTGCAGCTTGGTGCGCAGCGCATTGTCCAGCGTGTCTTCTTTTTTGAAGAAGTCGAGCACCTTTTCATCGCCCTTGAAGCCGAGCGCTTTCAGCACCGCGTCCACTTCGCTGTCGCGGTTTGTGGGCTGGATGCCGACCGCATCGCCGGGCGTGTAGACCATGCCCTCTTCAAGCGAAAGCTCGATGTGCCGTGTCTCTTTTTCCGAGTCCTTGTCAGTCAGAACGTAGTTGACCAGCATGGTGGAAAGATAGGGGCTGTTGCGTGTGTATTTCTGTGTCTCAGTGCTCATGTTTATCGTAATTTTCCGTAGGTTTCAGGGTAGCATGCAGGCCGCGTGCGCCATCAGCCAGAGCGGACGCAGCGGACCGCGGCGATCGCTGCGTTCGTTCTTCCCCGGCGGCGGCGGCGGGCTAGACTTGAGTGGCTCGCAGGATCCCCTTATGAATCGCATTTTCGTAACGATCGCACCCGTTCTGGCATGCCTCGTCCCCTTGCAATTAGCGGCGCAAACCGTGCTGAAGGAACGCGCTGTCCTGAGTGACACGCCGCCGCCTGGAGCGCCCACCACTGCATGCACTGTGCCGCCGGTTCACGACGCATCGAAGCTGCTCATTGTGTCCGGTGACGCTCCGCTCACCTACGTTTTTGCCTGCGGCTACAACCGGCCGGAGGGCAAGTGCGCCGTCATGACGTCAACGCCAGGATCGATCGATCTGCCGGCAAATACCCGCTTCATGTCGGCGGGAGAGCAGAAGGGTGGCTGGACGTGCGTTCAACCCAACGACTCGACCTCAGGCTGGGTGCCGTCCGATCGTCTTGCGCCTCTGCCGCCGACGCCGGCCATCCCTACCGCGGACTGGCTGGGATGGTGGCGGCAGGGGAAAGACTCGCCCGGCATCAAGAACGATCGCATCCTCATCACGCGGAGCAAGACGCCGAAAACGCTGCATGTCAGCGGTCGCGCCTACTGGTACGGGATCAACGACAATGTGCATTTCGGCGGTGTCGATGCCGATGCTTCCGCCTTCGGTGACACCCTTCACATCGTGGAAGGCTATGACACCGGTGCCTGCATCGTCGATCTTGTGTATCAACCCGCGACACACACCTTCACCGCCAGCGACAACATGAACTGCGGCGGCATGAACGTTCGCTTTCTGCGGGAGTGGCAGCGGTTCACGCCCAAAGCTCGTTAGAATTGAGCAAAGGACGAAACTACACACCATGGCAAAGACGTATCACGACCAAGACGCAGACCTCTCTCTCATCCAGGCGAAGAAAGTCGCCATCATCGGCTACGGCTCGCAGGGCCACGCGCATGCGCTCAACCTGAAGGACTCGGGCGTTGAGGTCAAGGTCGGCCTGCGTGCGGGTTCGAAGGGTGCGGAGAAGGCGAAGTCTGCCGGGCTTGAAGTGCTTTCCGTCGCGGATGCGGCGCAGTGGGCCGACACCATCATGGTGCTGGTGCCCGATCAGACCGCGGCTGCGGTCTACAAGGAAATTGAGCCCGGATTGTCGAAGGGCAAAACGCTGATGTTCGCGCACGGCTTCAACATCCGCTTTCGCACCATCACGCCGCCCGCCGATGTGGATGTGTCGCTGGTCGCGCCGAAGTCGCCGGGCCATCGCGTGCGTGAAGTGTTCACCGAAGGCGGCGGTGTTCCAGGCCTCGTCGCCGTCGAGCAGGATGCCAGCGGCAATGCGCTCGCAAACGCTCTGAGTTATGCCAAGGGAATCGGCTGCACCCGCGCGGGCGTGCTTGAGACGACGTTCACCGAGGAGACTGAAACCGATCTGTTCGGCGAGCAGGCCGTGCTTTGCGGCGGCACTGCGGCCCTGGTCAAGGCGGGCTTCGAAGTGCTGACCGAGGCGGGTTACCAGCCAGAGCTTGCCTACTTCGAGGTGCTGCACGAGCTGAAGCTGATCGTCGACCTGATGTATCGCGGCGGCCTGGAATACATGCGCTACTCCATCAGCGATACCGCCGAGTGGGGCGACTACGTTGCCGGACCGCGCATCGTGACGCCAGCGGTGAAGGATGCCATGAAGGGCCTGCTCAAGGACATTCAGGACGGCAGCTTTGCAAAGCGCTTCATTGAAGACCAGAACAGCGGCCGCAAGGAGTTCACGAAGTTCCGCGAGCAGGACCGCGAGCACTCCATCGAGAAAGTGGGCGCGGAACTGCGCTCGGCCATGCCCTTCCTCGACCCGGTGAAGGTGGAAAACGGCAGCGTCGTCAAGGCGTAAGAGTTCGTAGCGAGGAAAGCGGGTGCCCCACATCTCGATTCTGAGATGTGGGGATTTCTCTTTGGCATGTTGCAAACGTTTCGGGCATCTGACAGTTTCCCGTGAGCGCCGAAGTCCATGTCTCAGAAGCGAGACATGGGGCACCCGCATCAAAAGCTCCATGCAAGCGAACGCGCTTCGCCTCTCTGGCGACTTTTCCCTCGACGCCCTTACCTTTGACACGGTCGACGTTCCCGATCCCGGCCCGCATGAGGTGCTGGTGGCGATGCGAGCCGTGTCATTGAACCAGCGCGACCTGATGCTGGTGACAGGCACCTACATGGCAAACGTGGAACGCCCGCGCATTCCCTGCTCCGATGGTGCGGGAGAGGTCCTTGCGATTGGTTCGGACGTCACACGCTTTCGCGTGGGCGACCGCGTGGTCACCAGCTTTTATCAGAACTGGCTGGATGGCGATCTGAACTATGCCATCGCGAAAGGAACGCTGGGTGGCGACATCGACGGCACTCTCACGACGCTTGGCGTGTTCCCCGAGCAAGGATTGATTCGCATTCCGGACGAACTCAGCTTTGAAGAAGCCGCGACGCTGCCCTGCGCGGCCGTGACGGCATGGCATGCGCTCGTCAGCACGGCGAACATCGGCAGCGATGACACCGTGCTTCTGCTCGGCACGGGCGGCGTGAGCATCGTCGGCCTGCAGATTGCAAAGCGCCGCGGTGCGCGCGTGCTCATCACCAGCAGCAGCGACAGCAAGCTAGAACGCGCCCGGCAGATGGGCGCGGATGAAACCATCAACTACAAGACGACTCCGCAATGGGACAAGCGCGTGCGCGAACTGACCGATAAGCAGGGCGTGACGCACGTGCTGGAGACCGGCGGCGCGGGTACGCTGCCGTTGTCGCTGCGTTCGGCTGGCTACCATGCGCAGGTCAGCATCATCGGCCTGATCAGCGGCGCGGAGCAGGCGATCGACATCCGCCAGATCCTCGGCAAGAACCTGCGCGTGCAGGGCATCAGCGTCGGCTCCAGGCAGATGCTGCAGGAGGTCGCCGATGCCGTCGCCGCGCACGACATCAGGCCGGTGATCGACCAGACGTTTCCATTCGAACGTGCCGTAGACGCGCTACGCTCGTTGCAGGCAGCGGAGCACTTCGGCAAAATCGTCATCTCGATTCGGTAGCGACTCCCCAGTCCAGACGGCATCTCATCGCCTATGAAATGTCTCCTGCTTACCGGCGCTCTGATCGCGTCCAGTGGCGCCGCCCAGTCACCTGCTGCCCAGCCACACCCGCCCAGGTACGTTTCGTTGGGGTACGTGCACGATCGGAACCGCGTGCTGATGGTTTTCGCCAACGGCAACAACCAGCTTGCCGAGGCGCAGTTGACCGTCGCCTCGAAACACATGCAGGAGTTCAAGGACCGTGACCTGCTGCTTGTGGGGATCCAGGGCGAAAACCCCGATGCTCCCACTGCGCTGTTACCGCCCGCTGACGACGTTACCGCGCGGAAGCGCTTCCATGTGAAACCGGGCCAGTTCACGGTCGTTCTCATCGGCAAAGATGGTGGTGAGAAGATGCGTTCGAACCAGCCCATCCCCTGGGACAAGCTGCAGACGACCATCGACGCCATGCCCATGCGGCAGGACGAACTGCAGCGAGGCAAGCGATAGCGGCGTTTCGTAGTATCACTGCGGATCACCACTCAAGTGCGTCTCATGCGCTTCAATGCGGGAATGTTGCCGATCGCCGGAACTTCGCACGTTCACGCTTCGTAGCGGTCTAGCATGGAAGCAGGGAGAGCAAGCATGGGTTCTGTTATGGTCACCGACCCGGCAGGCATGTCCGGTTCCGCTGAGGATCTGGAGATGCGCTTCGTGCCGGAACACCCCACCCCGGTGGAAGATCTGGTCCGCGCGCTGCGTGGCGTGAAGGCGCTTGTCGAGCTGGACGAAGACGAACTGCGTTGGCTTGCACAGAACGGCATAGAGCGGCTTGTACCGGACGGCGCTTCGATCTTTCGCGGCGGAGAGCCTGTGCATGAAATGGCGATCCTGCTGAGCGGCGAGATCCATGTGCGGCGCACGAGCGGTCCGGTCTCGTTCTTCATCGGCCGTAGCGCGCACCTGACCGGCAAGCTGCCCTTCAGCCGCATGAAGACGTACGGCGGTGACGGCTATGCCGTGGGCGACGTGTGGACGTTGAGCTTCGATGAAAGCACGTTTCCCGTGGTGCTTGCAGCCATCCCGAAGCTGGCACAGCTATCCGTCTCCACGCTGCTCGATCGCGTGCGCGAGGTGACGCGCATGGAGCAGCAGGCGGAGAAGCTGAACGCGCTTGGCAAGCTGGCCGCGAACCTGTCGCATGAGCTGAATAATCCCGCGTCTGCCGCGCGTTCGGCGGCAAATAATCTTTGGACCGAACTACGCAACTATGGCGATCAGAAGTTCCGCCTGGGTTCGCTGTGTTTTGGCGCGGAGACGAAGCAGGCCTACGGCGAATGGATCAGTTCCATACGTCATCTGCTGCAGGAAGACGGACGTCCGATGCGATCGGATGTGATCGACATTGCAGGCCGTGAAGACATCATCCTTCGCTGGCTGAACGCGCATGATGTCGCTGACGGCTGGCGGATTGCACCGATCATTGCGGAGACCAAGATCGAGCTGGAACACCTGGACCAACTGGCGAAGATCGTGAGCGGAGAAGCGCTTGCTGTCTCGCTGGCTTCCTTTGCGAGCGCGCTGCACGCCGAACGCATGACCGATGCGGTCATGGATTCGACCCGCCGCATCTTCGACCTGATCACGGCCATCAAGGACTACTCCTACATGGACCAGGCGCCGATACAGGAGATCGACCTGCGCGAGGCGCTGGACAACTCCCTGACCATGCTGAACTCCCGGCTTCGCTCCGTGCAAGTGCGGCGGGAGTACGGGCCCGACGTGCCCCGCGTCTCTGCCTACGGTGGCGAACTGAACCAAGTGTGGACGGCTCTGATCGAGAATGCGCTCGATGCCATGGAGCTCTGCGATGTGTCGCATGCGTCCGTGCTCACGCTGCGCACGTCACTTTCAGGCTCCACGGTACTGATCGAGGTGTGTGACAACGGTCCGGGCATCGCCCCGGAGTTGCAGTCACGCATCTTTGAGCCATTCTTCAGCACCAAGCCAGTGGGTGCGTCGCTCGGCCTCGGGTTGGACACGGCAAACCGCCTGGTCACGAAGCACAAGGGTCAGCTAACCGTCGAGACCAGCACACCGGGGGAAACCTGCATCCAGGTGCGCCTGCCCATCGAGCAGACTGGCGCGTACTAGGCGCAGCTTCAACTGCTTGCGACGCGTGCCACAGTTCCGTCGAACCGTGTACTATCCGGCAGAGGCAACGTTTACTTTGCTTCCGCACCCGGTTTGCGGACACCTGCGCCTCCTGCGCAAAGGCGTTGTGAAAGCTCGGGCCCAGCTTCAAGTACACAGGAGTTTTGACGAATGCACATGGTCAGTGAAACTCCTGCGAAAGGAACGGTAACTCGTCAGCCCAATGCTTCCCTCTTTCCAACTGGTTACTTACTTTCCTTCGCGCTGACGACCTCGATCTTTTTTATCTGGGGTATGTCGAACAATCTAACCGACATACTTGTACAGCAGTTCAAGAAATCGTTTGAATTAAGCCTGCTGCAAGCGCAGCTTGTACAGACTTCGGTGTTCCTGGCGTACGGCATTATGGCGACGCCGGCAGCCTTTCTTATGCGCCGGCTCGGCTACAAGGCGGGGCTTGTCATCGGTCTTGTTATGTTCGGTATCGGAACGCTCTTGTTCTGGCCCGCCGCAATCATCGGGCAGTACACGCCTTTTCTCATCGCGCTCTTCATCGTCGGGTCTGGATCGTCGATTCTGGAAACTGCGGCGAACCCCCTGGTCGCACAGTTTGGCGATCCTTCGACGTCAGAGCAGCGGCTTAACTTTTCGCAGTCGTTTAATCCGCCGGGAACCATCATCGGTGTGTTGATCGGCACATTCTTTATCTTTTCCGGCGTTAACAAGAGTCCCGCGGATGTCCTGGCCATGAAGTCCCAGGGTACTTACGAAACTTATCTGCATAGCGAAATTCTTCGGGTAGTTCCTACCTATGTCGTGCTCGGGCTTGTTGTGCTGGTGATTGCGTTCTTCGTCAGCCGGGCACGCTTTCCGCAGAACCTGGATTCCACGGCATACGCCGGATATCCCTCGCAGGTGGCACCGCCGAAGCACGGAGCTTACGGCCGGCTGTTCCGGCGGCCGCAGCTTATGTTCGCCGTGGTGGCGCAGTTCTTCTATGTGGGCGCGCAGGTTGGCACGTGGAGCACCCTGATTCCCTATCTGCGGGAGTACACGGCGCTGGGTGACCGGGCTTCCGGCTTCTTTCTCACGGGAACACTCATCGCGTTCGGCCTAGGCCGCATCATCTCCACGCCACTTATGAGGTTCTTGAGTCCGGCCAAGATGATCTCGGCGTATGCGCTTGTCAACCTGGTCCTGTTAGCTTTTGGCATTTTGCACCCGGGTATGGCGGGAAGTATTGCCATCCTTGCCACGAGTTTGTTTATGTCGATCATGTATCCGACCATCTTCGCGCTCGGCGTGAAGGGTCTTGGAGATGATACGAAGCTGGGCGGCAGCCTGCTCGTGATGGCCATCATCGGCGGCGCGCTGTTCCCGCCGGCGATGGGCTGGATCACACGGCTCACCGGCAGCCTTGCGCAAGGCTATCTGCTGCCCGCCGTCGGCTTTGCCGTCGTAGCAGTTTATGGCTATCTATCCGCCTATGTGCTGAAAACTCCGGTAGGTCAGCACACGGTGGAAAACACGCCGCGCGGTATCTAAGCCATGGCATCTCTGACCGTCGACGCACATCATCATCTGTGGAAATACACGCCCGATGAGTTTGGCTGGATTAATGACTCCATGCGTGCTCTCCGGCGGGATTTTCTGCCAGAAGACTTATACCAGGTGACAGCTCAGGCGGGTATTCAAGCGACAGTTGCTGTGCAGGCAAGACAATCGCTGGAAGAAACTCGCTTTCTGCTCGAAGTAGCGCGAAGTTCGCAGGTTATCCGCGGAGTTGTGGGATGGGTTCCACTTACCAGCCCGGAGATACCCGGCATCCTGGATGAACTAAGCGGACAGAGCAGGCTGAAGGGCCTGCGACATGTCATCCAGGATGAAGCGGACGAGAACTACATCCTGCGCAACGACTTCAATCGAGGCGTCGCTGCCATGTCGGGAACAGGACTCGTCTATGACATCCTCATCTATGCCAAACATCTGCCGCAGGCCGCTGCCTTTGTCGACCGGCATCCTGACCAGGCGTTCGTCCTGGACCATATTGCGAAGCCGCCAATCACTCTCGGTGCGGCTGGTTTGGAACCGTGGGCTACCAACCTTCGCGAACTTGCGCGGCGTCCGAACGTGTGCTGCAAGCTGAGCGGCATGGTGACGGAAGCAGATTGGCAGGATTGGTCGCTCGACGGCTTGCGTCCGTACCTCGACATTGTCGTGGAGAGCTTTGGCCCCGGGCGGCTGATGGCCGGTTCCGACTGGCCCGTGTGTCTCGTCGCGACAGACTACAAAGAATGGTTCGAGACGCTTCGCGCGTATTTTGCCTCGTTCAGCGAGACGGAAACAGCAGCCATCTTCGGCGGTAACGCTGCTTCCGTGTACAGGCTCTAACCTCAGCTAAACTGAGGCAATGGTCGATGAACAGATCTTTCGACGCGATGCGGACCGCGTGCTGGAGCAGTTGAAGCAGAGCCTGATTGATGCCGAGGACGAGGGAGGCTTTGAGGTGGAAGAGAACGGCGGCGTGCTGAACGTCGTCTTCGAGTCGCCCAAGGCAAAGTTCGTGTTCACACCCAACACACCCGTACGGCAGATCTGGATCTCTGCGCTTTCGACCAGCTTCAAGCTGGATTGGGTTGATGGGGCGTTCACATTGCCCAAGAGCGGCGAAGACTTGACGGCGTTGACGGAGCGGCTGCTGCGCGAGCAGACCGGCGATGAGACGATCTCGCTGGGGTAGGTCGTTTTCACCTCGGCGGCTAAAGCCGCGGCCTTTGAGCGGCTCGTTTTCTACCTCGGCGGCTAAAGCCGCTTACTTCGAGCGACTTGCTTTCTACCTCGGCGGCTAAAGCCGCTTCCTTCGAGCGGCTTGCTTCCCTGCCTCGACAGCTGAAGCCGCGGCCTTTGAGTGGCTCGTTGTCTACCTCGGCGGCTAAAGCCGCGGCTTGCTTTCTATCTCGGCGGCTGGGACCGCTGCTTGCAGGGTTGTCATGCAGTGAGGCCGATGGCGCTCATCATGCGGCCGGTAAAGCCGTCTTCCGCGCGATGCGAGAAGAAGCGA
>CAZZVI010000146.1:0-4152 GCA_964657335.1 uncultured Terriglobus sp.
CGGATGATCGAACTGCACGACCGCATAGCCGCTGAACCCGGCCAGCTTGCCCGCGCCCTGGTAGAAGCGGCGCACGGCATTCCGGCCGCTGATCTCACCGTGCGCAACGTCGATAGCCGTTTCGCCGTCGCCGGGACCGGCAAGGTTCTCAAGCGAGATCCACGCAGGACCGGGCTGCTCGAATCGAAATGCCATGATGCCGCAGCGCGTCGTTCCGGTCATGGCTGCGTGTGTATGCAGGTCCGGCAGATCGACGTCGTAGCGGTACGGATGCGACTGCTCCGCCGCATGCGAGAAGCTGGACGACATCGCAGCGGACGTACGTTGACCTGTGCCCGCCATCACCTGGAATGCACCGTACTCCAGCGCGGCCGAACCGCTCATGAAGTGCGTGCCGCGAAAGCCAAGGATGCGCGTGTCCTTGTAGTAGTAGGCGGTGACAGCCTTCTTTTCGGTGGCCGAGGTCGAGGGCGTCCACGAGGTCATGGCGAACGGCACGCCCACGCTGGGGAATGTCTGCCCTTCCATCGCCGTGCCGACGAGCGGATTCACGTCATCCGACGGGGAGTGCTTCTGCCCAACCAGCGCGGCAGGCAGAAGCGATGCGCACGCGACAAGCGAATAGAGTGAACGGAACATGCAAACCACTGTAATCGCAAAGAGAAGGCATCGACCGGTGATTGCGATCGCTGCCTTGATCTATGAGGTCTTTGACTACCTCGACGCAGTCTGCTTGCCGCCCGTATAGGTCACACGCCAGACGGTCTGCGCGCCGTCTTCCACGATGATGAGAGCGCCGTCCTTCGCAACGGTGACGCCGACCGGTCTGCCCCAGACGCCGCCCTGCGACGTGGTGAAGCCGGTGACAAAGTCTTCGTATTCGCCGACTGCTTTGCCGTTCTTCACCGGGATGTGGACGACCTCGTAACCGGTCCGCGGCTCGCGGTTCCATGAGCCGTGTTCTGCCGCGAAGATGTCGCCACTGCTCACGCCGGGCATGCCTTTGCCGGTATAGAACACCATCTCAAGCGAGCCGTTGTGCGGCTGCATCAGCACGTCTGGCGTGATCACCTTGCCCTGCAGCTCCGGGTGCTTGCCTTCGTGCCGCGGATCCTGCTTGTTGCCCATGTACCACCATGGCCAGCCATAGAAGCCGCCTTCTTTCACGCTGGTGATGTAGTCCGGCACCAGGTGATTGCCCAGCAGATCGCGCTCGTTGACTGAGCACCAGAGTTCCCCATCTGCCGGGTTGATCGCCTCGCCTACGCAGTTGCGAATGCCCGAGGCGTACACCTTCACAAAGGTGCCGTCCGGCTTGTACTCCAACACATCGGCGCGATGCAGTTCGCCGGGATGCGTGTCAGGATCATCGACGTTCGATCCCGAGCCAACCGAGACGAACATGCGAGTGCCGTCCTTCGAGAACACCACATCGCGCGTGGAGTGACCGCCGCCCGGCGGATGCAGCTGCGCCACGATCGTCTCGGGATCGCCCGATGCTTTCAGGTCGCCGGCCTTGTACGGAATGCGCACGACCGAGTTGGTGTTCGCGACGTAGACGTACTTCGGATTGACCGCGGGATAGAAGGCAATGCCAAAGGGCTTGTCCAGACCAGCGGCAAAGACTTCACGCTGGGCCGCCTTGCCATCCGCCCCGACACCGCGCAGAACGACGATGCTGTTTGCGCCCGTGTCGGCCAGGAACAGGTCGCCGTT
Source organism: uncultured Terriglobus sp. (assembly GCA_964657335.1). Lineage (GTDB taxonomy): Bacteria > Acidobacteriota > Terriglobia > Terriglobales > Acidobacteriaceae > Terriglobus. The sequence continues at coordinate 1,717 of CAZZVI010000146.1, forward strand.
CGGGGCGGTGCGGATGAGCCGCGGAATCTTGAAGCCGCCATCCGCGTACAGATCGATCTTGTAGCCCGGCTTCACGAGAGGCACGGCACCGTTGCGTGGAACCAGCTGCGGTCCGTTCGCCACCGTCTGTTCAGGATGTGGCGCCGGCAGATCGGCCAGGGTGATGTGAACGCGGTTACCGGGCTTCTCGTCTGTGGCGTTCTCAAAGGCGGCTTCGCCAGTCTTGACCGCCTGCGCATGCAGCGCAAGCGACGGCACAGAAAGAAGGCAGAATGTTGTTGCGGATCGAAGAAGGCGCATGATTGATGAGATGCCGATGATCTGCGCTCTGGAGAGCGCTTTCCTCGCAGTTTTAAGCAATGCTGGCTGGCAGGCTAGTGCGATTGTGACGCGGCTTGCAGCAATGCCGGCGATACGTTGCCTGTGAGCACAACGCTTGCTTTGCGCTGCTGCACACTCAGGGACTCGAGCGCCTGATGCAGCGCCACGTCCTGCGGCGTGCCGGTGCCGGGCATGAACCCGCGCACCAGATTGAGAATCGTGCTGAGATTCGTCGCGGTCTGGGCTGCGTCGGCTTCGGTTGGAGCAAGCTCTTCCAGCCGCAGGTGAATGCTGCCGCGAAAGGTCGCGGACGCGATAAAGTCCGTATCTTCGCCGAGCGGCAGACCGATCCCGAACATCGTAATCCTGCCGCGGTCGCTGAAGGGCAGACCCACATGGCCGATGCCCCACGCCAGCGCGAAGTACGGCACCTCAGGGTAGTGCAGGCTCAGAACGGATGATCCGGAGAACGGTGTTGCACCCGCGGCATAGCGGTCGATGATGGAGTGGATCTGCTCCGGCGTGGGCATGTTGCTGGCGGCCACCATGTCGTAGCCCAACGCGCTTATGCGGAGGGTGCGGCCTTCGTTGCCGGGTACGGTGTAGACGTCGTGGCCTGCATAGGTTTCATGAGCCGTGCTGATGCGCTGCAGGTATTCGGTCAGCTTTGCGGAATCGAACCGGCCCTCCATCACGCCCGAGTAGGCGACGACGCCGTTGGGGCCATTCGGGTCGGGCATGCGATGCAGCGAGATGGCAATACGGTCCAGGTCGCGGTCCCACCGAAAACCAGTGCCCGCCACGAACGCCGCGTACTCGGGAGACGGGCTTACCGGCTGCTGATCGAAGTGGGTGGCGGCGCGTATCGGTTTCAGGTTCAGATAGAGGATCGCGTCAGATTCCGGCAGCAGCCGCGCCACTTCAGGCGGCGCATGGAAGCGCAGGAACAGCACCACGGCAAGCGCGATCAGCAGCGCGGCGGCGATGCCAAGCGAATACAGCCTGCGTTTGCGCTGGGGATTCACTAGGAGCAGCATAGCGGATTGCGGCAGGCCGCGTGCCTAGACTTTGCCGATGACGCTGCTGACGGGCCTGCCGATTGTAGAGGCGCGGGCAACCAGGCGCGGCGGCACACGAAGCGTCTGCAACTGCTGCGGAGCGTCGTCGCCCAGCAGCGCCGTGGTGAGCTTCGCTGCCTGTTCTCCAAGATCTGCGGCGCTCTGGTCGAGGGAACTCAGAGGCACCTCGAGATACCCAGCGAGACGCATGTTGCCACAGCCGATCACGGCCACATCCTCTGGCACGCGCAGACCAGCTGCCAGCACGCAGCGTATCGCGCCGACGGCAGCAAGGTCGTTGTAGCAGAAGACCGCATCCGGGCGCGTCGCACCCTGCAGCAACTCGGTCATCGCGTCGAAGGCAGCCGCATCGCCGGCTTCTTCCGTGCGCGAGATCGTCCGCACGAGTGACGGCTCGTAGGTAAAGCCCGCCAGCTCCAACGCGTCGCGATAGCCTTGCAAACGTTCGATGCCGGGGCTGACCCCTTCCGCGCCGATGTGCGCGATGCGCTTGCGTCCCAATGAGAGCAGGTGTTCAGTCGCTAGGGAGCCTACGGCGATGTCGTCGCTGCCGACGAAGTGCGCGGCGAAGTCCTGTAATCGCCTGTCCAGCAGAACATATGGAACGGTGGCACCTGACAGATGCTGCAGACCCACGGCATCTGTCTGACATGATGCGACCACCAGCGCATCCACGCCGCGTGCCAAGAGCGTATCGATCTCCTCGCGCTCAAGCTCCGGCTCTTCTTCAGCCGAGGCAAGAATCAATTGATAACCGCGCGCTCGAAGGCCCGCCTTTAACCCCTTGGCAAGTTCAGCGAAGAAGGTATGGACAAGGTCTGGAACAATCAACCCGACTGTGTGGCTGCGTCCGGATGCGAGACCGCGCGCCAGCAAATTGGGCCGGTAATTCAGTTCTTTGACGCGCTCAAGAATGCGCTGGCGCGTCTGCTCGCCCACGTCTGGTTTGTTCCGCAGCACCTTTGAGACGGTGATGGTCGAGACGCCGATGTCCGCCGCAATGTCCTTCAGTCGAACTGCCATGCGGCGTCCTCAC
>CAZZVI010000146.1:4252-8832 GCA_964657335.1 uncultured Terriglobus sp.
GCAACGGCCGTGCTGATGGCGAGCGCACCCAGGATCATCAGCGCGGATCCGATGAGCACCAGCATGCGATGGGTCTTGTCCGCGGTCGCGAGCTCCCCGAAGACAAGCGCGCCCCACGCGAGACCCCATAGCTGGTTCGTGTTTGAGAGCGGAATGCCGCGGCCGATGCCCAGGTACTTCGTCGCGAACTGCTGGAACAGGTCGCCCACCACCCACACGAACCCGCCGAGGAAGAGCCAGAACAGCAGCTGCTTGCTGTGCGCAAGCTGGAAAACAGACGAATGCAAACCACCATCCAGCGCCAGTGTCAGCACAATCATGGTGCCAAGCTCACCCACGGTGAACGCGGTCACAAACGAGAGTGGATTGAGGCCGCTGATGTACGCCTTGCGGTACGGCACATACATGGTGCCCCACATGAGGCTGGCGCCAAGTGCCGCAAGCAGCCCCTGCACGGCGCGCGGCGATGCCGGTCCTGCTCCATGAATCGTGCTGAAACCAAGCAGGATCGCCGCTGCCACAATCAGCACGCCGCCCAGCACCACCTTGGTGATGTTCTTCGCACCCGCGCCTTCCAGCTCGTGGAATAGCACGCGGCCCCAGAAGAGCCCGATCAGCGAATTCGCATTCCACAGTGGAAAGGCAACGGCCAGGCCGACGTCACGTATGGCGAAAACCGTCAGCGTGTTGGCCACAGCCCACAGGCCGCCCGCGAGGATGGCCCATACAATCAGGTGCTTGCGCGCCATCAGGTCCGTGAAGACGTACGATGTGCCCTTCAGAAGCGTGGGGAACGTCCATCGCGCCGTGAAGACGCCGGCCACCATGCAAAGCGAAATGGCGAAGGGCGAAAAGCCCGCGTTGACCAGCTTGGTTGGCGCCTCCGCTGCGCCCAGCCAGACGCCGGCGGCGAGGCCGCAGACGACCCCGAGCGTGTGCAATGAGAGCGTCTTGCTGCGTACCGCGGGCGTTGTTGCCGTGCTCATCGTGTGCCCTGCCCTGTGCTTTTGAGACGTATCAATGTAGCACTACCAGCAACAGAATGCCCCCCAGTAACACGACCGCAGGCACCCAGAACTGCACATCGGTCAACACCGCTTTCGTCTTCTCTGCCCCACTCAGCTCTGCCGCCACCGTGTGCTCCTTTGCACGCACATCTTACGTGAAGTCCAACCGCCGCCGTGCGGGAGCATCGCAAACGGGTGTCGCAAGAAAAGCGTTGCGCTTGCCCGCGCGCGGCTGATATACGTTAGCGGTAACGTGTTTCGCTGTGCCTTCGGCGCAGCGCCAAAGGAGAACCACCCATGAGTACAGCTGTCGCAACACCTCCGCAGAACGGCCCGCTGGGCGACCTGGACGAATGGGATGAGTTTCTCGAAGGCCGCTACAAAGAGGGCAAGACGAAGGAAGAGTTCCGCGTGTACGACGCCACGGCAACGCCGGGTGTCGCCGAGTTCTACAAGCAGAACCACGAGAACATGACGCTCGACTACGTTCTCGACAAGGAAGCCACCTACTTCAGCCTGCAAAAGGGCCAGAAGACCGTGTGGGAGGCCGCTGAGTTCCTGAACACGCTGGTCGATGACAGCGATCCCGACACAGACCTTACCCAGATCGAGCACCTGCTGCAGACCTCCGAGGCGATGCGCGCCGACGGATGTCCGCGATGGATGGTGCTGACCGGCTTCATCCACGACCTGGGCAAGTGCCTGTGCCTGTACGGCGAGCCGCAGTGGGGCGTCGTGGGCGATACCTTCCCGGTCGGCTGCGCCTGGTCAGAGGACATCGTCTTTCACGAGTACTTCGCGAAGAATCCCGACCGCCTGAAGCCAGAGTTGCAGACCAAGTACGGCATCTACAAGCCGAACTGCGGCCTTGAGAACCTGCACATGTCGTTCGGTCACGACGGTTACATCGCCGAGGTGATGAAGCCGTACCTGCGCGACGAATCGCTGTACATGCTGCGCTTCCACTCCTTCTATCCGTGGCACCGGCATGGCGCATATGACCATCTGTGCACCGATAAGGACCGCTCCATGCTGGAGTGGGTGTTGAAGTTCAACCAGTACGACCTCTACTCCAAGGCCGACACCAAGCCGGTCATGTCTGAGCTGAAGCCCTACTACGACGACCTGTTTGCGGAGTTTCTGCCGCCGACGCTTGCCTGGTAAGTCCGAACGCCGCAACGGAAAGGGCTACGTATGACGCGTAGCCCTTTCGTTTGCCTGCACTATCTATTCGGTGATGGAGAACGTATAGATCTTGCCGGCATGGCTGATGCCGGGCGTTGCCGCCTGCCCGGGTGCGAGCACGCCGTATTCGCCCTTGGTCAGGTCGCGCGGCACGGTGAAGGCGAACAGGTGCTGCGAGACTTTGTGGATCGGGATGTCGAGCGCGTCGCGGTCCGTGCCAGTCTCCGAGTGGAAGACGTTGCCGGTCTTCACGCGAAACTCACGGCGGTCGCTCTTGTCGCGGAAACGAAGAATGACGTACTCGACAGCATCCGTGTTCGCGGGCGCAAGGATCATCATCTCCGTGCCGGGCGAGACGCTGAGCTTTGACTTTGGTCCGGTGACGACGCCGTTTTCATCCTTCTTCACGATGTTGTTCGTCACCAGGCTCTTCAGCGCGCCGCCATCGCGATAGCGAACGAGCTCCGGCCCAACCTCTTCCCACTGCCCTTGTTTGTTCTTGAAGTAGACGCCGGGATCGTCGGTGTTCACAGAGAGCGGTGCCACCTCGACGGGAGCGGGCGCGGCGTGCTGCTGCAGGCCGCTGTTGCGCGCCAGCATGCCGGAGATCACCGCCTGCGACACGCCCGCATTCTTCAACGCGATCAGGTCGTCAGGGCCGGTGCGGTAGTCGCCTGGCTGCGAGCGCACCGTCTGCAGAATGATGCCGTCATCCAGCCCGGCCGTCGTCATCTTGATGATGGAGGCGTTATCGAGCACTTTGCTCTGCGCCGGCGGCGGCGCGGACGTGTTCGCCTGCGCCGAAGCGCCCGCAAGCCGCGGCAGAGGACCTTCGACAGCACCCTGCGCGTAAGCGACAGGCGCACAGAGCAGGAAGCAGAGAACCGTTCGAATGCCGATATCCATGTTGGGGTAGCTCAGGAGCAATCCGTCCCTCATGCGATATGGACGCGCTGCCACCCGAACAGGTTACAGCGGTACGGCGGGAACGGGCTACCGCGTTGATCTGAGGCATTGGCGCGGACGCACCCGGCATGCGAGACTCCGTGCAGCATCCCGGAAAGGTGCCTGGGCGGCGTATGGCAGTCTTCCAAATCGTCACGTTCCTCATCCACGCCATCGTGCAGGCGATCGCGTCACTCCTGGTTGCGGTGTTCACGCACGTGGTGCCTGCGTTGGTCGCTGTCGCCGCGCTGCTCGCGCTTGCTCTTGCGCTGTGCGCCTCGTGCGGCATAGGCGGCATCACCTTTCTTCGCCGGCGCAAGGCCGAGCGCGACGAACCCTGACGCGCTGCGTGCGCACAACAGGCACAGGCGCTGCCTTGTTGCTTACATGCGCGATGCAAAGACCGCAATTTCGTCCATCTGCGTCGCAGTCACCGCGTGCAGCCACTGCTCCCCTGCAACGACAGCGGTGCACGGCCCATAGGTGCAAATCCGGATCGGCCGCGTCGCGGCTTCGGTTCTGAGTCGATCAAGCACCAACCGCATGATGGAGCCAGTAAACGGCGTGTGCAGGTAGAACACCGTGCCGCTGGACGGGTCTGCCAACCGCGCATCCTGCTGGAGGAACGAAACGCCCCGCACCTGGAGTTGCTCCGCGCAGCGCCGGGCGCAGCGCACATACTCCCCGTCAATTTCGATACCGACACCGCGGGCAGCGGTACAGATTGCGACCAGCAGCGGGACGTGGCCCAGGCCTGAGCCAAGGTCGACCAGCACATCGTCCGCGGTAAGCCTCAGCAGATCGATCAGGCGGAAGATGTGGCGTGCCGGCGTGGGCTGGTAGAACACCATCTCGTCGTCAATGGAGGCAGACTGCAAGCCGGCGCCTTCAAAGGCAAAGACTCCGCTTAGCAACGCATCCAGGCGGTCATAGCCAAACCCCGTGACCGGCACGGATGCGTTCTCAGCGCCATGTTCCGGCAGCACCCACGGCAGCAAGGCAGACGCTCCGCGCCCAGCCTGAATCGACGTCCGCATGGTGGCGTAGATCACCTCATTCAACGCCTCCAGCTCGTCCGTAAGGGCTCGCGCGCGCTGGCGGAGCGCCAGAGCATCTGCAGCAAGACCGCATGGGAGCTCAGGGCTGGCGTCGAAACAGGCGTCCAGGTCGTCCAGCGCCTCCAGCCGCCGGTGCAGTTGGTCTGGCATTCGAAGCGTTGCATCGTGCTGATAGCGCGTCAAGGTCCGATGCAACGCTTCACTCAATGTCGGAAGTTCCTCCGTGGCAAAGGCGCATCTCCGCGGAGCGCCAGGTTCGCGCTATAGGTTTGCGCTGCAATGGCAGGCGTCGAAGGTAAGAGATGCTCGCGATGAGGGATCGCGCTCGATTGCGAATCCCGTTCGTCCGACCCTTCCCTGAAACACATGCGGGCTGAAACGTCGC
>CAZZVI010000147.1:0-6371 GCA_964657335.1 uncultured Terriglobus sp.
AGCGAATCGCGGATGCCCGCCTCGTCGTCGATGATCAGGATGCGGGCGTCGGCCGTGTGCGGTGCTGCGGGTGCGCTTGCGAGTGCTGCCTCAGGCATGAACCGTCCTTGCTTCATTCACTTCTGCGTCCGGCAGATCGCGCAGCGTGGCGTCACTGGTTGGACGAGCCTCAGAGCCATCCGACTCGACAGGGAAGTCAAGGCGGAAGGTGGTGCCGACGCCGACCGTGCTGTCGACGTGGATGCGTCCATTGTGCTCCTGCACGATGCCGTACGACACCGACAGACCAAGCCCGGTACCCTTGTGCTGGCCCTGCCGCGGCGCGTTCTTCGTGGTGAAGAACGGGTCATAGATGCGGTGCAGATGCTCCGCGTCGATGCCGGAACCGGTGTCGCTGATGCGCAGCGTGACGTCACGTCCGTCGTCACAGGTCTCGATGCGCAGAACGCCGCCGGCCGGCTTGTCTGACATGGCATCCTTCGCATTCAACAGCAGGTTCAGCACCACCTGCTGCAGCTTGCCCTGGCTGCCATAAATCCGGGCGAGCGGCGTCTGCAGGTCAGCCTCGACAGTAATGCGGGCGGTGCGCAACTGGTGGTCGAGCAGCGTCAGCGTCTCGCGAACGACGGTGTTGATGTCGATTGAGGCGAAGACGGAAGAGCTCGTGCGCGAAAAGTTCAGCAGGCCGTTGACGATCTCGGACGCGCGGAAGGTCTGCTGCGTGATCTTCTCCAGCACCGGCGCCAGCCGCTGATCTTCGCGCGTGTGCTTCTGCAGCATCTGCGCATACGACGAGATCACCGCGAGCGGCGTGTTGACCTCGTGCGCCACACCTGCTGCCAGCAGGCCGATGGACGAGAGCTTCTCCGCCTGCGTGAGCTGGCCTTCCAGCCGCGTGCGTTCGGTGATGTCTTCAATCATCACGATGGATCCGACTGATACGAAGTCGCGGGTGAGCAGAGGTGCAATGGCGAGGTTTGCGGTGCGGCTCTCGCCGGTGCGCAGGTCGAGCCTCACCTTCGACAGGTGATGCGTGCCGGGCTCGTTGTGCGCCGCGAGGAACGGCGTCAGGAACGACTCGGGGAAGATCTCCGCCACCGGCCGGCCAAGCGCTTCGGCTCGCGGCAGGGCGTACATGACTTCCATCTCGGCGTTCCAGCTTTCGATCCGATTGTCGAGATCGAGCGTGAAGATGCCGACCTTGATCGATTCAACGATGTTCTCGTTGAACTCCTTCAGCCGTTCAAACTCGTTGATCTGCTTCTCAAGCCGCGCGAAGAGCTGCGCATTCTGGATGGCGATGCCGATGTAGCCGGCCAGGGAACCAAGCAGCTCCATGTCTTCCGACGACAGGAAGTCGCCTTCCTGCGTGCGTCCGAGGCCGATGACGGCAATGGTGCGCGAAGACTCTCCCGCGCGGCCGGAGACGCGGCAGGGCAGGTAGTAGTTCAGGTCCAGCAGCGTGGCGATGCGCTGCTCGGCGGGCTCCAGGTGGGGCAGCACTGACGGTGTTTCGAAGAAGATGTGGTCCTGCGACAGCAGACCGAAGTTGAGAAAGGAGTTGCGCGAGGTCTGCGCCGGCAGATCGACCAGGATGCTCTCCGGCAGCCCATGCGACGCGGCAAGCGAGAAGACACGGCCCGTTCCGTCGTTGCTGGCGACGAAGATGGCGACGCGCGACACCAGCAGCGTCTGCGACAGCCGCTCAACGACGGAGCGCGCGAGCGTCTCGAGATCGGTCTGGGACGAAAGCCCGCGGCTGAACTCGATCAGCGTCTCGCGATAGTCATAGCGCTTGCGGTCGAAGATGCGATCGACACGTGCCTGGATGGCCGTCTTGATCGGCTCGAAGATGAGAGCGGTTGCAACGATGCCGGCCAGCAGGCCCCAGATGCGCAGACTCGGCAGGCGCGTATGCACCACCTCGGCTGCAACGGCCACAACGCCAAAGTAAACCCCAATCAGTGCTGCAGTTGCGAGCGTATAGGTAACGCCACGCTTGAAGATCAGGTCGGTGTCCATCAGGCGGTAACGAACGATCGCCCAGGCAAAGGTCAGCGGCAGAAAGATGAGCGTAAATCCCGCAGCCCGCGCCAGCGACACGGGAATGTCCGCGTCCAGCAGGTAGGGCACCGCGTACATCGTCGTAAACGGCACGACGGAGAGCAGGGTGCCGCGCGTCAGCCACTTGAGCTGCTGCCGCTCCAGCGGCTTGTCGGCAGCCCGGTAGCGCAGGGAAAAGACGACCGCCGCAATGACGTAGTACAGCGCGAGGTAGCCGACCCCGATCTGGTCCAGCCGGTGCTTCAGACGTTCCGTCGCCGCCCAGCTTGTGACCGCCGCAATCTGCAGCCCAAGCATTGCCATGCCGGGCAGGTAGAGCAGAACAACAAGCACACGGCGGCGCGCGGAGGAGGCAATCTCTCCAAAGCTCACCGCGAAGTGCAGGAACAACGCCGGCTGCAGCGCTCCTGCAATCAGCACGCCCCAGTAGCAGATCCAATCCAGCGTGTCGAAGACACCCGTGTAGCGGAACGAATACAGCACTCCTGAGACCAGGCAGAAGACATAGAAATGCGTCGCCTTGGGAGCCGTCCAGCGCCGCAGCAGAACATACATGCCGATGGCAAGGTAGGCCAGCGCAATCAGCCGGAGTCCCTGGTTGCGGCTTCGATCCGTCGGCTCCAGGATCACCGGCACTTCGAGCGGTGCCGAACCGCGCAGCAGCGAGTAGCTGATGTGGCCCCAGGTGCCGGTGTGCTGCATCGCCCGCTGAAGAGCGGCCATGTTTGGCGTCTTGCGCGATCCCGCGGCAAGCATCAGGTCGCCGGAGCGTACCCCCGCGCGATGTGCCGGTGACGTGGCGGGAACACGCTGCGCGACCAGGCCTGCGGGGCCGCTGGTCGATTCCGTCCACCAGACACCGTCGGTGGGTGCTTCGTAGGAGCTTTCCTGCAGGAAATTGGCAACGCCCAGCGCACAGACCAGCAGCGTGGCCAGTGCCAGGACGATGGCAGTCGCGCGGGTTTGAAGCGCCTTGCCCATGGGGCGGGTCTTTCTTCTCCGGGTTCAGCGGGGGTTCGGGTGGGCCGGTGTCAAGATGATGCCTTGCACGTCACGGGCCATTCCACACTCCCGAGTCCCACGGCGAGAAACCGCGTTGTAGAGCCATCATACCGTCGAAAAGGCATGTCACTCTCCTGCCGGTCACCGCGCATGGAACTCTATCTACTGTTTTCCATAGGCACCCAATGCGGTGCATCACGTACCCGCACAGATGCCTGTGTCGCATGGCAACTTGACCTGCCTTGCCGATTGCGTTGAACTGGTGAGATACATGTCCCGTTTTCAGCAAAACTCAGCGGCAGAACCGATCCTTCGCCGCGACAGCGAATTCCTGCTTCCCGTCTATGCGCGCTTCCCGGTCGTGATGGAGCGGGGCGAAGGCGTCCATCTGTTTGACAGCTCCGGCAACCGTTACCTCGACATGATGGCCGGGCTCGGCGTCAACGCACTTGGTCATGCCCATCCCCGCATGGTGGCTGCCACTGCAGATCAGGCGGCAAAGATGATCCACCTGTCGCCGCAGTACTGCACGCCGTACGCGGGCGAGCTTGGGGAGCGCCTGTGCGAACTCTCCGGCATGGCCGGCGTCTTCTATTCGACTGGCGGAGCCGAGGCCGTGGAAGGCGCGCTGAAGCTGGCTCGAGCGCATGCGCGGCAGAACTACTCTGAGCGCAAGTACCGCGTGATCTCTCTGCTCGGCAGCTATCACGGCCGCACCTACGGATCCATGTCCGTCACCGGCCAGGCCAAGTACCGCGATGAGTTCGAGCCCGGCCTTCCAGGCGCGGACTTTGTGCCGCGCGAAGACATCGAAGCGCTCCGCGCAACGGTGACCGACGATACCTGCGCCATCCTGCTGGAAACCGTTCTTGGCGAGGGTGGCATTTACGAGATTTCAACGGAGTATCTTCGCGAAGCACGGCGGCTCGCCAACAAGCACCGCGCGCTGCTGATCCTCGACGAGATCCAGTGCGGCCTTGGTCGCACCGGTAAGTGGTTCGGATACGAACATCACGATGTGAAGCCGGACGTTCTGCTGCTGGGCAAGCCCCTCGGTGGCGGCCTGCCGTTGAGCGCTCTGCTGGTGAACTCGGACCTCTTCCACACGCTCGGCCTGGGCAAGCATGGCAGCACGCTGGGCGGCAGCCCGCTGGCCTGCCGACTTGGCCTCGAGTTCCTCGACGTGGTCGAAGACGAGGACCTGCTGGCGCGCGTCACCGACACCGGCGCCTACCTCGGTCGCCGTCTGCACGCGCTGGCTTCAACGTCGGAGATTGCCGTCGAAGCGCGAGGCATCGGCCTGATCCAGGGGCTGGAGCTCACCATCCCGGGCCGTCCGCTCGCGGAAGAGGCGCTGGAGCAGGGGTTGATGCTGAACTTTGTCCAGGGCAACATCATGCGGTTCCTGCCGGCGTTTCTGCTGGAGCGTTCGCATGTCGACCAGGCGATGGAGGTCATTGAGCCGCTGCTGGCGAAGGCGTCGCATGCAACGGAGCATGAGACACTCGTGCCGGCAATGGTGCGATAGGCGCCTCATTCCGGTGGGGTCGCGCAGCGCTGGAACCGGCTGGCCTACGTCACCACAACCTGTCATTTCGACTGGAGCAGGACAGCTTTATCGTCCTGCATAGTGGAGAAACCTGCTTCCGTGCTGCCGCGCAATTTAGAACAGCAGGTCTCTCCACTCCGTTGCGCTCCGGTCGAGATGACAGAGTGAGTGGTAACTAGACCGCCGGAACCTCGGGAAAGAACTTCGCCGAAAGCCACTGGCGCACCGCCAGCTGCATGCGATCGAGCTTCGGCCCCGGCGATCCCGGCACGCCCATGAAGAAGTGCTCTGCACCGTCGATCCAGTGCATCTCCTTCGGCTCCGGCGCCTCGGCGAAGATGCTCTCCATCACCGCTCGCGGCGCGAACGGATCTTCCGAGCCCGTCAGCAGCAGCTTCGGCGCGGTGCAGTGCTGGAGGAACTCGTAGCTGTAGCTGCGGCCGCCCGCCTGCAGCGGCATGCCCAGGCCGATCAGTCCGTGTACGCGGGCGTCGCCACACGCGGCACGAAAGCCGATGTTTGCTCCGAACGAGAACCCCGCAACGATGACAGGCAAACCGAAGGTTTTTTTAAGCCATCCAATCGCAGCCTGGGCATCTTCGATCTCGCCGGGGCCGTTGGTGTACGCGCCTTCGCTCAGGCCAACGCCGCGAAAGTTGAAACGCAGAACTGGCACGCCGAAGTGAGCGAACGCCTTCATCGTCTGATAGACAACGCGCGTGTGCATGGTTCCGCCGGACGGTGGATGAGGATGGCAGATCACCGCCGCGTATGCCGCATCGGTCTTGCCGACGTTCAGCAATGCTTCCAAATGCCCGGCAGGACCGCGCAGATCATCAACAGTCTGGATGGTTGAGGCCATCCGCTCATTTTACGAGCGCGGCTTCACGTACCCCGGCGCGGCCGCGCGCGTATCCTGAAGGTCTATGCCCATTGATCCAATTGCATTGACCCGGCAACTGGTCGACATCGAATCGACGACCTATCATGAAGGCCGCTGCGGCGCGTTCCTGCACGAATATCTGCTCGGCCTCGGCTACAACGTCGAAAAGCAGCCCGTCGAGCAGCCCGAGCTCGCCCGCACCCCCGGCGGAGGCACCGGCGAGCGCTTCAACCTGTACGCCACCATGCCGGGCACATCTCCGGTCATCACGCTGTCGACGCATTTCGACACGGTGCCGCCTTACTTCGGCTCGACCGAGGACGACACCTACGTCTACGGTCGCGGCTCGTGCGATGCCAAGGGCATTCTCGCCTCGCAGGTCGCCGCGGCGGAGAAGCTGCACAAAGGCGGTGTGCCCGTGGGCCTGCTATACGTCGTAGGCGAAGAGCGCGACTCAGCAGGAGCGAAGGTCGCCAACCTCGACGGCCACGGCTCACGCTTCCTTATCAACGGCGAACCCACCGAGAACAAACTCGCCCTCGCTACCAAGGGAGCGCTGCGCGTCGAGCTGCGCGCCTCCGGCAAGATGGCCCACTCGGCCTACCCTGAGCTCGGCGATTCCGCCATCGAGAAGCTGGTCAACGTGCTGCACGATCTGCTCGCGGCGGAGCTGCCGGTCGATCCGGAGATCGGGCCGTCCACGCTGAACATCGGCATCGTCTCCGGCGGCCGCGCGCCGAATGTCATTCCCGATGCGGCCGAAGCCCATCTTCTGATCCGACTGGTCGGACCGTCGGCGGACGTGAAGACCGTCGTCGAACGCATCGTTGCAGGCCGCGTCGAAGTCGCCTACTCGCTTGACCTGAAGACCGT
>CAZZVI010000147.1:6471-8709 GCA_964657335.1 uncultured Terriglobus sp.
ACGAAGCTCTTCTTACGATTGGGCCCTACCGCAGTCTGTCATTCCGACCGGAGCGAAGCGGAGTGGAGGAACCTGCTTTTTAGAGCCGGACACAACGAGAAAAAGCAGGTCTCTCCACTCCGCTTCGCTTCGGTCGAGATGACAGGTCAGGGGTGAAGTGGGTGATTGCAAGGCAAGTTGCCGCTGTAAAGCAGCCTAACTGCCCTGAATATTTCTCCCGTGCACAGCGACTTCGCGGTCTTCTAACGCCTCCGCGGTCGACATCAGGACAGCCAGCGTCATCGGCGGCAGATCGATCGTGTCCTCGCAGGTGCAGATACCCTCCCGCGAGATGAGCTTCACCGTTTCGCCTTCCAGGATGGAGAACCGGTACGGTTCTTCGCCGAGGTTGAGGACGACACGCGCCTCGTCACGCTGCATCACCAGCGTTCGCTTTTCATCATCCGTGAAGACCGAGATGCGGTGCAGATCGCCGTCGTTCAGGCACACGTTGCTGCGCCGCAGCGCAATGAGTGACTTGACCCAGGCAAGCATCTCGGCGTGCTTTCCCTCGTTCCTCTCCTCCCACTTCAGCTTGGAATTCTCGTAACTCGACGGATCTTCCGGATCCGGCACATCGTCCCCAAAGCCGAAGGCCGCGAACTCTTTGCGGCGCCCTTCGGCGACCTGCTTGCGCATCTCTTCGTCTTCGTGGTCGGCGAAGTACAGGAAGGGCGACGACGTTGCCCATTCTTCTCCCATGAACAGCATGGGTATGTAAGGCGCAGTCAGCAGCAGGCCGATGGCGACCTTGGCGGCATCCATGCCGACAAGATGCTCCAGGCGTTCGCCCTTGGCGCGGTTGCCGATCTGATCATGGTTCTGATCGAAGTGGATGAAGTGATGCGCAGACAGTCCATCCGGCGGCCGGCCATGCCGGCGCTTGCGGTGTCCGGAGAAACGGCCGTCATAGACATAGGAGCGTTCAAGCGCTTTCTTCAAGTCGCTGAGCTCGCCAAAGTCACTGTAGTAGCCAGACTCGCCGTCCTTCGGCTGAAACAGCAGTGTAAATAGAGCGTGGTGAAAGTCGTCGCTCCATTGCGAATCCATGCCGTAGCCGTTCGCCTCGCGCGAGCGCACAACGCGCGGATCGTTCAGATCGCTCTCTGCAATCAGATAGAACTCTTTTGCCAGCGTGGCGCTCAGGCGCTCCACCTCGATGGAAAGCTGCTCGAGAAAATGCACGGCGGACAGATCGATAAAGGCATGCACCGCGTCGAACCTTAGACCGTCGCAGTGGTACTCCTTCAGCCACATGAGCGCGTTGTCCAGGAAGAAGCGGCGAACATCGTCACTGCCCTCGCCATCCAGATTGACCGCGTCGCCCCACGGCGTCTTTCGGTCCTCATTCATGTAAGGTCCGAACTTGGTGGCGTAATTTCCAACGGGTCCAAAGTGGTTGTAGACCACATCCAGGATCACGCTGAGACCGGTCGCGTGACAGGCATCCACGAATCGCTTGAAGCCGTCGGGCCCGCCATAGGCTTCGTGCGTGGCGAACAGCGCAACGCTGTCATAGCCCCAGCCCTGATGACCGGCCCATGCCGCCACAGGCATGACTTCAACGTGGGTCACTCCCAGGTCAACCAGGTGTTCCAGGTGCGGAATGGCGCCATCGAACGTTCCCTCGCTGCTGAACGTACCGATGTGCAATTCGTAGATGACCGAACCAGTCTTCGGCGAGCCACGCCAGAACCGGTCCTTCCACTGGAAATTCGAGTGGTCGTACAGCTCCGATTCTCCATGCACGCCATCGGGCTGGCGAGGACTGCGTGGATCGGGATACGGCGTGGGATCATCGTCGAAGAGGAAGGCATAGCGGTCGCCGCAGCCGGCCTCCTCCACCTCAAGCATCCACCATCCACGGGCGTTCGGACCCTCCATCGGCAGGATCCGGTCACGCCACTTCAGGGAAATCTTCTGCGCCTTCGGTGCCCAGATACCAAATTTATGCACTGCAGTGTCTCCTTCTTTAACAAGCCCACGGACACATCCTCGCTTCTTAAATGTCTGGCGCCAGACATATCACTTCGAGAAAGTAATGTGTTCTTCGTGGCTATGATTGCCTCTGGCCTGCTGTGGTTGGTCAGGCGTGCAGGCGGAAGAAAGAGCTATTTCGCGCCGATCAATATAGGTCGCGTGTATGACCGAACGGCTTGGCGTGGTTCTTCATCGCGTCAGGAATCGGAACAGTTTGCA
>CAZZVI010000148.1:0-2163 GCA_964657335.1 uncultured Terriglobus sp.
TCGAAGGTGATGGGCTTGGGGACCGTTGCGCCGTCGTACAGGTTGGCATAGCGGCGTGGCCGGAAGAACGGCTCATGCGGCGCGACAAACCAGCACAGCAGGCAGAACGGCTGATCGGCGGGCAGCGACTCAAGCCACGCAACGGCGCGGTCAGTCGAGAGGTCGTCCGCATAGATGTCGTTGTACTTCTTCGCCGGTCCGACGACACCGTCATGACCTTCCTTGAAGACCGGGTTGGCCATGGTGTTGCCGGGATCGTTGTGGCCGAAGTAGAAGTCCCAGTGCTTGTCTTCAAAGCCGAGCGGCGCGTGCACCTTGCCCGCAATGCCAATCTTGTAACCGGCCGCGCGCAGCATGTCGGTGAGGAACGGCAGGTCAGACGGCAGCGGCCTGTTCAGGCCTTCGTTCGACAGCATGCCGGTCGAGCGAGAGTACATGCCGGTCATGGCGGCGGTGCGTGCCGGAGCACAGAGCGCATTGGTGCAGAAGGCGTTGCGGAAGAGCATGCCTTCGCGGCCAATGCGGTCATGGTTCGGTGTCTTCAGCAGCGGATGGCCCGCGATGGACATGGCATCGGCGCGCTGCCCTTCTCCAAGAAAGAACACAAGATTCGGCTGCCTGCGCGGCGCGGTGGGAGCTTCGGCTGCGTGTGCCAGCTTGCCTGTCGCCGCGGTGGCTGCGACGGCGGCGGTTCCCTGCAAAAACTCACGGCGAGACGGGTTCATGTGCGCTCCGGTGCTTCGGATACGTTGCTCGTTGATTTTACGGCGACGCTTCCTCTGAGCAGGGGCTGCCAGCCCGAAGACCGGTAGGTGCCATGTCTCTTTCCCGTCTGAAATAATGCGCGCGGAGAACTCTTACCGTGCGCCTTCTTGCTGCGTCCCTGCTCGCCTTTGCGCTGACTGCCGCGGCGCAGACTCCGCCTGCTTACCTGAACCCCTCACTTACGCCGCAGGAACGGGCGGCGGACCTCGTCGGCCGCATGACCCTCGAAGAGAAGTCGCTGCAGATGGTGAATGGCGCCCCCGCGATTCCACGGCTGAACGTGCCTGCGTATGACTACTGGAATGAGGGGCTGCACGGCGTGGCGCGGTCAGGCTACGCGACCATGTTTCCGCAGGCGATCGGCATGGCCGCGACGTGGGATGCGCCGCTGCTAAACCAGATCGGCGATGTCATCGCGACCGAGGCTCGCGCCAAGAACAACGAGGCTCTGCGCCATAACATCCACGAGATCTACTTTGGCCTGACCTTCTGGTCGCCAAACATCAACATCTTTCGCGATCCGCGCTGGGGGCGCGGGCAGGAGACCTACGGCGAAGACCCGCACCTGACCGCGACGCTGGGCATGAACTTCATCCGCGGCCTGCAGGGCACCGACCCGAAGTTCTACAAGGTGATCGCCACGCCGAAGCACTTCGCCGTGCACTCCGGCCCCGAGGCGGGCCGCCACAAGTTCAACGTGGAGCCCACGCCGCACGACCTGTGGGACACCTACCTGCCGCAGTTCCGCGCGGCCATCGTCGATGCGAAGGCCGACTCCATCATGTGCGCCTACAACCGCCTGGACGGCGCGCCCGCGTGCGGCAGCAAGCTGCTGCTGGTCGACATCCTGCGCAACGACTGGAAGTTCGGGGGCTTTGTGACGTCCGACTGCGGGGCCATCGACGACTTCTTCCGGCCCAACACGCACATGACGGACCCTGACGCCATCCATGCCGACAAGACCGCTCTGCTCGCCGGCACCGACACCAACTGCGGCGGCACCTACCGCAGGCTCGGCGATGCCGTGAAGGCGGGGCTCATCCAGGAGTCGGACATCGACGTGAGCCTGCGCCGCCTGTTTGAGGCACGCATCCGGCTGGGGCTGTTCGACCCCGCGGGCACCGTGCTGTACGCACAGATTCCATTCAGTGAAGTGAACTCGCCCGCGCACGCGGCTATCGCGAAGAAGGCCGCGGAAGAGTCGATGGTGCTGCTGAAGAACGACGGTATTCTGCCGCTGAAACCGGGCAGGTACAAGACAGTCGCCGTCATCGGGCCGAACGGCGCGTCGCTGTCGTCGATCGAGGGCAATTACAACGGCATCGCGCACGACCCGCAGATGCCGGTGGATGCGCTGCGGGCCGCGCTGCACGGCAGCCGCGTGCTGTACGCGCCCGG
>CAZZVI010000148.1:2263-8574 GCA_964657335.1 uncultured Terriglobus sp.
CGCGACTCCGCGTCGGCGGGTTCGGGCATTCGGATGGACTGGACGCCCACCGCCGCGCAGCTCTTACCTGAGGCGCTGAACATTGCGAAGGGGGCAGACCTGGTCGTCGCAATGCTCGGACTTTCGCCCGATCTGGAAGGCGAAGAGATGCCCGTGAAGCTGCCCGGCTTCGCCGGCGGCGACCGCACCGACATCAACCTGCCCGCGTCGCAGGCCGCTCTGCTCGATGGCCTGATTGCCTCGGGCAAGCCGCTCGTCGTCATCCTGCTGAACGGCTCCGCCATCGCCATCAACACGGCGGACGCACGCGCCAATGCGGTGCTGGAGGCCTGGTACCCGGGCGAGGCCGGCAGCCAGGCCCTTGCCGACACGCTCGTCGGCAAAAACAATCCCAGCGGCCGCCTGCCGGTCACTTTCTACAAATCGGAAAGCGACCTGCCGGGCTTCGAAGATTATTCGATGAAGAACCGCACCTATCGCTACTTCACCGGCACGCCGCTGTATGGCTTCGGCTATGGCCTGAGCTATACGAAGTTCGCGTACTCCGGCTTGAAGCTGTCGACTGGCAGGCTGAGCGCGGGTGACAGCCTGACCGCTGAAGTCACGGTGAAGAACACCGGCAAAGTGGCGGGTGACGAGGTTGCCGAGCTGTACCTGTTACCGCCCGCAGAGGGCAACGGCGGTCTGTCTCCAAAGCAGCAACTCGAGGGCTTTCAGCGGGTGATGCTGAAGCCGGGCGAAAGCCGCAAGATCTCCTTCACCCTGTCGCCGCGACAGCCCTCCGAAGTAGACGCGCAGGGCACGCGCGCCGTGCAGCCCGGCATGTACGCCATCGCCGTTGGCGGCTCGCAGCCGAAGGATCCAAAGGCACCCACACCCGCGCAGACGGCGAGCTTCACGATCCATGGCACGCAGCCGCTACCGCACTAACGCCTTGGTATGTTCCGCTTCACAGACTTTTCATTTCGACCGGAGCGGGACGGCCCTTCCGTCCTGCGTAGTGGAGAAACCTGCTGCTGTCAGCCCACGGAGATCCTAAACAGCAGGTTTCTCCACTACGCTACGCTCCGGTCGAAATGACAAGTCTGTGGAGTTGACCATCGAGAGGACAACGAAAGGGCACAGCTTTAGCTGTGCCACCGAAGCTCACGCAATAGGGGCTTCAGCCCCCGAGGCCAGCTTCGAAGCGTACCTCGGCGGCTCAAGCTGCGTCGATCAACAGCACTTGCGGCACAGCTAAAGCTGTGCCCTTCCGGAAACGAGGTCTCTTTCAGCACCCGCGAAAGCCGCGCAGCCCTGTCAGCAGCGGCGCAGGACCAGCAACCACCCCAGCGACAGTGCGATGGAGCCCGCAACTCCAAAGATCAACAACGGAACGCGCTGAGAAGCACCGCCGCCGGAGTGGCTGAGATGGGGCAGATCGGGGTCGTACCGAATCGGAAACAGGCTGCCCTGCGGGCGGGCGACTTCTGAAAAGCACTCGCCGGTGTGCAGTTCCTCGCCGACCCGGTAGTTATAGGCGATGCGGAAGTGCTTGTTCGAGGTTAGGCCAAATGCGAGGGCCCGCCCGGCCCGGACGTCGTAATGGCACTCCGTGACCTCGGCCATGGCCTCCGGCCAGTCTTCCCGGATTCGACCGGCATCTTTCATCAGCGCTCGCTCCTTGCAGCCCGCGATCTTGGTGGGCGTAGTGCATGCGCATGGTCCGCCAAGGCTATCTGCGCGCTGGCGGATGGCCGGGCAGCCAGTACGGCTCGCCTGCCGGGAGGAAGTCGATCTTCATGCCGGGAAAGACGGTCTTCAGCCACACCGCGCAGTTGTCCATGCCGGGCTCCTCTGACGTGTAGTGGCCCAGCAGGATCATGCCCTTGCGGCGGCCCTGCTGTGCCGCGTCCCATGCGTACGAGATCGTCTCCCACTCCGGTATCTCGCCGCCCACCAGTACATCGACATCGTCGCGCTCGAGTGCCTGCACCTGGCGTGCCTCTCCCGGTGCGCCGGGCGCGTAGACGACGTTCGATACCGGCTCGTCCGGATTGCCGATCACGCGCACAATGCGTCCGCCCATGCTCGCCTGCAGCTGCAGCGCCAGCGCGCCCAGCGTGGTCGCGGGAACCGTGTAGAAGTACTGGTTCTCCTCATGCTGGTAGCGCTGCCATCCGGCCAGCTTCATCCATCCCTCGGCGATGCCGTCGGGCTTGCGCTGGTGCCAGCCGTCATGCCAGCGAAAGATCACCAGGCCGTGGTCGCGGATGTAGGCCTGCTTCTCCGCATAGACCGGATCATGGGTGAAGAGCGTGTCTGCGTCCTGGTGGTTGTAGAACGTCGGCTCGTGCGTGACGATGAGGTTGTCATGCGCGGCAACGGCCCTGCGCAGCACGTCCATGGTGGGCGAGATGGTCGTCGCAATGCCCGTCACGACCGTCTTTGGATTGCCCGCCTTGATCGTATCCACGGTAGCCGGTGAGGCGGTCACACCGGCAGCCGACCGCATCTTCGCGATGACCTGCTCTGCCGTCAGGGAGGACTGCGCATGTGCGGACAGCGCGAGGGCAAGCAGAAGGGCTGCAAGACAACGAAGGTTTGGCATCGATCCAGTGTCGTCAGATTAACGCCGCTGAGCAAGCGCGACCGATTCTATGCGGATGAACGGTGGCAGCAACGGCGTTCTCAGACCGTGATGTACCGGAAGACCTTTGCGGCGGTATCGGGATCAAGGTCGGGCGTCATGCGATGCAGCGGATTCGACTGCATGGAGCCGGATGCCGTGACGTGCGATGTGATCTTCGGGAAGTACGTCTGCACCGGGTCGATGTGAACCAGGAAGGCGTGCGCGCCGGGCGCGTTGAAAGCCTCGAGGAACGCAGGATCGTTCTCGTATCCGGGACCGATCCGCATGACCGGCACGGAATAGGCCGGGAAAAGCTGCTCCCACTTCGGGATGCCGAGGCCGGTTTGCGTATCGCAGCCAACGTAACGGCCGCCGAAGTAGTTCCGCTGCGTCATCCGGATGGAGGCGTACCCGTTGTCGTCGAAGAGGAAGATCTTGATGTTGAGCTTGTTGGCGTTCACCGTGCCGAGCTCCTGCAGGTTCTGGGTGAAGCCGCCGTCACCCTCGACCAGCACCGTACGCCTGCCCCCTGCCGCAAACGCCGCGCCGATCGCTCCGGAGAGCCCATAGCCCATGGAGGCGAGGCCCTTGTTGGTGACGATCCGCTGCCCCGCCCGCTGGGCGAACGTCTGCATCATCACCGTAAAGGCGCTGCCGCTGGAGCAGGGGATCACGATGTCTTCACTTGTGCACAGCTCTGAGAGCACCTCGGCAAAGCGGTAAGGGTTGAGGTAGCCCTCACCGGTCGTGTTGACCGGCTCCACGAGAGGCAGGGTAGAGCGAACCAGACGGCAGAAACCTGACCACTCCCCGTGATCGCCGAGGCTTCGGCTCAGCAACCCGCGAAGGACATCGTTCGCGTCGCCACGCACACCGATTGCGAGCTTCGGATGACCCTTCTGCAGCTCCGTTTCATCGCAATCCACCTGGACGATCTCACCGGAGGGAATGAACTCCTGCCAGTTGAAGCCGCTCTGCTGCATGGACAACCTTGTGCCCAGCGCGATCAGCAGGTCTGCCTGTTGCAGCAGCACGTTGCTGTACCGCATGCCCCAGGTGTTCGGGCGGCCGAAGTTTGCAGGATGGCTCGCATCCAGACGATCCGCGGCATTCCACGTCAGCATGACTGGGACACCGGCCTCCCCAAGCAGCGGAGCAAGCTGTGCTGTCGTATCGCGATCGATGCCCGCGCCGAGCAGAAAGACGGGGCGCTGCGCCCTCTGGATACGTTCGGCAAGACCCTCGACTTCCGCATCGGAGACAGGTGGGAACTCTGCCTCGAACGGCGGAACGGCGGTGTTGAGTGCCTCCGCATCCACCTGCGCACCCTGAATATCTAACGGAATTTCGAGGAACACGGGACCCTTGCGCCCGTGTGCTCCTGACCGGGTCATTGCCGCGAACGTCCTCTGGTCGAGAATCGTTTCGATCAGTTCCGAACGCTCCGTGATCGGCTTGGCGATGGCGACGCCGTCAATCTCCTGGATGCCGCGCTGCCGAACCTGCGAGCGCGACAGGTCGGCGACCTTCACCTGGCCGCCGATGACCAGCAGTTCCCGTGACTCAAGCCAGGCTCCCGCGATGGCGGTCACAATGTTTGTTAGACCGGGTCCGGCAGTCACCAAGGCGAAGGCTTTGGACCCGCCGTTTGGCCCCAGATGCACTTCGTTGAAGTACTCCGAGGCAATGCCCGCGGCAACTTCATGAACAACCGGCACACAGGTGAAACGACGGCTGCACGATTCCAGCAGATGCATGATGTTGCCGCCGGCAACGAAGAAGCAGTGGGTGTAGCCCAGCGACACGAGCCAGTCGGCAAGAAGGTCGGAATACTTGATCATAGGGAGTAGCTTTCCAGCGTGGTCTCAATGGCATGGCGAACTTCTGCGTCGGACGTTCGCGCGATCCGTTCCAGTTGCACTTCGCCCTGCCCGTCGACGAGGATGAGGGTGTAGTTTGCCGCCGAGTGCTTCTTGTCGGAAGCGAAGCGTTCCAGCACCTCCGCGAGATCGAGCGACGCCAGTTGTTCGCGCAGGCCCGGCATGGTGCTTACCAGACTGTTGAGATGCTCCTCAAACAACGCCACGCGAGTCACGGCGCTGAAGTCGATGCCCCGCGCCCGCTGAAACGCCAGTGAACACAGGATGCCAACGCCAACTGCAATGCCGTGCGGAATGCCGTAGTTGGATGCGCCCTCGATCGCATGGCCGAAGGTATGGCCGAAGTTCAGCAGCAGGCGTTCCTTCTTATCGAACTCATCGATCTCGATGAAGTACTTCTTCGCGAGCAGGCTGGTGCGGATGAGCCGCTCCAGACGGTCCGCGGGCATGTCCACCGTGGGACCGCACGCAAGATAAGCCTGGAAATCAGCCTCACCGCGACAGAAGCAGATCTTTGCTGCTTCAATCAAGCCGCTGGCGAACTGATCGCGAGGCAGCGTCTGCGCCAACCCCGGATCGATGTAGATGTGTTGCGGCGGATGAAACGTGCCGACCAGGTTCTTGTAGGGGCCGACGTTGATGCTGGATTTGCCGCCAATGCACGAATCCACCATGGCAAGAACGGTGGTTGGCGCATAGCTCCACGACAGGCCGCGCATGTACACCGACGCGACAAACGCCGCGATGTCCTGGATGACGCCGCCGCCGACAGCGACCAGTGGGGTCGACCGGTTTGCGCCGGAAGCCCGCATCTGCTCGATCACTCCTGGAGTTCGCTCGAGCGACTTTTCGCGCTCTGTTGCCTCGATCCAGATGGGATGGGCCTCGCGAAGAGCAGCTAGATCGTGATCGTGAAAGTACCTGTCGGCAATCACGCTCCCTGACGCAGAGATACCAGGCTCATGGCCTGCCGAACCGCTGACCAGGCCCGTCTGGATCATCACCGTGTAGGAACCGGTCGACGAGGAAATTGCAAATTCACTGCGCTCAGACGATGCGGACATGGCTGAATCCTAGATCTGCGGCGATGAATTGTCCTGTGATGCCCGTGTTCTCCGGCGAGCAGAGATAGCAGACGATCGACGCAACATCCCCGAGCGTGGGCAGACGCCCAAACGCCGTTGCCTCGGTCAGCCGATCAATCTGCTCGGGGGCGAGATTCCTCCGCGTCATTGGCGTCTCGAGTGCACCCGGCAGGACTGCGTTGATGAGATGCCCGTCCTTTGCCAGGTCAGCGGAAGCGGAAAGGATGAGCCCCTGCAGCGCTGCCTTCGAGACGCAGTACGACAGCTTGGACTGGCGCGCGAGGTTTTGCCAGATGGAGCTGATGACACACATCCGGGCCGCCGGCGACAGCAGCTGCTCCGTGAGCAAGGTCTTCAGCGTGGAAAGGATGTACACGACATTCGCCCCGTAAAGATCGAGGTGCCGGCCAATGTCCACGTCGTAGACCGAGTCGTTCGCGTTCGCGCCCTGCGCCCAGCAGACTGCGTCGAACGGAGCCGACCCGACAAACACACTCGCGTCGAAGCCCTCCGCCAATGGGTCGAGGGTCAAGGTCTCAATCTCGCTGGCGGGCTGTGAGGGCCAGTGGCGGGCCACGCCTGTGACCCGCCAACCGCGTTCTTTTGCAGCCGTGCAGATCGCAGAGCCGATGGCTCCCGAGGCCCCGAACACAAGGAGGTGGTGCGATGCTTGTCGCGTCCCGAGCATCACCGGTTGAGAACGGCCCAGCGCTTTTCCAGCATGTCGATGCGCTT
>CAZZVI010000149.1:0-6438 GCA_964657335.1 uncultured Terriglobus sp.
CCGCATCGAAGACGGCGGCGCGCGCTTCGGCTGTGTTCAGGTCGTTCTCGAGCGCTGCGTGATAGGCCGCGAGTTTGTTGGCGACCAGAACGTCCAACTCTTCGTTGCGATCCACTGGGAGTGCCGTGTTCTTCGCCGCGGCCTCCATGCGGCGGGCGAAGGTGCGCAGACGCTCGATAGCGTTCGCGCTCTCCTTCAGGCCCTCGAAGGTGAAGTTCATCTGGTGGCGATACGGCACGCTCAGCAGCAGGAAGCGAATGGCCGATGCGCGATAGCCCTTCAGCAACAGATCGCGCAGCGTGAAGAAGTTGCCCTCGGACTTCGACATCTTCTTTCCTTCGACCAGCAGAAAGCGCACGTGGAACCAGTGCCGCGCAAAGGGCAGGTGACTTGCGCACTCGCTCTGCGCTATTTCGTTTTCGTGATGCGGGAAAGTCAGATCTTCGCCGCCGGCGTGCAGGTCGAAGCTCGGACCGAGGTGCTTCATCGCCATGGCGGAGCACTCAATGTGCCAGCCGGGCCGTCCTGTACCTAGCGACGTCTCCCACGAAGTCTCATCCGGCTTCACTGCTTTCCAGAGGGCGAAATCGCGCGCGGCGTCCTTCTCGTATTCGTCCACATCGACGCGCGCACCGTCTTCAATGCCTTCCAGGTCCTTGCCGGAGAGCTTGCCGTAGTCCGGGAACTTCGCGATGCGAAAGTACCACGATCCGTCCTCTGCCTTGTAGGCGATGTCTTCGCTTGCGAGCTGCTCGATCAGAGCGACCATCTCGCCAATGGTTTCGGTCGCGCGCGCGATGATCTCGGGCCGCTCGACGCCGAGCGCGTCCATGTCTTCAAAGAACGCGCGCTCGAACTTGGCGGTGTACTCGCCGATGGGCATGTTCGCTGCTACAGAATTGCGGATGATCTTGTCGTCCACGTCCGTGATGTTCATCACGTGTTTCAGCGTGAAGCCCTGCAGGCGAGCGGCGCGGCGCAGCACGTCCACATGCAGAAACGTGCGGAAGTTGCCGATGTGGCCGTAGTCGTAGACGGTGGGCCCGCAGCAATACATGCGCAGCGTGTTGTCGCGCGCGGCGGTGAGCGGCTCGACGCGGCTGCCGAGTGTGTTGAAAAGTTCGATCGCCATCCGGGCTGGTTCGTTCCTTGGCCTGACTTGCGTGCGCGCCCGGAACTTGCGCGTGTGCGCAGTCTGCCGCCGCAGTCCCCCTTGATTCTAGCCGAGCGGTGAACGCGGACCGTTCAGCCGAGGCGCAGCTGCGGCGTCGCGTTCAAAGTGGCGTCCGCAACATCGCCCTGCAGCAGCTTCGGCCACGCGGCGGCGGCGATCATGGCGGCGTTGTCCGTCGAGAGCGCGGCTGCGGGGAAGTGGACGGCCAGGCCGCGCTGCGTAGCCTCTTCTGCGAAGCGCATTCGCAGGGAACGGTTGGCGGCAACACCGCCGGAGATCACGATCGTCTTTACGCCGAAATGCGCAGCTGCGGCAAGCGTCTGCCGCGTCAGGTTGCCCACCACGGCGTGCTGAAATGAGGCGATCAGGTCGAGCGTCTGCGCGTCGCAGAGTGCATGAACGTCGTCCAGGCTCGGCGCGTCGATCTGCGCGATCGCCGCGCGACGGATCTCAATCGCGGGCTTCATGCCGTGCGTTTCAACGTAGCGAAGAACGGCCGTCTTGATGCCGCTGAAAGAGAAGTCAAAGCTCGGCTCCTCGACCGTTCCTCGATTGATGTCCGTGAACCGGAAGGGCACAGCCTTCGCATCGCCGAACGCGCTCAGGCGATCGATCCAGGGGCCGCCGGGATATCCAAGGCCGAGCAGCTTGGCGACCTTGTCATAGGCCTCGCCCGCGGCATCATCCACGGTGCGGCCGACGTTGCGATAGCGCCACACGCCACCGCTTTCCTGCGCGAGGTAAAGATGCGTGTGGCCGCCACTCACCACGAGCGCAAGCAGCGGATCTGATTTTTGTGAGTTGTCATCCCGCAGCGAAGCGGAGGAATCTGCTTTTTCATCCTGCCGAGCCATCTGCATCAGCACCGCATGGATGTGCCCTTCAAGGTGGTTCACAGCGATCAGCGGCTTGCCAAGCCCGAATGCGTACGCCTTCGCAAACGAGATGCCGACCAGCAGTGCTCCCGCAAGGCCCGGTCCTGCGGTGACAGCGATCGCATCAAGATCGGCAGCGTCAACCTCGGCCTGCCGCAGAGCTTCCCGCACAACCGGAACGATGTTGCGCAGGTGCTCCCGGCTGGCAAGCTCCGGCACCACGCCGCCGTAGAGCGCATGCATTTCCATCTGCGATGCGACAACGTTGCTGAGCACTTCGCGACCGCCACGCACGACCGCTGCGGCGGTCTCGTCGCACGAACTTTCTATGCCGAGGATCAGGCTGTTACGTATGCCTTGCCCGGTGCTTCGCTCGTGCGGCTGCTGCATCTGAATAGGATAGGACACGTGATGGGCAAGCATGACTTGAGTTCCGCAATGCAGAGCGACGGCTTCCAGGCCGCGCTGCATATCGTGCAATCACTGCGTGCGCGTGGCTTCCAGGCGTATTTTGCAGGAGGATGTGTGCGGGACCTGCTGCTCGGCGTTACGCCAAAGGATTATGACGTCGCCACGTCGGCGTTCCCTGAGCAGGTGCTGCTTGGCTTCGACCGCACGTTCTCGGTGGGCATGCACTTCGGCGTGGTGATCGTCTGCGCCGCAAACAAGGACGAAGGGTGTGAGATTCAGACGGAGGTGGCGACCTTTCGCTCGGACGGGCAGTACAGTGACGGCCGCAGACCCGATGAGGTCAGCTATTCCGACACTGCGGAAGAGGATGTGCTGCGCCGCGACTTCACGATCAACGGCATGCTGCTCGATCCCATCGATCTGACCGAAGAAAACCTCCATGGCAAGGTGCTGGATTTCGTCGGCGGTCGCGCCGATCTTGAGGCGAAGTTGCTGCGAGCGATCGGCGATCCCGAACGCCGATTTGCGGAGGACAAGCTGCGCATGCTGCGCGCGGTGCGCTTTGCCGCACGCTTCGGCTTCACCATCGAAGGTGCGACCCTGCGCGCGGTGCAGCGGCAGGCATCCACGATCGCCCAGGTCAGCAATGAGCGTCTGCGCGACGAGTTGACGAAGATGCTGACGGAAGGCCATGCGCGCCGTGCCTTTGAGCTGCTGGATGAGAGCGGTTTGCTGCCGCACGTGCTGCCGGAAGTCGCAGCGATGAAAGGCGTGGAGCAGCCGCCGGAGTGGCACCCGGAAGGCGACGTATGGGTTCACACACTGCTGCTGCTCCAGAAGCTTGATCCCGGCGCAAAGCCGACGCTGGCATGGTCGGCGCTGCTGCATGATGTGGGCAAGCCACCCACGTTTCGCGCGCCTGACCCTGCGGACGCAAAGCCACGCATCCGCTTCAACGGCCACGCGGAGGTGGGCGCAACCATCACGCGCCACATCATGAATCGCCTGCGCTTCTCCAACAGCGACACCGACCAGATCGTCTCCCTGGTCGCGAATCACATGCGCTTCGGTGATGTGAAGAACATGAAACAGAGCACGTTGAAGCGCTTCTTCCGGCTGCAGGATTTTCCCGAGCATCTCGCGCTGCATCATCTTGACGTCACTGCATCGCACAACCTTCTGGGCATGTATGACTATGCGAAGAGTCACTACGAAGCGGCTCCGGTTGAAGAGCATAAGCCCGCTTTGCTGTTGACCGGCCGCGACCTGATCGACGCCGGTCTCAAGCCGGGGCCGCGCTTCAAGCAGCTGCTCGCCGACATTGAAGATGCGCAGCTCGAAGGCGCGATTCATACCCGTGATGAGGCGATCAATCTGCTGCGCGAGTTACTGAGAGGACGCAGTGAGTCAGCCGGTCAGCAAGTCAGCGAGTCAGCGGTCGTATGAGGGATGTCATCGTTGTTGGAGCAGGTGTTGCAGGGCTGATTGCAGCCGTTCGTTTGGCCGAGGCGGGCTGGGGCGTCACTGTGCTGGAGGCGAGCGATCGCGTCGGAGGACGAATTCGCACGGTGCACCGCGGCAACGTTGCGATCGAGCTTGGTGCGGAATTTGTGCATGGCAGGCCGCCGGAACTGCTGGCCTGTCTGGATGAACTCCGCCTTGGGAAGTATGAGCTGGGCGGAACGGATGTGAGCTTCTCATCCGATGGCGCGCTGTACCCGCATGACCAAGCCTCAAGCGACGACGGTGATGCTGAGAACGATCCGTTCTCGCTCCTGGAGAAGCTCGTTTCGTGGAGTGAAGCGCATCCTGACGAAGACCTAAGCTTTTCGGAGTGGCTTACGCGCCATCCTGTTTCGCGTGAGCAGGCGGCAAGTGCGACCGGATTTGTCGAGGGCTTCAATGCGGCCGATGCGACAGCGATCTCCGTACGCTCGCTCGCCGTGCAGCAGCGTGCGGAAGACAGCATCGATGGCGACACGAGCTTCCATGTTCGCGGCGGATATGATCGTCTGACCGATGCACTTGCCGAGCGTCTCCGACGTGCCGGCGGCAACATACTTCCTGGTAAGCAGGTCGTCGAAATCCGGTGGGATCGTGGCTCCGCGCAGTGCCTTTGTGGGGACGGTCAGATGTTCCGCGCCGGCAAAGCTGTCATCACGCTGCCGCTGGGCGTGCTGCAGCATGGCGATGTCCGCTTCGTGCCTGCGCCGGGTGATGTGCTGCAGCAGGCGGACCGCATGCGCATGGGGCCCGTGTGCCGCATCAACCTGCTGTTCCGGCAGCGCTGGTGGGCAGAACTCGAGCATCCACAGCACGAAGCGCTGGGGAAACTCAGCTTCCTGCTGCCGGCAGAACGCGCCGAAGGCCGGCACTTTAACGTCTTCTGGACGGGCTTTCCATCGCTCGATCCGGTCCTCACCGCGTGGGCCGGTGGACCTGCTTCGGCTGCGTTCGATGCGCTGGACGATCACGCCATTGCGCACATCGCGTGCGGCGATCTGGCGCGCATCTTCGGCCTTTCGCAGGAGCAGTTGCTCAATGAGATGGTTTCGCATCACGTGCACCACTGGCAGCGCGACCCGCTCTCGCGCGGTGCGTACTCCTGGGTGCCTGCGGGTGCGGTCGATGCGTCGGAGAAGATGAGCAAGCCGGTCGAAGACACGCTCTACTTCGCCGGCGAACACACCGACACAACGGGCCATTGGGGCACGGTGCATGGAGCCATGCGCAGCGGCCTTCGCGCGGCATCGCAGATCCTCGCCAGCTCCTAGTCCGCTGTCTGCTCCTGCGGATCGCTTGCAGGCTTCGGCTTCGCCTTTGACGCGGTCACGATTGCAACTGCCGCAAGAATCACGGTCATCGCGATCCACTGCGAGCCGTGCAGGCCTTCATGCAGAAAGATGGCGCTCAGCACCACGGCAACGATCGGGTTCACGTAAGCGTACGTCGCGACCTTCGCAACGGGCACGGTGTGCAGCAGGTAGGTGTATGCGGTGTAGCCCACCAGCGATCCGAAGATGCCGAGCCACAGCACCGCAACGATCGCGCCCCGGTTCCACTGCGCGTGCTGCCAGCCGCCGAGTGCCGAGCCGATCAGGATGTTGATAAACCCGCCCAACAGCATCTGCCATGCGGCTGCCAGCAGAGGGTTCAGCGTGGTTGGGTGGCGGCCGGAATAGAGCGATCCGGCAACCCAGCCGAAGTTCGCTACCAGCAGGATGACCGTGCCCGTCAGCACGGCGCGATCGCCTGCACTGTGTGTCGTCAATCCGTTGCGCAGCACCGGCGCAAGCAGCAGGGCAAGGCCGCCAAAGCCAATGATGGTTCCTGCCCATCCAACGCGGTTCAGCGGCGTTCCGCCAGGTATCAGGTTCTCCGCGACCGCGATCAGCAGCGGAATACCCGCGGCAAGCAAGGCGGCATAGCCCGCCGAAATGTACTGCTCGCCCCAACTGAGCAACACATTGTTTGCCGTCAGCATGAGCACCGCGATCAGCAGCGCTCGCTGCAGCTCCGCCCTGGACACCCGCACGTTCATACCGCGTGCCGCCAGGATGCACATCAGCAGCACGCCCGCGATGAAGTAACGAAAGCCCGATACAAACGCCGGCGAGAGAAACTGCACGCCGTACCGAATGGCGACGAACGTCGATCCCCAGAAGAAGTACACGCATGCGAACGCGATAAGGATGAGCAGCCGCTTTGTGGAGGTCGAAGACATAAGGACTGGAAGTCTTAAGCGTATCAAGCTCACAATTGCCTCACCGGCATCTTCGCCGTACCATCGCCGGAGATGGACTTCCTGAACAAGAAGCGTTTTGATGGCAACCGCTCGCCCATGAGCGCGGACGCGGAGCGGCTGGTGAGCGCCAGCAGCATGGGCGAGGACGCGGCGTTTGAGCTGAAGCTGCGGCCCACGCAACTGCGCGAGTTCATCGGGCAGGCCAAGGCGAAGGAGCAGCTCGCCATCGCGCT
>CAZZVI010000149.1:6538-8535 GCA_964657335.1 uncultured Terriglobus sp.
ACCACGCGGCCGGGCCTGCTGTCGTCGCCGCTGCGGTCGCGCTTCGGCATCCTGCTGCGGCTTGAGTTCTACAACGACGACGATCTGCGCTTTATCGTGGAGCGCTCCGCAGAGGTGCTTGGCGTCAGCATCGATGCGGATGGTGCGGCCGAGATCGCGATGCGTTCGCGCGGCACACCGCGTATTGCCAACCGCCTGTTGCGCCGTGTCCGCGATTATGCGCAGGTGCGTGCGGCGGGCGTGATCGACCTGCAAACCGCGCAGGCCGCGCTGCACATGCTTGAGGTGGATGCGCATGGCTTTGACGAGCTTGACCGGCGGCTGCTGCGCACCATCATCGAGAAGTACGACGGCGGTCCCGTCGGCCTGAACACACTGGCCGCTGCGCTTGCCGAGGAAGAGGATGCGCTGGAAGAGGTGTACGAGCCGTTCCTGATGCAGATCGGCTTTCTCGACCGCACGCCGCGCGGACGGGTGGCGACGCGGCGCGCGTATGAGCACTTCGGTATCCCCGTGCCTCAAAAGGCCGGGCAGTACGACCGACCCACTCTGTTTGAGTAGCACTAAGCTGCGGCGGCATTTGCGTTATTGGGTTGGGGCCGGCTGCGCCGCGGTCGTTGCTTTCTTGCGCTTCGGCTTAGGCGCCGCGGCCGGAGCAGCCGGCGGCGGCGGAGGTGCTGCAGCGGCGGCAAGCGCGGCAGCCTGTTGCTGCACGGTCGCCTGCAGGTCGGCAATGCGTTTGTCCTGGGCCTTGGCTGCTGTCACGATGACATCGCCAAGGTCGCGCCGGGCGCTGTCGAGCAGCACTGCCGCCTGTTCCAGCGCAGTGTTCTGGTCCCGCGGAGCGCCGCTGCGCGAGGCAATGGTGACGCGCAGCAGCACGTTGTAGAGCGCATCCATGTTCAGCAGCACCGGCAACGATGCTGCAGCAGAAGTTGGCGCCGCGTCCGCTGCGGTGAGCAAGGCAGGCAGGGTGTTCTGCAGGTCTTTCTGCATGGACGCGAGGTTTGCATCCACCTCTTCGCGCATTGCGGTCGAGCCCTTCCACTTGTTCAGATCGACTCCGCTGCCTGCGCGCCCAACGCTCTGGAGCGCGGGCGTCACCAGCGTTGAGGGCGGTTGGGGAGCGGGCGCCTGCTCTGTCTGCGCAGAGCAGTAGGTAACGACGAGTGCAAGGGGAAACGCAGCGGCGCAACGAAACAAGTTGATGGAGCGGAGCATGAATCAAACCTCGTGAGGAGCGCTGGTTGGTAAATGTAATTGTGACGAGGAGTTTACCCTTCCGATCGATTGCGTGGCGGGTACCCGCAGCTTCTGCCCCATCCTGAAAGCTCCCAATGTTCAGTCTTTCTGCTGCAATGACTGTACGACGACATGGGCGCAGGCATCGTACCGTGTGCATGCGAACGCTTACGCTCCTTCGGCTCTCCACGCTGCTGCTGCTGACCGGCTGCTCAAGCAAGGCCGGCGTTGAGCGAGCGATTGCCGGCGACCAGTCTGCCATGCCGCCGAACACGGTGATGCTGTCGCAGATGATGCGCGAGTTGTCCGCGCAACCCGGCTTTACCGAGCAGCTGCTGAGTTACATCGACAAGGGACAGAAGAACGGCGCGATGCTGACGCCGGAGCTCTTCGATACCTTTCGCAAGCTGGTGCTGGGCAAAGACTGGAGCGGTCTCGATCGCTTTCCAGGATGGACGATTCATCGTGTCACCCGCACGATCGATCTCGGTCAAAGCCTGCTGGACAGAAAGAACGAGCCAGCGGCGGCGGCATCGCTGGTGCAGATCGGTCCGTACGCCCTCGATGCCGCGGCGACCGAGTCGCTCGATGCGCCCTCGGACCGGCCGGGCTTCAGCGATCAGGGCGTGGTGACCCCGCTCGACTATGGAGTTGTTCGCGGGGATGGGGCAGATCCGCTGATCGCACCGATGCATCGTGAGAGCGCCCGGCTCGCGGCCCTTCTGAACCGGCTGGCGCTGAACGCGGTGGGGAGT
>CAZZVI010000150.1:0-7364 GCA_964657335.1 uncultured Terriglobus sp.
TCGAAGAGGCGGACGAGTACCTCGTCGCGATGAACGCGAACGATCTTGCGCCGGTATTCCTTGCCGCTCCCACCAGCCCGGACGAGCGGCTGAAAGCAATCGCCGAGCATAGCCGTGGCTTTGTCTACGCCATCTCGCGCGTGGGCATCACCGGCACGCAGGACCAGATTGCCAGCGACGCGGAAGGGCTTGTGAAGCGGCTGAAACAGTACACTTCGCTGCCGGTCGCGGTGGGCTTCGGCATCTCTCGAGCGGAGCATGTGCGCGCTGTCATGGAGTTTGCCGACGCCGCCATCGTTGGCAGCGCAATCGTCGCCCTGATCGAGAAGAGTGAGCCGGGCGATGAAGCTCGCGCGGTCGGCGAGTTTGTACGAGGTCTGCGCGCGGGCTGACCAGCCTCGCTTAGTAGAATGAAGAGACACCAAATGCAGCCGAGGGTTGAACGATGGAAATAGCAGACTGGCGGACAAAGATCGACGGGCTGGACGAGCAGATCGTCAAGCTGCTGTGTGAGCGAGCGGGGGCAGCAGCGGCCATCGGCGCGCTGAAGGCCAAGACCGGAGCCCACATCTACGAGCCCGACCGCGAACAGGCCGTGCTGCAGCACGTGAAGGAATGCAATACGGGTGAGCTGCCGGAAGGGCAGTTGCTCGTGATCTACGAACGGATTATGGACGTGATGCGCTCGCTGCAGCGCCGCTAAATATCAAGGCGCACTGCGCCTGCGAGGCATAACGGCGCACCGCGCCAGAGTTCAGGGAAACGAAGGAACAGCAAGATGATTGTGGTCATGCAGGGCAGCGCCACCGACGAAAACATACAAGCGGTGATCGAGCAGATGGTGGAGCTCGGCTTCAATGTGCACCGCACCAGCGGCGCGGGGCAGATGATTCTGGCAGGCGTCGGCACGCCGGGCGCGTTCGATATCGCAGAGTTCAAGGTGATGGATGGCGTGCAGGATGCGCATCGCATCTCGTCGCCATACAAGCTCGCCGGGCGCGACTTCCGTCCCGAGGGTACGGTCGTCACGTTTCCCAATGGTGTGAAGGTCGGAGGTGAAGAAGTCACCATCATGGCCGGTCCGTGCTCAGTGGAATCGCGCGAGCAAATCCTGCTATCGGCTCAGCAGGTCAAGGCCTCGGGAGCGCAGTTCCTTCGTGGCGGTGCGTACAAGCCGCGGTCTTCGCCGTACAGCTTCCAGGGCATGGGCATTGAAGGCCTCAAGCTGCTGCGCGAGGTCAGCGACATGACCGGCCTGCTGGTCATCACCGAGGTGATGGAGATTTCGCAGATCGAACCCATGCTGCCGTACATCGACTGCTTCCAGGTAGGCGCGCGCAACATGCAGAACTTTAACCTGCTGCGCGAGCTCGGCCACGTGCGCAAGCCCGTGCTGATGAAGCGCGGTATCGCTGCCACCATCGAAGAGGTGCTGCTCAGCGCGGAGTACATCCTAAGCGGCGGCAACTACGACTTGATGTTGTGCGAGCGCGGCATTCGCACCTTTGAAACGTACACGCGAAACACGATGGACATCAGTGCGATTCCGGTGCTCAAGAAGCTGACGCACCTGCCGGTCTTCGGCGATCCGTCGCACGGCGTGGGCAAGCGCGAGTTTGTGCCTGCACTGGCGCTGGCGTCCGTCGCCGCCGGGGCCGACGGCCTGTTGATGGAGATGCACCCGAACCCCGACAAGGCCATGAGCGACGGCGCTCAGTCGCTGTTCCCGGATCAGTTGACCAAGCTTGTGGAGCAACTGCGGCATCTCGCGCCGGTGGTCGGCCGTACTGTCGTATAGACGCTTTGACCAGCGTTAAAGTATTGGAACAGTTAGTTTGAGGGTCATCGAAATGTCGGAATGGGTAACACTGCAGGCGTCGGACGGTACAGAACTTCAGGCATACGTGGCTCGGCCAAAGGCCGAGATCAAGGCGATGCTGGTCGTGGTGCAGGAGATTTTTGGCGTGAATATGCATATTCAGTCGGTTGCGGACGATTGGGCGAACGAGGGCTTTCTGTGCATCGCGCCGCAGATGTTCGACCGCATTGAGAAGGGCGTGGATCTGTCCTATGACAAGGCTGGCTGGGCCAAGGCGATGAGCTTCCTGCCGAAGATCGACATGGCAAAATCCATGCTCGACGTCGACGCCGCCATCGACTGGTTGCGCAATGAAACCGAGGCGAACGTCGGCGTGATCGGCTTCTGCTACGGCGGAACGGTAGCGTGGCTATCGGCTGCGCGGCTTAAGGTAGAGGCGACCGTTGGCTACTATGGCGGCAGCATCGCTGATTTCCTGAATGAGGAGCCGCAGTGTCCTGTGATGCTGCATTTTGGCGCGGACGACGCGCACATTCCGGCGGCGAAGGTCGATGCGATCCGCAACGCGCATCCCGAGGTCCCTATCTTCGTGTATGAGGATGCGGGCCATGCGTTCAATCGCAGCCAGGATAAGACTGCTTTTAACTCGGTGGCATCGCGCTCGGCCAAGCAGCGTTCGCTCCGATTCTTTGAACAGCATCTTGTCTTCTAGATGAATTTCGTCGTCATCGTCGGTACCGGACTGATCGGCGCATCTATCGGCCTCGCATTGCGCGAGGCCGGTTTTGCTGGCGCGATCACCGGCATTGACGCGAGCGGCGACGAGCTCGCGACAGCGCAGAGAATCAGTGCGATTGACCGGGCGGCCCGTTCGCCCGACGAACACCGAGCCGCGATTGAGCAGGCTGACGTGATCGTACTGGCGACGCCGGTACTCAGCATCATGGACTGGATGCGGCAGATCGCACCTCTGCTGCACGAGGGGCAACTGGTCACCGATGCAGGTTCTACCAAGGTGAAGATCTGCGGCCTGGCGGAGTCACTGATGCCCGGGCGTTTCCTGCCGGGACATCCGATGGCCGGGAAGGAGAGCGGTGGCGCTGCGCTGGCCGAGGCGTCGCTCTTCCGGGGAGCGACATGGCTATTCACGCCGCTCCATGCTGAGACAGCCATGGAGACGCATTGGCGCTCGTGGGTCAAACGCTTTGGAGCGCACATCCTCGATCTGCAACCGGATCAGCATGACCGCATCTGCGCCTGGGTCAGCCACATGCCGCAGATGGTGTCTACGGCGATGTCCGCTTTGCTGGAGGATGAGTTTGGCGACTCACCCGAGCTGCGGGCCATTGGCGGCCGGGCGCTGCGCGAGATGACTCGCCTGGGCGCGAGCCCCTACAGCATGTGGCGCGACGTTGCCCATACCAACGAGCACCCCATTGCTGACACTCTGCAGGCACTGGAGCAGCGCCTGCAGCACCTCCGCGAAAACCTGCGTACGCCAGAGCTGCGCGACGACTTTGCCCGAGCAAACCTGTTTCGCAAACGTCTCTAGAGGACGGCGAACTGCGTCTTACAACACGGAGATGGCTGGTTGGCCGCCGTTCTTCTGCATCGTTAGAATGACTGTGAACATCTGCAATAGTTGAGGAGTTTGCCTGAAATGCGAAATGCCCTGGTGGGTGGAATCATCGTTCTTGTCGTTGCCTTGCTGGTGTGGAGCGGCGTCCACAACCTGCGGACGCGCCGCGCGGCGGAAGCGCAGGCACGCACTCTGCCAATGAGCATCGCGGTCGACAAGCAGGGCGCCACCGCATCTGAAAGCGGCAGCAGTGCAATCGATCTGCGCGGCAAGCCTGCGGTGACCTTTACCCTGACCAGCAATACCGGCAAGCGCGTTTCGCTGACAGACATGAAAGGTAAACCGGTTCTGCTCAACTTCTGGGCCACTTGGTGCACACCGTGCAAGGTCGAGATGCCCTGGTTTGAAGATTTTCAGAAGAAGTATGCGGCGCAGGGTCTGCAGGTGGTCGGCATCAATGAAGACGATGATGCGCAGAGCCCCGAGATCAAGGACCAGATCAAGAAGACGCTGGAGCGTACCGGCGTCGACTACACCATCCTGATGAGCGACAAGAAGGTGGGCGATGCGTACGGCGGCCTGGATGTGCTGCCCGCGACCTTCTACATCGACCGCAGCGGCAAGATCGTCGCGCAGGCCATCGGTCTGGCAAGCAAGGACGAGGCTGAGAGCAACATCCAGAAGATCGTGGCGGGCAGCTAAATGCGGCGGCTGACTTACTTCCTCACATCGACGGTCATGGCGTTCGCTGCCGTATCCCTGCTTTCACTCGGAATCTCTGCGATACGGACCAGTGCGGACGCTCAGAGCATGAGCACGCCGGCGCCGAAGGGCGGACACGTAACATTCATCGCCGATGGGCAGAGCGTCGCTGCCGGCAGACCAGCGACGCTGGCGCTGCACTTCCGCGTCGACCCGGGCTTCCACATCAACTCGCACACGCCCAAAAGCGACATGCTCATCCCGACGAAGATCCTCGTAGAAGACCTCAACGGTGCAGAGGTGAGCGACGTAAGCTTTCCCGCAGGCTCGCCGTACAGCTTTGCCTTTGAACCGAACACCAAGCTCGACGTGTATACCGGCGACGTAACACTGACAGCACACGTCAAGGCGAAGCCCGGCACCTATACGCTGAAGGCCGCCCTACACTACCAGGCATGCGACCAGGCCGCATGCTATCCGCCGAAGACGCTCCCGATCGAGCAGCCGTTCACCGCGAAGTAGTTGCGGATTTAATTAGTGGCTGACCGCATCTCCGCCAGTAGCGCCCGGTAAGCGTTGCCGAGGATAAATGAGTCTAGTCCCACACCGATCAGGTCAAATCGCTGCGCTGCATACCGCTTCGCAGCTTCCGCCGTCGCGGCGAAGATGCCGCATGGTTTGCCCGCCCGTTTGCAGCTCTCGAGCACGGTCGCGATGGCTCCCTGCACCTGCTCGCATTCGATGTCGCCGGGCACGCCGCACGAGCCGCTCAGATCGTAAGGCCCGATGATGATGGCGTCGACGTATGGCTCCGCCACGATGCTATCGACAGCGCTCACGCCTCCGAAGGTTTCGATCTGCGCAATCAGGCTGCCGCCCGGCCCGGCCATGTAGCCGCTGAAGTTCATGCCGTAGCCATGCGCCCGGCCGATACCGACGCTGCGTTGTCCGCGGGGCGGATACAGCGCAGCACGCGCAATCGCTCGCGCATCTTCCAGCGAAGAGACCTGCGGAAGAATCAGGCCGTCCGCTCCAATATCGAGGTAACGCTTGAGCGTTGTCTCGGACTTGTCGGGCACGCGGACGAACATGGACGGACCGCCGGAGTTGATGGCGCAGGCGGTCGCCGCGCTCAGTTCATTGAAGCGGCCATGCTCGGCATCGACCCACAGCCAGTCGAAGCCCGCCAGTTTCGCGATCTCGACGGTTGCGGGATGGTCGATGGTCAGGATCGTCCCCATCTTTGGTGTGCCGCCGTGAACCCAACTCTTTATGTCCATAAAGCTTCTTTCATTGCCTTACTTCGAAGGCAGGTCCTGCAGCCACTTCACAACAACGGCGGACATCTCCTGTCGCTTGTCAGAGTAGCTGTGATCCGTCGCAAAATGCTGGGTGGTCACGTGCACGTCACCGTTTTTGCGAATGGCCTCGGCCAGGTCATCGTTTGACTTTGCGTTGCCATCATCGGAAGTAACCGCCAGGAAGGGGCGCGATGCGAGACCCTTCGCATGCTCTTCGAAGCGCCATGCGGCGGCGTGGTCGAGTATGTCTTGCGCCAGTGACTCCGCCGTGCAGCCGTGGAGCGGCGAAAGCCCCTGCGTTGCGAGAGCGTCCGCGACCCGCTTGCGCGCGGTGCCTTCCGCAAACTTTGGCAAATGCTGCGGAATCCGTCCGCCCATGTCCGCAGCGGAGATAATGCCGACGGCGGTCACGGAAGGATCCGTTGAACCGGCCAGAATCGCGTTGAAGCCGCCAACGCTGTGCCCCAGCAGCACAATGCGCGAGGAGTCCGCGCGAAGCTTTTTCGCCACCGCCGGATCGCGCAGGTATGCTACCGCTGCGGCGGTATCCTCGATGCCGTTCGAGAACGAGTAATCGCCGGGCGAACCCCACGAGCCGCGGTAGTGAAAGAACAGCACGTCCCATCCGGCGCGGCGAATGTCCTGCGCAAGGTCAAGGTTCTGCTCGTTGCCGGGGAAGCCGTGCAGCAACACGACCACGGGATGCGGCCCAGCGCCTTGTGCCACGTAGACGATGCCGTTCATCAACAGGCCGTGGCTCGGCACCTGCACCGACTCCATGGTGGCACGGTCGGTGGCTTTCGTATCCTGCGCGACCGCCGTTGCCGAGAACATGGGACCAGCAAACAAGGCATACATCAGACTGCGGCGCGCGAGCTTAAGTACTGTCGAGGTCATACTTCTCCTGCGGAGTGCGTAGCACTACCTTAGCCTGTTGCACGACCGTGGCATAGCCGCGTACGGTTGCGGGCAGATCGCTGCACGAGCATTTCGCAATGGCATGCAGTAGAGTTCTTCCGTGCCCGTCATTCCGGATCCTGCTGCGTTAAAAGCAATCTTTCGCCGTGTGTCGCTGCGTGTGGCGCCACTGATGATGCTGCTGTACTTTGTGGCCTTTCTGGACCGCGTGAACATCGGCTTTGCATCGCTCACGATGAACCGCGATCTCGGCATCAGCGATACGGTGTACGGTCTGGCCGCAGGGGTCTTCTTTCTCGGATACATGCTGTTCGCCGTACCAAGCAATCACATGCTGGTGCGTGTGGGTGCGCCGCGATGGATGGGCGTGCTGATGGTGGCATGGGGCGTGGTCGGCTGTGGCATGGCATTTGTGCATGGGCCGATTGGTTACATCGTTCTGCGATTTCTGCTGGGCGCGGCCGAATCCGGCTTTCTGCCTGGAGTCGTGTTTTATCTCTCGTGCTGGTT
This sequence comes from uncultured Terriglobus sp., assembly GCA_964657335.1. Taxonomy (GTDB): domain Bacteria; phylum Acidobacteriota; class Terriglobia; order Terriglobales; family Acidobacteriaceae; genus Terriglobus. The sequence goes on from CAZZVI010000150.1 coordinate 6,830, forward strand.
GCCGGGTTCGGCGCGTGCCGGCATCCTTGCGCTGCTGTACCTTGCCGTTCCCATGTCCAGTGTGATCGGCTCGCCGATCTCTGCCGCGCTGCTGCGCTTGAACGGCCATCATGGCCTCGCGGGCTGGCAGTGGCTGTTCCTCATGGAGGCGATCCCCGCCGTCCTGCTCGGACTGGCAGTGCCGTGGATGCTGAACGCCGGTCCTGCCGAGGCGCGATGGCTGAGCGCAGAAGAAAAGTCCGCGCTGGTGGCGAGCATGGCTGCGGAGGACGTTCCTGCGCACGCGCAGAGCACCGCAACGTACCCGTCAATCACGACGCTGATTCCATTGGCGCTGACGTATTTCATGCTGATGATCGGCCTGTACGAGCTTGGCTTCTGGACGCCGCGCCTGCTGTCGAGTCACGGCGTCAGCCTGCGCGCTCTGGGCTGGCTGAATGCACTGCCGTACGCGGTCGGCGCAGCAGGCCTGCTGCCAGCAGGGCCGGCGCGGCCGGCGCGAGTTCCGAGGCCGTCAGGATCGACGAGCTGGCGC
>CAZZVI010000150.1:7374-8487 GCA_964657335.1 uncultured Terriglobus sp.
GCCTGTCCGATCGCCGCGGTGAGCGCCGATGGACACTGTTCACCTCCTTTACCTGTGCGGCCTCAGGCTTCGTCGTCGCTGCAATCGCACCCACTGTGGGGCTTTGCCTGTTGGGCTTATCCATTGCGGCGTTTGGTGTCTTCGTGTCGATGCCGGTGTTCTGGGCTGCGACCACGCAGCGTATGCCGCTGATGGCTGCCGCCCTTGGCATCGCCGTGATCAACTCATTCGGCAACGTGGGTGGCTTTATCGGCCCATACGCCACGGGATGGCTGCTTGCGCACACGCACAGCTATGTCGATGGCCTGCTTGGCACGGCGGTGGCATTGCTGGTGGGAGCCGCGCTTGTGTTGTTCGCGTTCTCGCAATCGAAGCGCGGTGTGCCGGCGTGAGCGAGGCTCTGCGTCATGCCGGCCGTGCAATCTTCAGCGAGGCCTTGCGTGCGGTGGATGTGCGCGCAGCCGTTCGCGCGCAGGTGAGTCTGCAAAGCGACCTTCTAACGCTGGGCGGCCGGGCACTGCAGTTGAGCGAAGTGGATCGTGTGCTCGTGGTGGCGATTGGAAAGGCTGCCGTCCCCATGTACCAGGCCGCTTCGGAGCAGATGCGCGGTGTTCCGCAGGGCGCGGTGATTGTCGCGCCGGAGAGCACCCTGCCAACGCCACGGTGTGGTGACGACACTGCAGTCTTTCTGCCTGGAGCGCATCCGACGCCGACAAAGGATTCGCTGCGCGCCGCCGATGCGATCCTGCGATTGCTCGCAGGTGCAACCGAACGCACGGCCGTGCTGTTTCTCATCAGCGGCGGCGCGTCCGCGATGGTGGAGAAGCCGCTGAGTTCCGCGATCACCCTGGAAGACGTGGCTGCCTTCTCTCGCGCGCTCGTGGGCAGCGGCATGGGCATCACGGAGATGAATGCCCTGCGCAAGCACCTCTCCGCTGTGAAGGGAGGCCGGCTTGCCGTCGCCGCGAGGGCGGCTCGCATGCAATGCACGTTGCTCGTATCGGATGTGCCTGTGGCATCACCTGACGCGATCGCATCCGGACCTTCGCTGCCGGACAGCACGACCGTTGCGGACACGCGGCGGCTCTTCCGCAAGCTGCAGGGAAGCGGGCG
>CAZZVI010000151.1:0-8428 GCA_964657335.1 uncultured Terriglobus sp.
CAGAGTCCACAACTCCAGAGGAACTCTATTAAGGAGTTGAAGAACGACACTTGAGCGACCTTCCCCCACTGCCCGAAGCACTCGCGGGGCAGTGCGTAGGAGTGTCTGCCGGGTGGCTGCTGGTGGCGGGTGGCTCCCTGTGGAGCACACAGCCCTGGAATGGCGGCGTCAAGACGTGGTCTGACCGCGTGTACGGCCTACAGACGGGTGCGACAGGGTGGAAATTGATGGGCACACTCCCGCACGCCATGGGATATGGGGCGGGTGCGCAATACGGCGACTCGTTGGTGTGCGCAGGCGGCCAGAACGCTTCAGAAGTCTTCCGCGATGTGCTGCGTCTCCGCATCGACGCTGCCGGCACACTCGACGTGGAGACTCTTGCACCGCTCCCTATGCCCCTGACCAACGCTGCTGCTGCGGTTTCAGTGGATCACCTTTTCCTATTCGGCGGACAAAACACGCTGGACGTGCAGGGCACTGCTAAAAACGGGCTGCAGCTGGATCTGCGTGGTGAGCGCCAGACCTGGCAACTGCTGCGGACACCATGGGTCCACGCACGCATCCTGCCTTCTGTCGCGGGGTGCGCGGATGGCGTGTTTGTAGGTGGCGGTGCGGATCTGTCGGCCGGCGCAGATGGTGCGACCGTCCGCGAGTACCTTGCCGACGCGTGGCATCTGGACACCCGCCTGCGGCAATGGCGCGCTCTGCCCAGCTTGCCCTTTGCTACAACTGCCGCGCCTTCCATATGCGAGCGAAACGGCGACTGGGTGATCTTCGGTGGAGATGATGGCGTCCTGGCGTCGAAGATTCAGCAGCTGCGGGATACGCACCCCGGCTTCCGCAAGGCAGTTCTACGGTTCGATTCGACGGTAAGGCAGTGGCAGACAGGGGGCTATCTGCCAATAAGCCTTGTCACGACGGGCGCCGCGCTGTGGAACGGCCACTACGTGATTGCCGGTGGAGAGAACCAGCCGGGACATCGTTCGGCCCGCACAATCCAGGCAGCTGTGGCGGAGCGTCGCTGAGCGGTAATGACTATCTTTTTACAAGAGCCTATCGACATGTATACCGTCGCTACACGTCACCCCGGCCCTGCAGAACCTCGACAGTGTTGTCGTCAATCCAGTCCCAGTCGATGTCCACGCCGAGCCCGGGCCCTGTCGGCACATGCTGGCAGCCGTCTTCATGCACGCGGAGTGGATCGTCCTTCAGGCCAAAGCGAAACATGGAATGGTGGCTCTCAAGATAGCGTGACACCGAAGTTGCGCAGCCCACGTGGAGGTTTGCTACGTCCAGCAGAGGCGACGACGCGGTGTGGATTTCAAGGGAAAACCCCATCAGTTCGCACATGCCGATGGCTTTCATCAGGCCGGTGACGCCGCCCTTGTGGTGGACGTCACCGCGCACTATGTCGATTGCGCCGTCGACGATGTAATGCGGCAACTCCGTCAGGCCGACAGTCTCGGCCGCCAGTACCGGTGTGCGCAGATCTGCGGCAAGCTTCCGCAGTTGCACCACATGATCGTCCGGGATCGGTTCCTCAAACCATTCGAATTCCAGCTCGTCCAGCACGTGACCGATGCGTGATGCCTCTTCGAACGTCAGCATTGCAGACGAGTCCACCATCAACGGAAAGTTCGGGCCAACAATCTCGCGAGCCAGTCGAATGCGAGGTATATCGAGAGCGGGGCCGCCTGACAACTGCAGCTTGATTGCGGAAAACCCCTGCGCCAGTTTTGTCCTGACCTGTTGCTCCAGCGCATCAAGTGTCCCGATGGTCTGCGGTGGGCAGGTGGCGTACAGCGGCACGCGGTCGCGGAACTGGCCGAGCAGCACCGCGATGGGCAAGCCGGTTTGTTTGCCCTTAATGTCCCATAACGCTACATCCAAGTTCGACCAGATTGCCTCGGTAAAGTTGTAAAGATGGCGCTGCTTTCGGCGCAGCTTCTGCCAGATCGCTTCGTGATGCAGGGGATTCTCGCCTATCAAATCCGCATAGAAGATGTCATGCACTGCCGCAGCCGATCCGCGGCCCTGTCCGAGTGGTCCGTAATCCATAGTGTGGCCTTCCACGCCCTCGTCTGTGTGCAGCGTCGTTAGCGCGAACTCGAAGAAGCGCGGCGATTCGTCCGGTACCGGCAGAGGCGCATACCAGAGCTCGGTGGAGCGGCGAACCCGCCGTGTCGTGATGCCGGTGATGCGCATGGAAGTCTCCGCGGACCGCTTTTCTGGCAACTTCGTCCTGCAATAATGTTACATTATTGATAACCCAAGGATTGTTTATGCCACCCTCGCTCGCCGGTCTTTACCCAGCTTTTCTGACACCGCTGGATGCGCAGCGCCGGCTGAACGAGCACGTCGCGGAGGCCATGCTGCTCGCCCTAATGGGAACCGACATGAATGGTGTTTACGTGGGAGGCTCTACTGGTGAAGGTCTGCGCCTGCCCATAGATGTGCGCGAGCGGCTTGCCCAGGTGGTGCGCGACGCATTGCCCGACGGCAAGCGGTTGATCGTACATGTGGGAGCCGGCGAAGAGATCGACGCGCTACGCCTGGCAGAACATGCAGGGCGCATCGGAGCCCACGCTGTCAGCAGCCTGCCACCCGCAGAAGGCACGCCGCAGGAGATCTTCCGTTTCTACAAGACGCTCGCGGAACATTCGCCGCTGCCGCTCATCCTCTACTACTTCCCGAAAGTTGCGCCGCACGCGTTTACGGAGCCTCAGCAGCTGCTGGATGTATGCGACCTGCCGAATGTTATCGGCGTAAAGTTCACCGACTTCAACACCCACCTGATGCAACGCCTGGCCAAGCGCGGCAACCTCGTCTTCAGCGGCTATGACGAAGCACTCGCAGCCGGCCTGTTGATGGGCGCCCAGGGCGGTATAGGGTCTACTTACAGCGCCATGCCCGAGGCATACCTCCGCCTCTACCGCCACGCGCTGGCCGGCGACTGGCAACAGGTGCGCGAACATCAGTGGCAGATCAATGAAGTCATTGACGAACTGATTGCGCATCCTTTCTTTCCGGCACTGCGCGCGGTGATCGCAGCGAAGGGTTTCGACTGTGGACCGCTCATGAGCGGCGACACGCTCGCACCCGGTGAGGCACAAAAGCTGCTGAGCAACCTTCGCAGTCTCGACACGGACCTTTGTAACCTTTCTTGATCCGCGTCTCGCAACTCAAGCCGCGGGTACAGCGATTTTCGTCTGCCATCGCGCAAGCAGCAGCAGGCACGCGATGCCGGCTAGCAGCGCCGCCGCGGCAGCGGTAAATACCAGCGAGAAACCTGCGCTTTGCCGCATCCATCCGCCCAGCAGTGTTGTGACTCCGGCCGTGATGCAGCCCGCGCAGTTCAGAATGCCGTATGCGCTGGAGCAGCGGTCCTCACCTGCGATCTCGGCCAGCACTGGCGCGGTGTTAGCGTCGAAGCAGCCGCGCCCCAGGCCGATGCTCACAAGCGCGAGCACGACCGCGACCTGAGAAGATGCGTGGCTGAGCGCCAGCAGGAACGGGCACGCCAGCGTCAAGCCGATAGCCTGCACCAGCACGCGCATGACGGGTCGGCCCACCGCAAGCTTGTCAGACAGCGCGCCGCCAAGAAAGGCACCGGCAAAGCTCGCCGTCTGGAGCCAGAAGGTGGCCACAAACCCGGCTTTAACAAGGCTCATGTGGAAGTGCTCATACATGTAGAGCGGCAACCAGGTGTACAACATCCACGTGGCGATGGAGAACGTCATGAACACGAAGGTATACAGACGGAGTCTCAGATTTTGCAGCAAGGGTGCAAACGCGGGTATGGCGTGCCAGCTCGTGCCTGTGCCCTTGCGCCGCAACACAAGCACCAGCAGTACCGCGTACAGCATGCCGCAGAGACCAAGCACCGCGAACAGTGAACGCCATGAATATTGGTGCTCCGCCAAACCGCCCAACGTACCGCCGGCGACCACGCCCGCATAAATGCCGGTCTGGTGAATGCCCGTAGCCAGCGAGCGAAACCGTTGACGGTGCACGCTGACCAGTAGACCAAGTGCGGCCGGAATGTAGAACGCTTCGCTAAGCCCCATCGCCGCACGTGTCGCCAGCATCTGCGGCATGGAACGCGAATGTCCGGCAAGCAGGCTTGCGATGCTCCAGATCACAAGGCTCAACAGTATGATCTGGCGATGGCCGAAGCGGTCGGCGGCAAAACCTGCGAATGGGCTGGCCAAGCCGTAAAACAGCAAAAACAGCGTGCTGCAGAGCCCAAGCTGAACGGATGTTGCGGACAGGTCGCGCTGCAGCAATGGGAAGATGGAAAAGATGACTTGGCGGTCAAGATAGTTCAGCAGTGCAACGCACCACAGCATGGCCAACAGCAACCAAGGCCACCAGCCCTGCGACGGGATGGCTGCCGGTGATGAAGCACTGCGTGACATGTGACCCTAATATACTATTGATAATAGACGGGTAGGCGACCCGCCCATTCGGCACTTCTCAGTAACGATGAGCGAAAGAGTAAGCCCATGGTTAGACAGATCGTCATATCTGTGGATGGACTTCCCGAGCAGAGAATTCGGCGCATGCAGATGATCGCCGCGAGTCATGGTGCTGAGCTGCAGGTTCTGCCGGAAGCGGGTGGATGGCAGCAGCTTCCGCCCAACGCAGAAGCGGCGTTCGGCACGCCTCCAGCGTCGCTTGTAGAGAGTAGTGCCTTGATCTTCGTGCAGTTACATAGCTCTGGATACGATAGCTATCGCACGCCTGCGCTTCTCCAGCGTAAGGCGTTCTGCTTGGCAAATGCGCGTGGCGTGACAGCGCAGGCCGTGGCGGAACACTGCCTATCCATGATGTTCAGCCTCAGCCGACATACTGCCTTCCACGCTTCGAATCAGAGGCGGTCAACATGGGTCCGCCACACACGTTACGAACTTCTAAGCGGATCCACCATTGCAATTGTCGGAACGGGAACGATCGGGAGTGTGCTTGGCACCATGTGCAAGGGCATCGGCATGCACGTGCTGGCGGTGCAACGGCGAACGGAACAGCCTGCATGGGCAGAGGACGTGTACCCACTAGAGAGGATGTGCGACGCACTTAGCCGAGCTAGACATCTCGCGCTTGCCATGCCTGCGCTGCCCGGCGGGCCATTGGTCGGGGTAGACGAGTTACGGTGCCTACAGAAAGGTGGCTACGTCTATAACGTGGGCCGCGCGGCGGCGCTGGACTACGTTGCCCTGCTTGCGGCGTTAGCCGACGGCAGGCTTGCGGGCGCCGGCCTGGACGTCTTTCCCACTGAGCCGTTGCCCACGGATGATGCGCTGTGGGCGAAACTGAACGTGCTCGTGAGTCCGCACGCGGGCGGCCGGTTCGTCGGCGAAATGGATGCACTGGCTGATCTCTTTGAGGACAACCTGCAGCGGTATCTTGAAGGGCGCGCGGTGCGCAACGTCGTCATCGGCAGCGGCGCGGTGGAGCGGTAGCGTGCTGCCGTTCACCGCACGGGATATCCGCGGCACCTATGCCACGCTGCTGTTACCACTGCGTGAAGATGACAGCATCGACTACGATCGCTTGCAGCAGCAGCTTGGGTACTATGCCGCAGCCGGTATAGACGGCATCTATTCGAACGGCACGGCAGGAGAATTCTTTTCGCAAAGCGCCGCTGAGTATCAAAAAGTGTCCCGACTATTCGCCGACACGTGTTCCCGCATTGGCTTGCCTTACCAAATTGGCGCTGCGTGGCCCACCCCGCAGGAAGCTCTGCAGCGCGTTTCGTGGGCGGCGGAGTTTGCACCGTCTGCCATCCAAGTGACACTACCAGACTGGTGGCCGCCCTCGACCGCAGAGTCTATTCTCTACCTCAAGAGACTGGCCGCCGCTGCCGGTAGTATCTCACTTGTGCTCTATAACCCGCCGCATGCAAAGCGGGTGCTGCCGCCCGCTGAACTGCGCGAGGTCGTCGACGCTGTGCCTCAAGTTATCGGACTGAAAACGGGTGCAGGCGACGTCGGGTGGTACGCGTCCATGGGGTCGCTGCTCACCGAAATTTCCGTCTTTGTTCCCGGTCATACGCTGGCTACCGGGTGGCGTTTGGGAGCGGCCGGTTCTTACTCGAACGTGGCGTGTCTGCAGCCATTCGGTGCAGTCCGGTGGAACAGGCTCATGGACATTGATGCCGATCTTGCGCAGCAACAGGAGGCGGACATCCAACGCTTCATGACAGACGCGATCCTGCCCTTTCGCGAGCAGCACGGCTTCTCCAATATGGCGCTAGACAAGCTCCTGGCATGGATCGGCAACTGGTGCGATATGTCGCTGCACTTAAGCTGGCCCTACCTCGGCATCAGCGTCGCACAGGCACAAGGCTTGCGCCAATGCGCAAGAGAGAGGTTGCCCTTTCTCTTCGATTGCCCGGGTTTGGATCAGGGACATCAGTGGGACGCAATCGAACCGGTGATTGCCAAGCAACCATGAGCGCTGCGTTTGAAGTTCTCGTAGCTGGCACGCCACAGACCTTGAAATCAAGCGCGGACTTACGTCGCTCAAAACGCACAGTTGGTCAACTCCAAGTCTGTTGCGGGGAACCCCTTGAACCCTTGATACTGTTGGCCATCCGACATGTCCTCGCTGAACAATGCCAATGTCCCCCTTCTTTTCTCATCGCCAAAACTACGCAGGATCGTGCGACTGCATTTGCCGTACGTGCTACCTGACCGTCGTATCCGGGCAAAGCGTGAGCACTGAAGTGAATTGGAAGCGATAGAATCCGAGCACGTTTGCAACGGGAGGGCGAACGCGCTAAAAGGATGTGACGCGCGTTACGCACCGCCTGCGCTCCCCTAGCAGGGCGCCTCCACCCCGCCCGCCTCGTGACACCCCGACTTCGGACGAACACAATCTTGTATGGTCACCTAACCGTCTTGAGCAACATCCCGCGCCTAGTCAGGGCAGAGCGGAGTTGTCTCGCCAGCATCCGTTTTACGGCGGTGCCGTCATCAGAATCGCCCTGAGCATCCATCAGTCATGGAGAATGTGCGTCAACGCGTCATCGTCGCCCTGGAGAGTCATCGGGGACATAGGGATGCCAGGCAAGCCAAACAGCGAAACCCCTCGTAGAATTTTGGGACGGCCGCAATCGTCGTTTTGAGGTCAAGAGAAGGGCGATTTGGAAGGGTTCGAATCTCCCTTGCTGTGCAAAGCGGATTCGAACTCCGTCCCGGGCACGCCACGCGCTGCTCGTGAGAAGCCAAACTGATGCAAGGGAACGTGCCATCTTGGCTGAAGTGATATCCAACATTGACCGGAACAATTGAAACTGCCATCTTTTTTAGTGAGCAGGTCATGGCACATGATCCACACATCCTGATCTGTGGCCGGGACAAAGAGCTGCTGGGCACGAGAGGACTGGTACTACAGTCCGCGGGCTATCGCGTATCGATGACGCTCGAAGCCATCGAGAAAACGCCCGACCTCGAAAGTGTAAGGCTTCTGATCGTCTGCCACACTTTGTCTTCTGCAGAACGCCAAATGGCTCTTTCCACCTTCGCAGAACAGAGTCCGGGAGCGAGAGTTCTCTGTCTGGTGCCTAACCTAGGCGGAGTAGAAGACGGCGTCCACACGCTCGACTCGTTTTCTGGACCGCGAAAAATGCTTGAAGTCGTGAAACGGCTCCTCAACGCTTAGCTTCGCTTGGCATACATCAAACTTCGCGCACGCATCGTATTCGAAGTACCCGGGCAGGGTCTAAGGAATCGGTGTGGCGAACTCGGCAACTAGGCAGGTCTTCGATCCGTCGGGCTTAGCTTCTGAAGAGAAGGACCAACGAGCAACCGCTGGACAGCTGGCGCTCGAGATCATGCATGAGATCCGCAATCCGCTGGAAACCCTTGGTCACCTCACTTATCTCGCGTACCAAGAGGCAGAAAGTCCCGAACAGGTCCGCAGCTACATGCGGCAAGCGGAAGAACACCTTCGCAATCTTAGCCGTATCGCGAGTCAGACCCTTAGCTTTGCCAAGCTGTCTCGGGAACACAAGCCAATCGACCTAGTCGCGTTAGCTGAATCGGCCCTTCGGATTCACCAGCAAACCATCGAAGCCAAACGCATACACCTCGTTCGTAAGCTGCCGAAGGATCTGGTCGCAAGCATCCAGGGCTCACGCATCCTGCAGGTTCTGTCCAACTTCATCGCGAATGCTTTAGAGGCGATGCCTGAGGAGGGGCAGCTCACCCTCGCGGTAAAGAAGTGCTCCGGTTGTGTGGAGCTACTGGTCGCGGATAATGGCGACGGCATTCAACCTGACGTAATGGAAAAGCTATTCCAGCCATTCTTCACCACTAAGCAACATGGCGGCAACGGGCTCGGCCTTTCGCTGTCAAAGCGAATCGTTGAGGAACACGAAGGAAAGCTTTTTGTCCGGTCCAGCGTGCGTCCAGGCCGCACAGGG
>CAZZVI010000152.1:0-8300 GCA_964657335.1 uncultured Terriglobus sp.
ATGCTTGCGTATAAGAACGCCTTTGCCGTACTGGCCTTTGTGCTGCTGATCCTGTCGCCACTGGTGTGGATCATGCGGCTGCCGCCCAAGCGCGTGAAGATCGATCCGGAGCAGATGGCCGCGCATTGAGCGGATACAAGCTCTGTCTCAGGCACTTATGGTGCAGCGACGATTTCTATCTTCCTTGCAACATGAGAGAGCGGAAAACACCTGTACCAATCTGCGACAAAGTACATCCGGACCTTCAGTCGAATGTGTACTGTACAAGCTGCGTTGCGACTTAGCAGCTACCTGGTCACAGGGTTATCTGCTTTCTAAGTAAAAGCTCATCCCGAATCGGGATCACTACCGCAACGATCTGAGCGAAGGCTCCTTTTGCTGTGGCGGGAATGTATGTCGGACCCCATACTAAGTCTCACAACAGACATAGAAGAACGCCTGAGCGGGTCGGCCCGATGGGTCGCTGTGCGCCAACGGCGAAAAGGAAGAACAAGATGAACACTCGATCCATTCACTGCTGCTTTGCCATGGTTGCGGGACTTGCCTGGTCGTTACCGGCAATGGCATCCACCGCTCCCTTCGGAGTCCTCAGCGCGTACAACGTCGTCGCTCTTGGTGACACGGTTCTGACCGGCAACATCTCAGACAGCGCCGACATCACCGGCCGCGTCGCGGCTGCCAACATGGTCCTGTCGGGCACCACCTTCGGCAGCTCGCTGAACGCGGATCCCTATGGATCACTGTCTACCTACGCAGTGGTCGCGACAAACGGCCTGGCCGCCGGGCAGAGCTACAACATCAACGGCGGCGGCAACGTCTTCGCGCCCGGCTCCAATGGCAACATCAACTTCAATGATGGCGGCCATCGCGTCACCACGGGCAGTTCCGGCCTGGACTTCTCAAGCCTGAGCACGACACTGGAAGCCCAAAGCACTTCCCTGGCCGGGCTGACGGTCAATGGAACGAACGCCGGCACGAATTACCCCGGCGTCAATCCGTCGTTCTATGTGCTGAAGGGAACAAGCACAACGCTGAACGTGTTCTCCATCAACGCATCGATTCTCGCCCAGTCGAATAATCCGCTGGACATCATCACCCCCGCCGGTTCGACGACGATCATCAACGTGACCGGCCTGGCGGCCACCGTGAACGACGGCGGTCTCTACTACAACGGCAACCAGGTCTCCGGTGATAGCCAGAGCACCAGCAACATCCTCTTCAACTTCCCGCAGGCGCTCACCGTAGCAATTAACTCTCAGTTCAGTTCTTCGGTGCTGGCGCCCTACGCCCTGCTGACAGGCAGCGCCCAGATGGACGGCACCTTCATCGCGGCACAGGTCGGCCAGACGGGTGAAATCCACAACGTGGAATTTACCGGGCTACTGCCGGCCGATGCTGTCGTCACGCCGGAACCCTCGATGCTTGCTCTGGCTGGCACCGGCCTGCTGGCGCTCGCCGGATGGCAGCGGAAACGCAGAGGCCGGCACCCGCAGGCGTAGGGTCTAAGAGGACGTTGCACGTGTCCACGACGTGGCACCCCTGCGCGCGACAATTACCTCGGTGTACGACCGAATCGAGTCGCTCGCTGCGGCTTCAATCGCCGAGATAGTCCAGGTGCTCCTACAAAAACGTGGCTTCAGCCACTGAGGTTCTCATCTCGGCGGCTGAAGCCGCGTTCGTGCTTGCTCCCTTCCTGTCTCAGCAGCGAAAGCCGCACGAGCGCATCCGCGTCGAGTGGCGAGGTGCGCAGCACGGCGTGCTCTGTGCGACGGGTAGGTAGAATGGGCAGACACGCCGCAGGCGCTGCCTGACGCAGAAAGTAAGTACGAACCTCACCATGCATCGCTGGTCGAAACTCTTCACTCCCACACTGCGCGAAGCGCCCGCCGACGCGGAAGTCGCAAGCCACCAGATCCTGCTGCGCGCGGGCTACATTCGCCAGCTTGGCGCGGGCATCTACAGCTACCTGCCGCTGGGCACGCGCTCACTCAACAAGATCATCGCCATCGTCCGCGAAGAGATGGACGCCATCGCGCAGGAGTTCTTTCTGCCCGCCATCCATCCCAAGGAAGTCTGGGAAGAGAGCGGCCGATGGACCGGCATGGGGCAAAACATGTTCCGCCTGAAAGACCGCAAGGGCGCAGAACTTGCGCTGGGCATGACGCACGAAGAGGTGATGACCTCCATCGCGCGCAACGAGGTGCGCAGCTACAAGCAACTGCCGCAGATCTGGTACCAGATCCAGACCAAGTTCCGCGACGAGCCGCGACCGAAATCGGGCCTGCTGCGCGTGCGCCAGTTCACCATGAAGGACTCTTACAGCTTCGACATCGACCAGGCAGGGCTCGACATCAGCTATGACCTGCACGACGCCGCCTACCGCCGCATCTTCACGCGCTGCGGCCTGGAGTTCGTCGCGGTCGAAGCCGACAGCGGCGCGATGGGCGGATCACAGTCGCAGGAGTTCATGGTCTACACCGAGGCCGGCGAAGACTGGATCGCAAGCTCGCCCGACGGCGCCTACGCCGCGAACATCGAGAAGGCAACGTCGAAGCTCGCGCCGGTCACCGATCTCGAGCCAACCGGCGACGGCAAGCTGGAATTCGTGTACACGCCGGGCAAGGGGGCCATCGCGGACATCTGCGAGTTCCTGGGGATCCAGCCGTCGCAGGACATCAAGTGCGTCGCCTACATGGGCAGCATGCCCGGCGCGGACGGCGCGGCCGTCGAGAAGCCAGTGATCGCCTTCCTGCGCGGCGACCACCAGGTGAACGAGACCAAGCTGGCCGGCGCAGCCAACTGCGACGAGCTACGTCCCATGCAGGCCGAAGAGCTGCAAAAGTACATGAGCGGACCTGCAGGCTTCCTTGGCCCAGTCGGCCTGTCCGTGCTGCCGGTGGAAGCGCTGAATGTCAACCGCGGCTTCTTCACGCATGGCGCGAACCTCGACAAGTTAAAGGGCGTCTCCGGCGATCTGCTCGCGAAGATCAAGGACGAGCGCGCATCGACCGTGGTGCTCGACGAGGGACTGCTCGACCGCAAGAACCTCGTCGCCGGCGCGAACAAGCTCGACTATCACTATCGCAACGTCACGCCGGGCCGCGACTTCCAATGGACGATTGCCGCCGACATTCGCAACGTCGCCGCGGGTGAACCGGACCCGGTCAGCGGCCAGCCGTTGCGTCTCGGCAAGGCGGTCGAGATCGGCCACATCTTCAAGCTGGGCTACAAGTATTCGCAGAGCATGGGCGCGCGCGTGCTCGACCGCAACGGCAAGGAAACAACGCCGATCATGGGTTCGTACGGCATCGGCATCGAGCGCATCCTGACTTCAGCCATCGAGCAATCCGCCGCAAAGTTCGGCAAGAACGATCGCGGCGAGTGGAGCTACGTGCTGCCCGCGTCCATCGCTCCGTTCGAAGTCGTCGTCACCGTCACCAAGCAGAGCGACGCGCCGCTGGCCGAGGCTGGCGAAACCATCGCCGCAGACCTGGACCGCGTTGGCTTCGACGTCCTACTCGACGACCGCGACGGCAGTGCCGGTGTGAAGTTCAAGGACGCAGACCTGATCGGTGTGCCGTACCGTGTGACTGTGGGCAAACGGCTGGCGGAAGGCTTTGTCGAGCTGGTCGACCGCCTGCAGGGCACCACGCAGGAGATCGCGGTCACCGAAGTGGTCAACGCATTGAGCAAGCTGCGCGGCGGCAACGAAGAAGCGGGCTGATCGCCGCCGGCTTCCGTTCGCCAGGCATCCTCTGGATGCCGGAAACAAAGAAGGCTAGTGAGCGTCCCAGGGATTCAGGAGCGTTACCCCTGTGGCCTCAAAGTCTGCGACGTTTCGGGTAACCACCGTCATGCCATGCACCAGGGCACTTGCCGCGATCAGTGCATCGCGGTATGAGCGTGGATCGGGCACGTGCAGTGGCGCACAGCGCAGAGCCACCGCTGCATCGACGGGAAGAATGCGATCCAGAAACTCGGGCAGCACGTGGTGGGTCATCCACATTCGAAGTCGCGAGCCCTGGGCGGCATCGCGCCGTTCGATCCGCAGAACGCCGAGTTCCAGCTCAAGCACGGTCACAGCGGACAGGTACAGGGTTGTAGCGGCGCAGCGTGAGAGCCATGTGACCACGTTGGGGTCTGCCTTACCGTCCCCAGCCTTGCGCAGCTCCGAAATCACGTTGGTGTCGAGCACAAACATCTAAGAGAAATCCGCCGGCAGGGCGACTTCGCGGGAACGTGGCGGATCGAACTCGATGTCTGCGAGGCCCGGCATGGACAGGCTCTCCACAACGCTTCGGCGCTCACCTGAGATGCGCAGGTACTCCTCGATGCTGAGCAGCACATGGGCCGGTCTGCCGCGGTCGGTAATGAACACCGGACCCTTGGAAGAGGCTTTCTTTGCGCGGCTGGTGTCCTGATTAAATTCCCGGCTGGACAGGGTCGTCGCCATGGTTCACCTCCACCAGGATTCTATGTAGAGATGTTTCTACGTGCAAATAGAATCTGCTGTAAGGCGCACTGCGTTAGCCTAGAACCCGGACGAGACGAAGCAGCAGGAGGACGATGGCGGTCAAGGTAAAGCTCGGGAGCGACAGGCGCTACACGGCGGTCCGAAGCGGGCGTCCGCTGTGGCAGCGCGCCCTGCTGTTCTTTGTCGCTGTCGGCCTGATCGCGGTGCTGATCGGCGGCATCATCCTCACATCGCTTTACAGCCACTATCGTGGCGTGGTCGATCAGCGTTTGAGCAGCGGCCCTCTGTTCGCCCCCACCGCTCAGGTGTATGCGGCGCCGCGCGAGGTGCGTCCCGGGCAGAAGCTTTCCGCCGAGGCGATCGCCGCGGACCTGCGCCGCGCGGGCTACAACACCAACTCCCAGCTCGGCACCTATCAGCTCAGCGGTGACAGCATCACCATCAAGCCCGGCCCGGGCTCGTTCCACTCCACCGACGGCGCGACCATCACCACCGATGCGGAGCAGGTCACGGCCATCACCGCCGACAACGGCGTCGCTCTGAAGGCCTACGAGCTTGAGCCGCAGGTCATCACCAGCCTGAGCGAAGACAAGAACCGCACCAAGCGCCGCCTGGTCACCTACAGCCAGATCCCAAAGCAGCTGGTGGGCGCGGTCACCGCGATTGAAGATCGCAAATTTTTCGAGCACGGCGGCATCAACTACTCCAGCATGCTGGGCTGGATCTGGCATGACACGATCGGCGATCGCAAGGTGCGCGGCGGCGGATCGACCCTGACCATGCAGCTTGCGAAGCTGCTGTTCCTTGAGCCGAACCGTTCGAGTTCCTATGAGCTCATCAAGTACAAGGTGCGGCAGATCATCGTCGCCTTCCAGCTTGAATCGCACTACACCAAGCCCGAGATCTTTGAAATTTATGCCAACGAGGTTCCTCTCGGCCAGCGCGGATCGTTTGCCATCAACGGCTTTGGCGAGGGCGCGCAGGCATACTTCGGCAAGGACCTGAAGCAGCTCGACCTGGCACAGTGCGCCTTGCTAGCCGGCATCGTGCAGCGGCCGAGTTACTTCAATCCGTTTCGCCATCCGGAGCGCGCGCTGGAACGCCGCAACCTGGTGCTGCGATCGATGGTCGAAACCGGCGCGCTGACACCGGACGCAGCCGATCGCGCCGAGTCCGAGCCGCTGAAACTCGCACCCATGAACGTTGATGCCAGCGAAGCGCCATACTTCGTCGACCTGGTGCATGACCAGTTGCAGCAGCGCCTGGGCGACCAGGCCGGCACCTCCGGCAGCACGCTGCGCATCTACACGTCGCTTGATCCCGAACTGCAGCGCGCCGCGGCGGAAGCCGTCACCGTCGGCATGCAGCATGCGGACGAAGAGATTCGCCGCGCGCACACCGGTGGTGGTCCGGTTTCGATGCCGCAGGTCGCACTCGTCGCGCTGAACCCGCACACCGGCCAGGTGCTGGCGCTGGTCGGCGGGCGCAACTACGGCCAGTCACAGCTCGATCACGCGACCAGCAAGCGGCCCACCGGCTCCATCTTCAAGCCCTTCGTCTACGCCACGGCCGAGGCAGGCGCGGTGAGCGGCCAGCTGCTTGGGCAGACGACCGACGATGAAGGCAACGTCTCCGGCGGCGGCACTTTTACCGCCGTCACGCAGCTCTCCGACGTGCCGACCACCTTCACCTTCGACAACGGCCGGCAGACCTACTCGCCCCGAAATTTCCATGGCCAGTTTCACGGCCAGGTCAGCGCGGCGGTCGCGCTGGCGCAGTCGCTGAACAACGCAACCATCTCGCTGGGAGAGAAAGTTGGCTTTGAGAACGTGGCCGCGCTCGCCCGCGCCTCCGGCATCGTCAACGCACGCGGCACACCCTCGGTCTCTCTGGGCGCCTACGACGCCACGCCGCTCGACATGGCCGGCGCCTACACCGTCTTTGCCAATGGTGGAGTCCACCTGACGCCATGGCTGCTGGCAAGCGTGCGCAACGACAGGGGCGATGTCGTCGCCGACTTCACTCCCGAGGCGCGGCAGGTGATGGACCCCAAAGCGGCGTTCCTCACCAGCAGTCTGCTGGAAGGCGTCATGAACTTCGGCTACGGCTACGCGGTTCGCCAGCGCGGATTCACTGCTCCCGCCGCGGGCAAGACCGGTACCAGCCGCGATGCGTGGTTCGCCGCATACAGCAGCAACCTGATCTGCGTGGTGTGGGTGGGCTACGACGACTACAGCGACGTAAAACTGACCGGCGCCGTGCTCGCCGCGCCCGTGTGGGCCGAGTTCATGAACCGCGCCATCAAGCTGCCGCAGTACAGCGACATGAAGCCGTTCACACCGCCGCCGGGCATAACCGAATACCGCATCGACAAGGAGAGCAACCTGCTGGCCGACGACAGCTGCCCCGCAGCCTTCACGGCCGCCTTCCTCGACGGCACGCAGCCGCAAAGCACGTGCAGCCACATGGGCGATAGCGGCCGCAGCCTGATGGACAAACTCTTCGGCAGGGGCAGCAGTACCGCCGGCACCGACATGACCGGCGGAGGCCAGCAGGGCGACACCCCACAGCCACAGCCACAGCCTCAGCAACACCGAAACTTCTTCCAGAAGCTGTTTGGCGGCGGCAAGAGGGAGAACGATGGGACCAATCCACCGCCTCCTCCTCCTTCACCTAATCAGTAGGGTTCAGAGACTTGCGCTCACCTAGAGCAACGTTAGGCCAAGGGTGGTCGCAGCTCTAGCCAGCGCCCCGTCGAACGTTGCTAGCCCCACCTCCAGCTTGGTGGCAAGCTGCAGATAAGCGGCGTCATATATGGTGAGTTTATGCTGCCGCGCCATATCGACGAGTTCGCCGCCATCTGCCCCAGCCGGATAGATCGTAATTGGCAAAGCGGAGAAGCTTGATAGCAGCTCTTCAGTCGTTTCGCGGCCGATGCGTGCTTTGCGCTCAGCCACAAGCAGCCCGTTAAGGACCTCTGCCGGCCAATGCGCTGGCACTGCAGCAAAGCCTGCAAGACATCGATCTAACAAGTGTAGAGCTCGTTCATCCCGTTCATCAGGAAGAGTCCAGGCCAGTGTCACGGAGGCGTCAAGTACAAACGACATCAGAACCGGCGACCCTCATTGATGAGTGCCCGGTAGTCAATCTTCCCTTCGTAGCGCGGCTGCGAGTCCATGTGGCGGCGGATCGAGTCCGCGGCCTGTTCAGCCCGTTTGCGCTGCTCGGTAGTGTGCTCCACAGCGGGACGGCGCACCAATGTGAGACCGGCCTTTCCGGGCCGTTCCAGCACGATCTCTTCGCCATTCTCCGCGCGTTCGCAGATCTCGTCGAAGTGCTCCAGAGCGTAGGCGCGAGAGATCGTCATAGAAGAATCGTATTCAAGCGCAGATGCCCGCGCAAGTCGCTCGATGCGCCGCCGCGCAAGCTACTCACCCGCAAGATACGCCTTGCTGTTTAGCAAAGCCCGCTCCATGCTGCGCGAATACTCGGTCACCTCGTCCGCGCGCCTGCCGCTTTCAGTCGATTTCGCGAACTCCGCGCGCATGTTCTGCATCTTCGCCTCCAGATCGTCGATGGCGCTGAAGACCACAGCCTCCGGTGTCATCGGCAGCTTGGGCGAGCCGTAGTCGAACCGTCCGTGATGCGACAGGATAAGGTGCTCCACCAGGATGCGCAGGCGCTCGGGAAAGGGCTGCAAGGCCGCGACTCGCTCGCGCAGCATGCCGATTGCGATCGTGATGTGGCCCAGCAGTTGCCCCTCGGTCGTGTAGCTGAAGCTCGACTTCCACGCCAGCTCGCGCACCTTGCCGATGTCGTGCAGGAT
>CAZZVI010000153.1:0-8104 GCA_964657335.1 uncultured Terriglobus sp.
CCGACTTGGCCAGGCCAAGATGCGCGACGTAGATAATGGCGGCAAGCGCCGACACCACGCCTGACAGCACATAGATCAGCACCAGCCGCTTGCGCACCGGGATGCCCGCATAGCGCGCACCCTCCGCGTTGAAGCCGATCGCGTACAGCGCGCGTCCGATCACCGAGCGATGCAGCAGCACATAGTATCCGAGCACCACCAGCATGAACAGCGGCAACTGTATCGGCACCACCTTCCAGAAGTAGCCCTGGCCGAAGTGCAGAAAGCCTGCAGGGAAACCTGTATAACTCACCGCGCCATGCGTGATGCCTTCTGCAATGCCGCGGTAAAGCGAGAACGTGCCCAGCGTCACGATCAGCGGCGGCAGGCCAAGACCCGCAACTAGCGAGGCATTCATCGCGCCGGCAACCAGCCCAATGCCGAGCGCCAACAACGCCGCAGGCAAGATCGACAGGTGCGCGCTTTGCGTCATCGCGCCGAACAATACGGCAGTCAGGCCAATGGTCGAACCCACCGAGAGATCAATGCCGCCGCTGATCAGAATGGGCGTGAGCGCGACGGCAAGCAGGCCGAGTTCGACCGAAAAGCGCAGCACTTCAAAGAAGTTGCCCCACGTGGCAAAGCTCGGCGCGTGGCTTGCGAAGAAAAGGCACTCGATCAACAGCGCGAAGAGAAGTGCCGATTCGCCAGCAGAAAGAAATAAACGACGATGCGGTTCGTTCGGTGAAGGAATCTTCTGCTCAGGCATGGGCGACTCCCGCGCTGCGCCGCCTGCGATAGCTGCCAAGCACATTCGCGCTCACCGCCAGCAGAATGATGCCGCCCTGCAACGCCTTCTCCCAGTACGCACTGACACCAAGGAAAGTAAGCGCGGGGCCGACTGTGCCCAACAGGATCACACCCAGCACCGTGCCGAGAATCGTCGCCGAACCGCCTGTGATGGCCGCTCCGCCGACGGCGACCGCTGCGATGACCTTCATCTCAAGGCCAATGCCGGAGTTGCTCGGGACCTGGTTGAAGCGCACCGCATTCAACGTCGCAGCAAGCCCAGTCAACGCGCCCGTCAACGTAAAGACGGCGAAGATCACACGATTCGTGTTAATGCCGATCTGCCGCGCTGCCGCTTCATTCGATCCCGTGGCAAACACCGCCCGGCCTGCGCGAAGGTAGCGGAGCCCAAGCGCCGTCGCAACGGTGAACAGCACCGTGAGCGCCAGCACAGCCGACATGTATGCGGACTGTCCAAAGCCGAAACGCTGGAAGCTGGGCGGCAGATTACCTATCCACGCACCCTGCGTGCCCCAGCGCAGTCCATCGCGCAAAGCGACCATCGTGGCGAGCGTCACCACGATTGAGGGAATGCGAACATAGGCACTCAGCGCACCATTGATCGCGCCGCATGCCGCGCCCGCAACACACGCCAGCAGAAGGAACACGGGCCACGGCGCGCCCGATCGCGCAGCCACGCCTGCAAGCACACTGCACAGCGCGAACACAGAACCTATTGAAATGTCGATCTGGGCCGTCACGATGATCAGCGTCATGCCGAGGGCAATCAGCACGACCGGCATGTTTGCGAGGAACAGGCCCGAGAGATTGTCGAGCGTGAAGAAGCCGTGCGTTGTCGCTGCAAGCAGCACGAGCAGCAAAACGTTGGTGACTGCGATTGCGATCTCGCGCGTATGGCTCTTCATGCGGCTGCCTGGGTGTGACCGAAGGCAAGTTCCATGATGCGTTCCTGCGTCGCCTGCTCGCGCGACAGGAAGCCCGCGATGGTGCCGGTATGAAAGACCGCGATGCGGTCACTCATGCCGAGCACCTCCGGCAGTTCCGACGAGATCAGGATGACCGCCATCCCCTGCTCAGCCAGGCCGACGATCAGCTCGTGGATCTCAGACTTCGAACCAACGTCGACTCCCTGCGTCGGCTCGTCGAGGATCATGACCTTCGGACGGACCGCAAGCCACCGTGCCAGCGCGACCTTCTGCTGGTTGCCGCCGGAAAGATTGCCCGCCACGACGTGAACGTTCGGCGTCTTGATGCGAAGGTCAGCTCGAAACCGGTTCGCGAGGTTCACTTCCTTACTGCGGTCGATCAAGCCCACACGCGACACCTCACCAAGGTCGGCCATGGTGATGTTCTCCGCAATGGGCATGTCAAGGATGACGCCATGTTGACGACGATCTTCCGGCAGGTACGCGATGCCGTTACGAATCGCTTCGCTCGGGCTGCCGATGCGCCTTGACACACCCTCCAGCAGGATCTCCGCGCCCACCGGCGTCAAACCAAAGAGTGTCCGCGCCAGCTCCGTACGGCCCGAACCTACTAAGCCTGCAAAACCCAAAATCTCACCGCGCCGTACCGCGAACGAAATATCGTGCAATCCCGCATCTGCATTACTGAGACCTCGCACCTCAAGCGCAATCTCTTCGATCGGCACCAGCCGTTTCGGATACACCGACGCAATGGAACGACCCACCATCAGCTGAATCAACTCCGGCTGCGACACCTCCGCGGCATTGCGGACGGCAACCGTTTCGCCATCCCGCAGTACCGTGATGCGGTCGGCTATCGCAAGAATCTCTTCCAGCCGGTGCGAGATGTAGACCATGGCCACACCTTGTGCGCGCAGCTTCACAATCAGGCGGAACAGGTTGGCTGCCTCGCGCTCACTCAGCAGCGCTGTCGGCTCGTCCATCAGCAGGATCTTCGCCTCTGCGCCGACTGCCTTTGCAATTTCGACGATCTGCTGCTCGGCCATGCTCAGCGTTTTGGCGAGCCGCGCGGGGTCGATACTCGCGCCCATCGACTGCAGCAGATCCTTCGCACGCGCAGAACGGGCCTTCCAATCCACGCGATGCGTCGTGCTGCCCTGCTCCAGCGACAGCGCAATGTTCTCAGCCACGGAAAGATCGGGAAACAGCGAGGGCTGCTGATAGATCGCCGCGATCCCGAGCGATCGCGAAAGATTTGGGTTGTTCTCCACCACCGCGTTGCCGAATACCAGGAGCTCACCGGTATCCGGCTGGATCGCTCCGGTGATGATCTTGGTCAGCGTCGACTTGCCGGCGCCGTTCTCGCCGATCAGTGCATGTACCTCGCCCGAGCGCACATCGAACGAGGCGGAGCGCAGCGCACGCACGCCTGCATACGACTTCGTCAACGAGGTGGCGCGTAGAACTTCCGGTGTGTTCGCGAGCGGATCGGGCGGCATGGAATGAGCTTTGTTCTGACAGAGGCCATCGTACTGTCCCAATGGCTGCTCCGTCGAGAACGGCTCTACTCGCCGCGTGGAGCGGGTTTCGCGGCACTCGCCAGGCGCATGCCGGACATGCCGTTGGCGTACGTCGCGATGCCATGGAAGATCGACTCCGCCACGCGCTCGCGATACTCCGGCGTGCGCAGTTGCGCGGCGTCTCTGCCATTGGTTACGAAACTGATCTCCGTAAGAATCGACGGCATGTTCGCGCCGATCAACACGACAAACGGGGCCTTCTTGACGCCGCGATTTTTAAGCCCCTCGTTGCCTTTGCGCAAGCCCTCATAGAGCGACTGCTCCACGTCGGATGCGAATTCCCGCGATTCGTCGATCTTGTCTTTCAGCGTGATCTTCTTCACCAGATCCGCAAGCTGATGCACGCCGCCATCGCTTACCGCGTTCTCGCGCGCTGCCACGTCCAGCGCGTCCGGCTGCGTGGTGAAATTCAAGTAATAAGTCTCAACACCACGCGCTGTCTCATCGCCGGAGCTGTTCGCATGCACGCTGATGAACAAGTCTGCCTCAGCCTTGTTGGCGATGGCCGTGCGTGTCTCCAGCGGGATGAAGGTGTCATCAGAGCGCGTGTAGATGATTTCCGCGCCCAGCTTGTCATGCAGCAACTGGCCGAGCCGCAGCGCTACATCAAGCACGACGTCCTTTTCCATCAAGCCGTCGACGCCGAGCGTGCCGCTGTCGTGGCCGCCATGGCCCGGATCGATGACGATGCGGCCGATCTTCAATCCCAAGGCCCGCTGCAACGTCCGCTCGCCGTCGGCGGTCGGTCCCGCAACGTGCACCGGAGTAAGATCCGCCGGCTTGTCGCTGCCTTTGCTTCGCTTCGTGCTGGAAGACTTGCCGGGCGACACCACAGCAATGGGCTGGCTGGTGGGCTGCGAGGTGCCGCGCTGCGTGTCGGGAGCCGTGCTCAGGCTCGCAACTTCGCCGCTGCTGTTGGAGCGCGTTGCGAGCGTGCTCGGAACCGACGCCACTCGCAAGCCTGCCGTTGGTGTTGTGGTCACCGAGGGAGTCGCCGACACAAGGGAGCCTCGCTGCCCAGCTGCGACACTTGCCTGTACCGGAGACGGCGGCGCAAGCAAATCGCTGCCATTGATTTTTCCCGTTTCCTTCTTCACTGCGGCGGTTGTTGAGGGAACCGAAGTCGATGTATTCGCGGTTGACGATCTGGCTCCGCCGTGAATGTCGATGATGAGCCGATACGGATTCGGCAGCAGGAATGCCGAGTACTCCGTAACGTCATTCACATCGAGCACCACGCGCGTCATGTCGTCGCTGTACTGCGCCGCCCGAATGCGCTTGAGGAACCCGTCATCTGTAACCGTGAACGCCTTACCCGCCAGTTCCTGCGCCAGCCGTGTGCCATGCAGGTCAAAGTAGATGCGGTCAGGGCTGGGTACGCGCGCCGCCTCGTATTGCACCTCGTCGCCCAGGTCGATCGCTACTCGTGTGTATGTCGGCGTTGACCAGTGGCGAATGGCCGACACGGTCGCCAGTCCACCGCGTGTGTGCGCCGGCACCTGCGCGCTCGCATCCTGCACGGGCTGTACGGTGGAAGCCGATGCTGCCGCTACGACGGCTTGAGACACAGCCGGCGACTTCGCAACCGGGTAAGGCGTGCCGCTGTTCTGCGAGGCCGCAAGGCTTGCGTCCGCATGGGTTTCCGGAGACACCGCCCTTCCCGGAACACCGTTCAAGGCCCCGGAAAACCCATGTACGGCAGCCTTAGCTCCCCCGTTGTTGTTTGCCGTCTGCGCAGCCGCCGGCGGAGCATCCGCTGTGGGCAGAACGCCCGCGCGCAACTGCTTCAAAGCGGCCTGCGCCTCATCAACATGCGCGGAGCGCGGATATTGCTCGACAAAGTCGCTGTACTTCGCCCGAGCGAGCTTCACGTCGCGCAAGCCCGCCGCGGCGACGCGAGCCTCTTCGAACAGAGCCGCGATGCGCAGAGACGACTGCGGATACTGCGTCCGCAGAAACTCAAACTGGCCGATCGCTGCCTGCAGCGTCTTCGGCTGATGAGACGTCATGCCCTGCTCTTCCAGCAGCAGACCCACATCGTAGATCGCCTCGGGCGCATGCACATCCGCAGGGTTGTCGTGGTAGATCAGGCGGTAACCGTCCATCACCGTGCGGTAGTCCTCCGCGGTGCGCTGCTCTGCGGGGATGGCGAGCAACTGCTGCCGCGCGCCCTCCGCCACCTGCCATGGCGTCTGCTCAGCCGGATGCTTTGGCTTGTCCGCTGAGCACGCAGCCACCGGCAGCAGGAAGGCGGCGGCAATGGCGCGGCGTGCGCTGCGGTATGGAGATGAGAAAGCCAAGCCGCGCTCAGTTTACCGAGGAGTCAACACGCATCGGCGCTCGAAAGGCCTCAGACGTATACCGAGCGGCACTCCCCCACGGCATTTCAGGAATGCACCGGGACTGATGCAAGCCGCATTTTTACCGGAATTTTGTTCAAAAGCGCTGGTCAACGCCCACTGAAGAGGACTACAAGATTGAACGCAGTCCTGACACAGCGCCGATGGAGGGCGCGGTTATGTGGCGTGCAGATTCTCTCTTCGGAAACTCCACTATTCCTGACCATCACTCGGCGCTGCATGCGGACACCCACGAGTCACTGCCGCACCGCATTCGCATGATTGGGGACGAACTCGGCCAGACGGTCTGGGGCGATCCAGTCATGCTGTGCCACGTGTGCCACGCCGAACTGCAGCCGCACGAGTTCACACAGGGTTGCTGCGACGACAAAGACGCCTGCTGCTGGCGATCGCTGAGCGAACGTTGCTGCTGGTGACCAGACGGCAGCGCAAACTTGCCGGGCAAACTGGATCAGCCGCTTAGCTTTTCGGAAAGGTCATGGCTTGGCTCGCGCCCTTCGAGAAACGCCTTCTGCTGGTCTTCGAGCACGCGGGCGGCGATGGTCAGCGTCAGCAGGTGTCCCTGCCAGATGCCGAGCTGTTCCGCCATCGCGTCCGCAGCCTCTTTCGTCATCTTTCCCTTGCCCACCTGGTACCGGCGAATCACGCCGAGAACGCGGGCCTCATCCTCTGACAACGTCTCCTGCGCAGCCAGGAACTGGCGCTCGGCGTTGTAGATGCTGCTGTACTTCTCTGCCTTTTCATACGGCATGTAGCTCAACGCATCGGTCGCCAGCGCGGTGCGCCACGCTGTCTCCTCCAAGGATTTCGAGGAGTAGCTGATATCGATGTTGGCGTCCTGCTTCGGGTCGCTCTGAACCTTGCCAATGCTGTCCAAGTTCGCGTTCATCTGCTTCCGCTCGCGCTCGATGTTCTTCAGCGCGTCCGTAATCGCGACCTCGTTCTTGCGGATCTCGGCGTTCAACGTCTCCTGCGCCTCTTTCGCAAGCTCGGTGTGATGGTGCCTCTCTACCGCACCTTCGATGCCCACCGCGATCAGAAGACCGATCGTGATGGTGAACAGGTGCAACAGAAACTCACCGGTACCGTGGATCGCCTTGTGCGGTGGATGAACGTCAAGCATGCAGCTAATCTACCGCACCGGCGGTGCCCCATGTCTCGTTTTTGAGACATGGGAGCCCATCATCCCAGCAGCTCATCCACTGTTGCCACAGCCGCAGCCAGCGCCGCATCAAGCTGCGATGGATTGCTGCCGCCGGCCTCGGCCAGGTCGGGCCTTCCGCCGCCCTTGCCGCCCACCTGCGCGGCAAGCACGCCAACGATCTTGCCCGCCTGTATCTTGCCGGTCAGGTCTTTGGTGACGCCCGCGATCAGAGCGACCTTGCCGTCTTCCGTTGCCGCGCCGAGCACGACCACGCCGCTGCCGAGGCGGCCACGCAGCGTATCCACAAGTTGCCGCATCTGGTTGCGATCGAGACCGCTGACACGCTGTGCGAGTACCTTCACGCCCTTGATTTCGACAGCAGAACCCGCAGCATTTTCGGTCGAGGCCGAGGCCGACTTCATGCGTGCCTGGTCCAGCTCGCGGCGCAGCTTCTTCAGCTCTTCTTCTTGCGCGGAGAGCTTCTGCTGAAAGCCCTGCGGATCGCTTGCACCCACCAGCGTGCCGGCCATCTTTGCCAGCGCAAAGTCCTTGCGGAACTCGGACAGCGAGCCGGTGCCGGTGATCGCCTCCACCCGTCGAATGCCCGACGAGACGGAGCTTTCGCCCGTCAGCTTGATCAGGCCGATCTCGCCTGTGGCGCCGGTGTGCGTGCCGCCGCAAAGCTCGGTGGAGAAGTCGCCGATCTTGACCACGCGAACCTTGTCGCCGTACTTCTCGCCGAAGAGCGCGGTCGCCTTGTACTCGTTCACGGCAACGTCGATGGGCACGTCCACAAACGTCTCAACCTTCGTGTTCGCCAGCACCTGCTGGTTCACGATGTCCTCGATCTCCTGCAGCTCCTCGTCGGCAACACCGGCGAAGTGCGAGAAGTCGAAGCGCAGCCGATTGCGATTGTTCAGTGATCCCGCCTGCTTCACATGCGTGCCCAGCACCTCGCGCAACGCCGCATGCAGCAGGTGCGTGCCGGTGTGGTTGCGCGTTGTCGCCGAACGCTCCGCGCCATCGACCACCGCATCCAGCGTGTCGCCCACGGCGATGGTGCGCCGCACCGTCACCTTGTGCGCAAAGACGCCTTGCACCGGTTTCGTGCAGCCATGCACATCGGCCAGCGCGGCCGTGTGGTCCGTCGGATACAGCCAGCCTGTGTCGCCCACCTGCCCACCGCTGTCCGCATAGAAGCTGGTGCGGTCGAGCACGACCTCACCCTCGTCGCCGGGCTGCAACACCTGCACGCCAACGCCATCCTTCACCAGCGCCAGGACATTCGCATCATCGGCACGCAGA
>CAZZVI010000154.1:0-6045 GCA_964657335.1 uncultured Terriglobus sp.
GTCGTCGGCACGGGCGGGATCGCGAAGTTGACGAGGAAGCCGTCGTGCGGCGTCAGGCCCGCGGGCGTGGTGGCATCGTTCGCGGCGACCGCGGCATAGTCGGTGGAGAAGTGCGGCTGCGTGACCACGTTGACATAGCTCGCCAGAGATGCGGCGGCCGTGGTGGAGTCAGTCACCGTCGCCGAGGCGAGTATGTGTTCGAGCGCCGCCGCGTTGCCGCGCTCGATGATGTTGTAGCGGGTGTTCGCCGCGACTGCCGTGGTGAAGTCCGTCAGCGCAGCGGTCGTGTTGCTTCCCTGGTAGAGCGTGACGGCCGTTGCCGCGGCGGGCGATCCATCGATGATGCCGGTCACATCCACATAGCCGTCGTTGTACTCATAGGCGTTGAAGTTGCCGGCGACGATCACGTTCGATCCCGCGGTCTGATACTGCTGCGCCAGCGTGCTGATCGCCGCGGCCTGCGCGGCCCGGCGCGCCCGGACATCCGGTCCAAGCGTCGCATCGCCGATGTTGTCGCGCGGCGCCATGTGCACGTTGATGACGGTGACCGGATAGTTCTTGCCCACACGTGCAAACTCACCCTGCAACACCAGCGGCGGGTGGTCCCACAGCGTGGCAGAACCGGTGGACGCGGTGTAGGTGGCGCCGCGGCCCACCTCGAAGTAGTTCGCATTCTTCACCGTTGCCGTGTTCACCAGGAAGCCGGAGTTGATGGTGTCCGTCCCCAGAACCGTGGCAGCGTAGGCGGTCGATCCCGCGTTTGCCGTGTTCGCCGCATCAGCCAGATACTGCAGCGTGTCCTGGCCGCCCGCCTCCTGCAGCGCGAAGATGTCCGGCGATCCGAAGACGCTCGTCACCGTGAGCGTGGCCTTGGCAAGCGCGGTTTGAAAGATGGACGCGGCGCCGAGGAAGGTGTTGACATCGAGCGTTCCCACTTTGAAGTGAGTCGTATCCGCCACCGCGGAGACCGACGTGGCCACCGTTCCGCTCACGGAGCAGGTCGTCTCCTTGAAGATGAGCAGGCGCGCGTAGCCAAGCGTGTAGTCGATCAGGCCGATGCCTGCCGTGGCTCCCTTGCCGGTGGTGTTGGCGTTTGTGCACGTGATGGTCTGGCCGACGGTGATGTCGACGGCCGCGCCGCCGAAGGTGGTGGTGTCGATGAGGATGCGCTGCGGATTGCCGGACCAGGTCGGCACCGTCGCAGGTGCGGACGCTGGTACATACTCGTCCCTGGCAATGCCCGCGCTGCGGAACATGTGGTTGTTCGTCGTGATGCCCGAGGACAGCACCGCCCAGAACTGCCCGGTGCTGGTGACAGCAGACGCGCCCGCGGCGATGCTGCCGCCGGTGGGTCCGACCGCCACGAAGGACCGATCCGTCGCCGCCATGCCCGTGAACTTGAGCGCATCGCCAAACGATGTGAGAGCGCCATAGTTGGCAAGGTCAATGGACATGGCCATGGTGCTGGTGCCGGTCTTCGTACAGGCGGTAGGCTGAATGCCTGTGCCGGGGGTGTTCGCGGCCGTCACCGCGGCAGCGTTCACGACCGTTCCTACCACCGTAACGACGTCGCCGTCGCTCACGCCATTGCAGGCGGAGACGCTGCTGGCAAACACCGGCAGGCCCTCCGCGGTCGCGACAAGGTTGTCCCAGGCAGATCCCGGCTCGCTGAGATAGAAGCCGCTGTTGCCGGTAGCAGTGGCCGTCATCACGCCCACCACGACGCCGCTGGTCGAGACGCTCTTGCCGAGGTACGGTCCGCCAGGCAGGCTTTGCATGACGTCGTGGATCGATACTGCCGTCTGCGCGTGCAGGTGCGACGTAGCGCCCACGGCAGGCAGCAGAAGGGCAACGGCGGTCAGGCAGCGGCGAACGATCGCACGAGACATTGAGGAACTCCACGGCGCTGGCGGAATATGGCGCGGCTCACGGCATCTGACGGAGCCGGCAGCGCACGAGACTACGCCCTGCGAGCGCCCGCGCGTCCTTTCGGAAACCCACATCGGGAAGATCACGTCTCGCCCGCGTGACACAGGGGCAGCCGGGGTGCCATCGAAGCGGCTACCATGTTGGAACGTTCCAAGATTTTCAGGAGCGCCCCCGCACCATGGATCCCATTCGGCTGCGCGAGCAGACTGCAGGCGAACACGCCGCGACAGAAGACACCGTCCCGCTGATGAGCCCGACGCTCACCCGCGAGGAATACATCGTCCTGCTCGGGCGCTTGTACCGCGTGGTCAGTGCATGGGACCGATGGGTGGACGCCAACGCGCCGCCGGACCTGCTGCCACTGCTCCGGGGCCGTCGCCGTGCCACGCTGCTCGCGCAGGATCTGCGAGCGATGGGCGCTTCAATCCCAACCAGCGACAACGCTGTCTCCGAAGGACGCATGGAAGCGTCGGCCATCTCCGGTGATCCACGCTCCATCTTTCTTGGGCGCATGTACGTCATGGAGGGATCGACGCTGGGCGGCCAGTACATCGCACGGCATGTCGAGGAGACGCTCGGCATCCGCCCCGGCGAAGGCAACAGCTACTTTCGAGGCTATGGCGATGCGACCGGCGAGCGCTGGCGCGAGTTCCGCGAAGTATTGAAGGCGCTTCCAGACACAGAGACCGACACGGTCATCGCCAGCGCCAGGGAGATGTTCGCGATCTTCGGGGAAGCGATGCGGGCGCCGCGGTCGGAACGATTCATCGAATCTTCCCTGGTTCCGCGGCTCCAACCCGGGGCAGACCGGTAGGGTAGAGTCAGAACATGCCCGGCGAAAGGCCGATCAACGCCACCGAGCCAGTCCCTCCCGAGGTGACGCTGGACAATTGTGCCAGCGAGCCCATCCGCGTTCCCGGCTCGATCCAGCCGCATGGTTTCCTTCTGGGTCTCGACGACGAATACAGCCGGATCGTCATTGCAAGCGAGAGTGCGGCAGAGTACCTGGGTATCCCGCTGAAGCTCTTACTCAGGGCGCGGGTCAACGCCGTTTTTCCCAAGGAAATCGTCACCATCATCGAACACCAGCGCTGCGCAACGGAGCCGGACGGCATGGTGAGCTTCCTCGGCTCCTTCAACCTTCGCGGTGACATGTTCTCGCTGGTGACGCACTGCGTCGAAGGCAAACCCGTCCTGGAGTTTGAGCGGCAGGACCGGTTGGTGGGCGCGGAGATGATGAACTCCGTCATCACCAACTTTGTCTCCACGCTCTCGCGCCTGGAGACGCCGGCGGATCTCTGCGCGGCCGTCACGCGGCAGGTCGCGGCGCTCACCGGCTTTGACCGGGTGCTGCTGTACTCGTTCGATGAAGAGGGTCACGGCACCGTGCTGTCTGAGGCCAACAGCAACCGGCTGCCAAGCTATCTCGACCTGCGCTTCCCGGCGAGCGACATACCGGCCCAGGCGCGCGAACTCTACGTGCTGAACACGGTCCGCATCATCCCAGACGCGAACTACACGCCCTCGCCGCTTGAGAGTGTCCCGGGCGAAGCGCCGCACATCCTGGACCTGTCCCTCTCCGTGCTGCGATCCGTATCGCCCATCCATCTGGAATACATGCGCAACATGGGTACCGCAGCGTCCATGTCGATTTCGATCGTGAGCGAAGGCCGCCTGTGGGGCCTGATCGGCTGCCACCACGCCGAGCCACGCATGGTGCCGTACCTGGTGCGATCGGCGTGCGACATGCTGTCCAAGCTGGTCGGCACGCAGCTTTCCGCCTTCCGCTCGGCGTCGCGGCTGCGCACCGCCATGCACTTCCACGGCGTGCAGCGCCAGCTGCTCACCTACGCAGGCGCTGCGGGCAACTACATGGGAGAACTTGCAAGGCACATGCTGGAGCTGCAGCAGGTAACAGACGCCGCCGGCGCGGCCCTCTGGATCGAGGGCCGGTGCGAACGCATCGGCAGCCTGCCGTCCGCCGCGGACGTGGGGCGCATCGTCGAGTGGCTCGAAACAAGACCGGGAATGGAGTTGTACGAAACCCGCCAGCTCTCCGCGGACCTGCCGTGGACGGAAGACCTGGCCGACACCGCCAGCGGCCTGCTCGCCATTCGCATCTCGGACCTGCGGCAGCGTTACGTACTGTGGTTTCGCCCTCAGGTGATCCGCACGGTGCAGTGGGCGGGCGAACCGGCGATGAAGCGGTCGTCCGGCAACCAGCTGCACCCACGCAAGTCCTTCGAAAGCTGGCGCGAGACCGTTCGCGGGCAGAGCGAGCGGTGGAGCGAGGTCGAGATCGAGTCGGCACGCGAGTTCCTCTCTGCCATGACCACCATCAGCCTGCGCCGCGCGGAAGAAGAGGCGGAGCTGAGCAACGCCCGCTTCGAGCAACTGACCCAGGCCCTGCCGGAGAAGATCTTTACCGCCGACGATGCCGGCGTGCTCACCTTCACCAACGACCGCTGGCGCGAGCAGGGACTTGTGGATACCGGTGTCTGGTTCGGCGAGGGCCGCCTGGTGCCGGAAGATGAAGAGCGTGTCGCGGCAAAGTGGGCCCGGTCCGTTGCCACCGGCGACTTCATCGAAGAAGAGGTCCGGATGCTGACCGGGCCCGACCGCATCCCGCGATGGAACCTGGTTCGTGCCG
Organism: uncultured Terriglobus sp.; assembly: GCA_964657335.1. Classification (GTDB taxonomy): domain Bacteria; phylum Acidobacteriota; class Terriglobia; order Terriglobales; family Acidobacteriaceae; genus Terriglobus. Next base: position 4,580 of record CAZZVI010000154.1, read on the forward strand.
TTCCCTTTCGACGCCAGGGCGGCAACCGTGCCGGATGGATCGGATCGGTCATCGACCTCACCGATCGCCGCGAGCGCGAGGCAGCCCTCCGCATGACCGAAAAGCTCGCGCTGACCGGGCGCATGACCTCCGTGATCGCGCACGAGATCAACAACCCGCTCGAATCCATCACGAACCTGCTGTATCTCGTCCGGCAGGACCTGCCGCCGGACAGCGAAACAGCGCAATATATCGCGCAGGCCGAAAGCGAGCTGGAACGGATCGCGGGTATCACCAAGCAGACGCTGCGCTGGGGTCGCGAGAACTCCGGCCGGGTCGAAAAGTTCAGCGCCGGCGCCATCTTCGCCGATGTGCTGCGGCTGTTCCGGGGCAAGCTGCGAAACCGCAACGTGCACGCGGAAGTGCGTGGCGGCGGCGACGTCGTCATCGAAGGCATCGTCGGCCAGATTCGCCAGGTGGTTGCTAATCTCGTGGCCAACGCGATCGACGCCGCGTACGTCGGCGGCCACGTCTGGGTCGAGGCACGTGAAGCGGACGGCGCAGTCGAGATCCTCGTCGGCGACGACGGAGTCGGCATGGAGCCGGAGACACGAAGCCAGCTCTTCCAGCCGTTCTATTCCACCAAGGGAGACCTTGGGAACGGTCTTGGCCTGTATATTTCAAATGAGATCGTCGAGCGACACGGTGGCGAACTACGAGTCGACACCACGCCCGGCAAAGGCACCACGATTCATGTACTTCTGCCCGCTAACCCCCAGATCACACCGTTAGCTCCGTCTGAAGCAGACCTTCTGCTGTCCTGAACGATCGGGACCGCGCCGGCTTGCCCCCAGACTTCGTGAGGGATTTATGGCAGAACATGCAGCTTTACGCCCACGGAACAGCCTCCGCGGATTATTCCTCTGCAGCCTGGCAGTGCCCGGCCTGCTGGGCGGCACCGCACACGGTCAAAACGCGGAAGGAACCGCACTCCAACGAATTCGCCTGAAGGGATACGGCATGTATTCCGAGGTCCACCCCGACTATCTGGGCAGCCCGAGGAATAAGGGGTTCACCGCCGGTGGAGACATCGACGGCTTTCGCCTGCTGCCGCATACCGAGATTGGCATGGATGTTCGCTATGCCTACTCGAAGGGTCCGATCACGAACCAGAGCTACTATGGCGGCGGACCGCGCCTGACACTGTATGTCGGCAGGTTCAAACCCTACGTCGACTTTCTCTTCGGCCAGGGCCACGGCACCTTCAACACCTCGACCGATCCGACCTACGTCCGCGATAAGAGTGGCGCACTCGCCTATGGCGGCGGCCTCGAGTACCAGGTCACCCGGTCCTGGGGAGTGCGCGCGGACCTGCAACGCCAGCGATGGCGGTACTCCGTCCATCAGCCCATCTTCTATCCGGAAGCAGCCAGCGTCGGCCTGACCTACCAGTTCCGCTTCCACAGCCGCACCGGCCCGAACCTGTA
>CAZZVI010000154.1:6145-8093 GCA_964657335.1 uncultured Terriglobus sp.
AGCCTCAATCCACACGGGCGATCAGGCACTTCAGGTACGCCGTCTCCGGCAGCGTCAAGACCTCCGGATGGTCGGGCGCCGCGCCACGCGTCTCCAGCAGACGAACGCGCCGACCGGCGTCGGCCGCCGCCTCGGCCACGACGGCCGTGAACGCTTCGCGGCTGACGTGGTGCGAGCACGAGCACGTCACCAGCGCGCCGCCCGGCCGTAACATGCGCAGGGCGCGCAGGTTCAGCTCCTTGTAGCCGCGCATCGCGCCCTCGACCGCGCGGCTCGTCTTCGCAAACGCCGGCGGATCGAGCACGATCGTGTCGAAGCGGCGGCCCTCCGCGTCATACGCCCGCAGCAGCTCAAAAGCATCTGCCTCGATCCAGTCCACCTCTGCCTGCAGCGCGTCGCGGTTCACGTCGAGATTGCGCTCGGCCGTCTCCAGCGCCGAACGGCTGGCGTCAACGCCGGTCACGCGCGCACACACCCGAGCCAGGTGCAGCGCGAAGCCGCCCTGATAGGTGCAGATATCCAGCGCCTCGCCATGCGCGTACGACGCAGCGGCGGCATAATTCAACCGCTGATCCAGAAACGCACCGGTCTTCTGCCCGGCATCCGCGTCGAAGTGCAACCGCAGACCGTTCAGCGTGAAGACGGTCTTCGCGCCTGCTTCACCGCGCCGCAGCAGCGGCACGGGCGAAGGCTGCGGCAGCTGCTCCAGCTCGCGAATGCGCGGATCGGGCCGCTCCACGATGGTGTCCACGCCGTCGATCGCAAGCTCGCGCGCCAGCACCTCGCGCAGATCGTCCTGCGCCGTGCCCTGCGTCAGCAACTGCAGCACAACCACGTTGCGATACCGATCCGCCACGATACCCGGCAGATCATCCGCCTCAGAAAAGATGAGCCGCGCTGCATCCGTATCTCCCGCAGCCAGCATGGGCGCGCGCAGCGCCAGGGCCGCACGCACACGCACTGCAACATCCTCCAGATACTCGCCGCGGCCAACCCGCGGCTGCCCTGACACCTTGCGCAACGCAAGCTGCGATGCCGCGCTGTACAACGCCGTACCCAGCGGAATGCGCCGGCTGTCCAGCAGCGTCAGCAGGCCGCCAGACGCAGGCTCGGTCGCACCCAGCGCGGGGATCAACGACTCGACATCGCTGCGATACACCCACAGGTGCCCGGCCCGCAGCCGGTCGGCAGCACGCCGGCTGATGACCGCCGCCGGCCCAGCCTCATCGGCCTCCAGCAACTGCGGCTCGCGCGTGCCATCCTCGCGTGCCACACGGCGTGACTTAAGGAATGGCTTGCGGCGATCTGTCTTCGGCGGCATAGCTCTATGGTCGCACCGATGATCATGATTCGACCAAGGTTCAATTGCCAACATAAGGCGCAAACCACCAGCACCCTGTCATTCCGACCGGAGCGCGAAGCCGCCTGAGATCGTCATCCTGAGCGGAGCACGCAGTGCGCAGTCGAAGGACCTGCTCCTCCAAGCGCAGGGCGCGTCCTATCGCGCTGCGCGCGATGAACAGCAGGTCCCTCCACTACGCTTCGCTCCGGTCGGGATGACGGAGTCATAAGGAACAACAGCGGGGTGCCCCGTACATCGGGCTTCATCGATGTGCGGGTTCCACCTTCGGCCGTGCAGACAGAACCCACTCCTGCGCAAAGAACGCGCATGAATGGGGCACCCGGATACCCTCGGTTTCGCTCAGGATGACGAGCTGGATGGTTGCTACTTCGCCTTCAGCTTTCGATCGAAGAAGTCCAGCGCCCGCTGGTACGCGTCGATCCAGTCGCGATGCAGCAGAAAGTCGTGCACCTCGTCCGGATAGATCTTCTCCTCGACCGGCACGCCCTGCGCGCGCAGCGCCGCGGCCAGCCGCACGGTCTGTCCGAAGAGCACGTTGCGGTCGTCATCGCCCTGCATCAGCAGCACGGGGGACTTCCACTTCGC
>CAZZVI010000155.1:0-6193 GCA_964657335.1 uncultured Terriglobus sp.
CATGACCCATGCTTCACCGCGGCATGGTTCGACGTGAGCCGCGCGATCCGTTGGAACGCGCCGAATGAACTCGTCATTCGCATCGGTGCGCATCCCAACGTGCTGCCGGCGAACGTCTCAGGCGGCACCGACTTTGAGAAGAACCGCTGGACCCCCGGCATCTACGACGATGTCACCTTGTTCGCCGCGGACAATCCATTCGTGAGCAACGTGCAGGTCGCTCCGCAACTCGCGAGCGGCAGTGCGCTGGTGCAGACGGAGCTGCACAACTACTCCGGCCACTCCGTAACGACAACCGTTAAGCAGCAGGTCTTTGAGCGCAAGAGTCAAGCGCCCGCATCGGCTGTCGTAACGACGCGTGTCGAAGTTGCCGCGGGTGCGACGATGACGGTAAAGCAGACGGTCCCACTGCGCACCCCACACCTTTGGAGCCCGGAAGATCCCTTCCTCTACACCGCAAAGACAACGACCGCGGGCGACAGCGCAGAGACACGTTTCGGCATGCGAGAGATCCGCTTCGATACGCCGACGCGGCGCGCTTACCTCAACGGCAAACCCTACTTCCTGCGCGGGTCGAACATCACGCTGCACCGCTTCTTCGAAGACCCTGACGTGGGCACGCTGCCGTGGAATGAAGCGTGGCTGAAGCGATTGCTTGTGGACATTCCGAAGAGCATGCACTGGAACGCGTTTCGCTTCTGCATCGGACCGGTGCCCGACCGCTGGCTTGAGATTGCCGACGAGAACGGCCTCCTGATCCAGAACGAATACATGGTGTGGGTGGGCCACAACTGGGGCACCTACAAGCCGGACTACGACGAAGCCGAGATCACCGCCGAGTACAAGGAGTGGATGCGCGACAACTGGAACCATCCGAGCGTCGCCATCTGGGACGCGACGAACGAGTCGTGGCTCCCCGGCTTTTCTGAACGGATCATTCCAGCAGTGCGCGGCTTCGATCTTTCAAACCGCGCATGGGAAGACAGCTACAACGCGCCCTCAGGACCGGACGATCCGGTGGAAGATCACCAGTACCTCTTTTACAAGCTGGCGAATGATGCTGTGCCTGCCGCGGCAGATTTCAAGATCACCGATCTCGAAGCCATGATGGGTCCGGAGCCCACGGGCGCTACGTACAAGTCGGGTCACGCCTCCATCCTGAACGAGTACGGCTGGCTATGGCTGAACCGCGACGGCACCCCCACGCTGCTGACAGACAAGCTCTATCCTCGGCTGCTGGGCAAGAAGAACACGACGGAAAACCGCGTCGCGCTGGACGCGTATCTCCTCGGCGGCGAGACAGAGTTCTGGCGCGCGTATCGCCACTACGCCGGCATCCTGCATTTCGTGTACCTGACCGCGAGCGATCCGAAAGGCTTTACCTCAGACCACTTCCTCGACGTGAAGACACTGCAGCTTGAGCCGCACTTTGAGCGCGCGATGCAGCAAGCCATGAAGCCGCTTGGCGTCTACCTCAACTTCTGGCAGGCGAGCCTCGCTCCCCGAAGCTCACGCGACTACACGGTCGCCATGGTGAACGATGAAGACCGCACGCGCGAAGGCACGCTGCGACTCATCTTCAAAGACGCATCAGGCCACGAGGCCGCGGTGCAGGAGCGTGCATTCACCCTCGCGCCCGCAGGAGCGGAGAGCTACACCTTCACGATGCAGGCCCCGGCAGCAGCGGGCAGATACTCGGTGGAAGCCATTGCCGTGCCGAAAGATGCAGTGTCCGATCCCACGATCTCGCATCGTGATGTGGAGATTACTGCGAAGTAGTCAGACGTTGTCGCATCGATGCTCTGTCATCGAATGGAGGAAAGCTAAGGACTTGTTAGAACCTGTCATTTCGACCGAAGCGAAGCGAAGGAGTTGTGCGAATCCGTCATTTCGACCGGAGCGAAGCGGAGTGGAGAAACCTGCTGCTCTGAGTTTCGAAGCAGCAACACAGCAGGTCTCCACTGCGCAGGACGATAGAGCCGTCATTTCTCCGGTCGAAATGACAGGTGAACAAGAGCGGGAACTATTCGGGGTGTATTGTGTCATGCCTGACAGCGCGATCGACACGGACGTCCGCATCATCCAGCCGCAGCAGCGCCTTCGCACCCGCATCCCGCTCGAAGAGTTCGCCGTAGTTGCCTACAGCTACGATCACTTGTGCCGCCCAGTCTGTGCGAAGTGTGAGCCGCTCGCCGAGTGAGTTGGCCGCTAAAAGCCATTGATGCGCTTGTCCCGTCGCTGTGGCTGATGCTGCGGCCGCACTCGCTTTCGTGACGCCACTTAGCTCCGCGTCCAGCAGCGCGTTGCGCGTGGCCGACAGCACCTCGCCCCACGCCGCATCGTCGCTGCGGTATGCCATCGCAAGCGTGTCTGCGCCGAAGGTCTGCTGCAGCATGATGTAGTCGTCTGCGCGCTGGCCCGTGCTGGCGCGCGTCTGCGCAAGCCGTGTCAGGTCGCCGGCCAGGCCGACGCAGTTATCCGTCACGTAGGCGGCTTCCATCTCGCCTTCTTCCTGAAAAGGGAAGGGCAGCAGATCGAGATGATGCTCGGCAAACCACGCCTGCAGATGCGTCTCGGTAGCAGTTTCGGTAAGGTAGCAGACCTTTTTGCCGCTGAGCTGTGCGGCTGTGGTGATGCCCGAAGATCGCGGCACCATGATGCCGGTCGCATCGTTCAGCACGGGCTGCGTGTACTCGATCGGCAGTGGTAGTCCTTCGGCGTTCGTCGGCTTGTCCGTCGCGGATAGCGAAGCGATCAGGTCCGCCTTGCCGTCTGCGAGCGCCTGCATGCTGGTGATGTCGTCGGCATAGTAGGTCACGATGATGCGAGCGTTCGACCCGATCGCGGCGACCGCAACGGCGGTGCATAGATCACGGTCAAAAGCAGCCCGGTTGCCGTGCTCATCGGTGCTTGAATACTCCGCCTCAGAGCGGTCGATCCCGCAGAGCAGCGCGCCGCGAGCACGCACTTTGGCGAGTGTTTCTCCCGGTGTTTGCGTCTGCCCGTGAACCAATGGGAACAACACCAACGCCAGCGAAGCAACACACTTCACGGCGTCCATGTGCCTGAAGTGGGGATGCCCGGACTCGTGTCGGGCCGCGGATTGAAGTCCATCGGGATGGGGTTCGGCTTGCTGAAATCCGTCGGCGTAATGCCGAGCGAGCGGCAGCCCTGGCCGTCGCGATGCGGGAAGTGCATCATGTCCGCCGGCGCAATGGTGGCATAGCTAGGAGCAAGCAGCTTCTTCTTACCGCTGAGCCTGCGGTCATCAAAGCCAGACAGCAGATCGCCGACACCATCCACCTTGTCGTCCGCTGGGCCGAGATCCTTCTGGCCGTACTTATCGACTCCAATCTGCCGAGCCTTCTCTTCATCCGGCAGGTCTGCGAGAGGGATCAGGCCGAAGATCTCATCGACCATCTTGATGATGGAGCTGTGCTCTGCCGGTTCGTGCGAGATGCCATGCGCGACCGCGTAAGGCGAGATCAGCAGGAACGGAATGCGCGGTCCTTGGTCGAGCGCGAGACCCTTCGCGTCGTGCGCGCGAACGCGCGGCTGCACATGGTCGTAGAGCCCGTCACTCTCGTCATACGCGATCAGGATGGCAGACTGCGACCAGTACGGGCTGGCAGCGATGGCGTTGATCTCTTCCGCAAGCATGGTCTCGCTGATCGCCGTGTCGGCATAGCCCGGATGATCGTCGTCGCCGCTGTAAACATCCGCGAGTCGCGGGTTCGGATCGGAAGGCTTCAGGCCGCGGATATTGCCATAGCCGCCACGCACGTAGAAGACCCCGGACAATGGTAGCCGCTGCGCCTTCACATCGTCGAAGAAGTCCTGCATGCCGTGCATGTGCGCCGCGACCGTTGGGTTGTTGGCAATGTAGCCGAAGTACTGTGGCGCATTGTGGTGGGCGACGTAGCCGGTGTGCAGCGCCTTGTCCCCCGGATCGTTCGGCTCGTGACCATAGCCCTGCTGATACCAGCCCCAGTTCGTCGCGGCGACGCCGTGGCCAGCGATCTTTTCGATGTCGTCCTGCACATCCATCAGGTCGTGTACACCGTCGCGATCGGCCGCGGTCGTGGTCTTGATGGCATCACCCATGAACGACAGCGGCAACGTCGCGTACGTCATGTTGTCTTCCGGCTCCTTGGAGCGGCCATGCTTCTTGTCAGAGACGGAGAAGTCGAGCAGCTTGTCCCACATCGGGTGCGGATTGTTCGTCATCGGCATGGTGCTGCCGTTCGGCTCCTCCGCCTGCTCGGGATGCAGCATCCATTGCGTCGCCCCGCTCTGCCCGGCGATCATCGCGAGTGCGTTCGGTCCGGAGGGACCAATGATCGTGTCCATGAAGTGGTCAAACAACGTGAAGCGGTCCGCGTACTGCCAGAGGAACGGGACCGTATCGCAATCCACGTGCGACATCACGAGCTCGCCCATCTGCTTCCGCGCCAGCGTGGGTGCATGGTTCGGCTTGCCATCCTTGTTCAGGAGGACGCCTTCTTCGGCAACGGCATAACGATCGTTACCCGCAATGTCGTTCGCATCGAGATGCAACTTCTGAACGCTGGTGATGTGGCTGTGGTTCGTCGACGACGTGTCCTGTGGATACAGCGGAACGACCTTGCCGTTCCTGTCGGTGACGGTCGCGGGAATGCGAAACGGGCTAATGGTGCCGATGCTGCCATCGACGTTGACGATGGGTTGCACGAAGCCTGGCGTCTGTTCCGGCGCTTTGGAGAAGAGACCATCCGCGCCAGGGTAGGTGCCGAAGTAGAAGTCGAACGAGCGATTCTCCTGGAACAGGACAAACACGTACTTCACCTTCTGCCGCAGCAAAGCCAGCTTGGCATCATGCGAGAGCAGCTTGTCCGCCTCCATCCGCAGCGTTTCATGTTGCACGGCCTTGCTGGATCGCGGCGCGATTGCAACAAAGGTGCCGCCGGCCGGGGTCGCGGGCAGCACCGGCATCTGTGCGCACGCGGCAACGGAAAAAGCAAGCAGACCACTGAAGCAGGCAGGGCGGATGTTCAACGGAAACCTCTGCTTCCAAGGTAAAAGAACATCGGCCGCCAGGCTGCGGCGACCGATGATTTTTGTGTGAGTCCGCGTCACTGTGTCCTGGTATTGTTGCTGCGGTTATCGTCCGGCAGCTTGTGATCGGGATCGACGATGGCGGACGCGACCGGCGATGAGCCCTCCACGTTGACAACCACCGTGCCCTTGCTCTCCCACGTTTCCACGGGCAGCTTGATGCGCTGCTTCGTGCCGTCGCGCAGCGTGAACTCCACCGGCGTAGGCAGCACAAGCTGGCCATGGTTGGTGATGGTGACGGCATTGCCCTCGATCTTGTCTACGGACACGTCGTACTTCCAGTTGTTCAGGTACCAACCATTCCAGAACCAGCTCAGGTCCTCACCGGCTTCGCTGCTCATGGCGCGAAAGAAGTCGGACGGCGAGGGATGCTTGTACGCCCAGTTCCGGATGTACCTGCGAAACGCCCAGTCGAACCGCTCCGGTCCAAGGATCTGCTCGCGCAGCAGAACCATGCCATAGGCGCCCTTGAAGTAGCTGACGGGATGACCGAGCGCGTTGGTATACGAGTCGGCCAGAGCCATCACTGTTGGCGCTGCTGGGTTATCGAGCAGCTTCAGGATCGTGTCAGGTGGCTCTCCACCGGCAGAGTATTCCGAATCGCGCTTGGGGCCGTACTTGCCGTTGGCGTACAGGTCCGATTCTTCAATATCGATGAACGTATTGAAGCCCTCATCCATGAACGCGTGGCGACGTTCATTCGATCCCACGATCATGGGGAACCAGTCGTGACCGATCTCGTGCGCCGTCACCCAGAACAGAAACGCATCCTTGTCATCGATGCCGTCGAAGACCACGCCGGGATACTCCATGCCGGTGGAGAAGCCGGCGACCGAGACTGCCGCGGGCCACTCGTACGGATACCAATGCTTCGAAAAGTTCTCGATGGAGTTCTTTACGTATTCCGTCGACTTGTCCCACTTGTTGGGACCGACGCTCTCTGGCGGATACACGCTCATGGCGAGCGAAGTCTTGCCCTCCGGCAGGTTCATGCGAGCCGCATCCCACACGAAGACCGGCGAGGCCGACCAGACGACGTCACGCGTGTGGTCCATGTGGAAGTGCCACGTCAGCGTGCCGCCAACCTTCGGCCGCGACC
>CAZZVI010000155.1:6293-8084 GCA_964657335.1 uncultured Terriglobus sp.
GTGTGGTCCATGTGGAAGTGCCACGTCAGCGTGCCGCCAACCTTCGGCCGCGACCCCGGATCCATCACCTCTTCGGGCTTGCGAATGTAGACGGTCGCGTCGCTCTTGCGCGCCTGTTCGAGCCGGTCGATCTCCGTCTTCGTCAGCACGTCCTTCGGATTCACCAGCTCGCCTGAGCCGGCAACGATCATGTTCGACGGCACCGTCACGTAGTAGTCGAAGTGGCCATACTCCAGGTAAAACTCGCTGCCGATGTAGGGCAGCGTGTCCCACCCGCGCAGGTCGTCATACACGCACATGCGCGGGTACCACTGCGCCATGTCGTAGATCTCTCCCTGCTTCGACATGCCCCAGGAGGTGCGTCCGCCCCACACGCCAGGGATCGTGTAGTGGTACTTCATGTGAATCTTCAGCTGGCTGTGCGGCTTCATCGGCTCGGCAAGGCGAATCTGCATGCGCGTGTCGTCGATGATGTAGTCGGCCTTCGCTGTCTGCTTACCGCTCTCAAGGGTGACGGACTCGAAGACGATGCCGTCGGTCGTGGTCACCGCTGGAGCTGCGCCTTCGGCATCGGGGCGCCGGCTGCGGCGTGCGCCGCCACTCGCCAGCCGCGAGCGCGAGTCCTTGCGGTAGATGTTCTGTTCCACCTGCACCCACAAGCTCGGCAGCAGGTCAGGGCTGTTGTTGGTATAGGTGATGATCTCGTCGTTCCCGAGCTGCTTCGTGTCGGTGTGCAGCTCGGCGTGCATCTCGTAGCTGGCCTCGTTCTGCCAGTACGACGGCCCGGGCGCGCCATTGCTGCTGCGGTAGGCGTTCACAGGATCGGGCAGCGTGAGCGGAGCGAAGGTCAGGCGGGAATCGTACGCCGGCGCGGATGTCTGCGCGAAGACGGGTTGTTCTGCCAGCCGGCCCAGCGGCAATGACAGCACCATGCAGATGCCGGCTGAGACAGCCTTGGAACGAGGTCTCATGCGAGGTCTCCTGAAATCTAGGAATGAAGTTGACCTCTACAGCGTACCTGTCCCGACGCCCCGGCGCTCTCTACAGATCGCTAAAGCGAAGCAACTCGATCCGTCCGGCGCGAACCGCCTCCGGAATTATCGCCATCAGCGCTTCCCGCTCCACGTCCCGCGTCCCTCGCAGGCGGGTCTGCACCGCATCCAGATCGGCATCGTTGTAACCGGGATGGCAGACCAGCTCCCACGTGCCCGCGGGTGCCGCGTCCAGCAGCCTGCGCAGGTTCTCCCCATCCAGATGGCCCGTTGCAGAGACGCCGATGGATCCATCGGTGCTCGCCAGCCCCGAAGCTCGCCGCAGTTGCTCGAACCTCTGCTGAAAGGCTCGAAGGGCGTTCACCTCCAGCTTGCGTAGGAGTGGGCCGCGCGTCAGGCTGGCCGACCAGGCCTGCTCGAAAGGATTGCGGATGGCGCGTACACCGCACCGCATGGCGGCCCGCAGCAGCGGACGTGCCACCCGAGGGAACAGGTGTGTGTGCTTGTGCGTGTCGACATGCGAGACCGTCAGGCCGGCTGCCTGCAGGCGGGTGATCTGGGCGACGGCTTCCGCTTCAATCTCCGCTTCAGCAATGCGGCCGCGCTGGAGATCAGCGATAAAGCGCACCAGCGAACTGCGCAATGTGCCGTCCCGCCCGGCGAGTGTCGGAACCGCCCCAGCGGGAGCGCATGCAGTCCCGTCCACCAGAACAATATGGCATCCCACTTCGAGCGTAGGACAAGCGGAGGACCTCCCAACGGCGTCCTGAAAGGCTGCACCATCGGCCATCAGTGTCGC
>CAZZVI010000156.1:0-509 GCA_964657335.1 uncultured Terriglobus sp.
TCGGACCACAACGCATCCACGTCATACTTCGTGGCCGGCTGAAAGTCGGTAATGTCGATCTCCGCTTCGGTCGCTGAACGCATCTGCGCCAGGCTGATCTGAAAGCGTCCGTTGTAGCGCTCAATGCGACCCTGCGCCTTGACGTAGCAGCCCTGCGTGCACGATGAGAGCGCCTTGGCAAACTCCTCCCACATGCGCGCTTCCAGGCTGCCGGTCTTGTCGGTCAGCGTCAGCGCAAGATACTGTCCGCCGCCACCCTTCTTATCGCGCGCCGAAATCTGAGACAGCAGAAAGAACGAAGTGATGACGTCGTTCTCATGCTGCGCTGCATCGGCGATGTAAAAGTCCTTCATGGTGTCAGGATACTGTGGGCAATGCGCTGGGATGAGGAAAGCAATGCTTCATCGGCCACTGTCACCTTCCCATCCTTTTCACCTTGAACCCTGCCATCCCATAGCGAAGCGAAGGGATGACAGGTCTGGTGGAAGAAAGGCCCAACGAGAAGGGGG
>CAZZVI010000156.1:519-8072 GCA_964657335.1 uncultured Terriglobus sp.
GCCATCCCTCCGCTTCGCTACGGGATGACGGGTCTGTTGAGATGGAGTAAGGGCTTTCACCAGACACAAAGGGCGCGGCAAAAAGCCGCGCCCTTTCACTGCAATAAAACGTACCTTATCGCGGAGCATTGCCCGTCAGCGGCACCGGCTGATTGCTCGTCGGCGAGGCTGCTCCATTCGTCGGCGGCGTCTGGCTCGGAATGGTGCTGCCAGGCGCGGGCTGTGTCACCGGAGCGAGCGTGGTGGCGTCGCTGCTTCCCGGCTTGGTCGACGTGCCCTGGGCAGCGGTGGCTGCAGGGTCGTCCGGCTTCGCCGGCGCGTTCAGCTGGTGCAGACGATCGGGCAGGCCGTTGTCGTCCAATGGAGCCTTCGCCTCTTCCGGCTTCTCCTGCAGGCGTTCCTTGGGATCGCCCTTCTTGCGCTTTGCCTTCTTCTTTTTCGCATCGCTGCCGTTCAGGCCGAGAGCGCCGGCCTGCACCGTCTTAGTCTGCTTCTCGTCGGCTGAGGCTGCAAGCGGTGTCGCGTTTGCCTTCTCGATCACCTTCGCCTGCTTCGTCTCAATCTTCTTCTGCTTTACCTCGGGCTCACGGGAGGAGAAGCGCGTCTTGGTGCGCGGCGCGGCCTTTGGTGCGAGCGGATCGGCATCGGCAGGCGCGTTCGCCGCGACCGTATTGCTGGTGCTGTCCACCGGGCTGATCACCGCTCCCGGAGCGGCTGCCGCGGTGGACGCAGCCGGCAGCGCGGAGGCCGCCACATCGGCATCGGCTGACCCCGGCGTATCCGGCAGAGCGGTGCGCGGAGCCTGGCCCAAGCGCACCTTTTCCCTCTTCGCCTTCTTCGGCTTGCCATGCTTGTCCAGCGTCTGCACGGCGGGTACCGCGGCTGCCGCGTTCGTGCTCTTGGCCTGCGCAAGACGAGCCTGAGCGACGGCGGCATCCATGCGCTGCTTCTTCTCCACCACCTTCTTCTTCGGTGTGGGCGGGACGTAGGCCGCAAACACCGGCTTGGTCTCCTTCGGGCTGGCGCCGCTGTCCACAAAGCCGGGGCGCAGGTCGATGTAAGCCTCTTCGCGCAGGCGCGTCAGGTAGGCGCGTAACGCCGGCTGAATCGCGTCCTGGTACATCGCGTTCTGCACCTCGCCCTGCACCTGCTCAAACGGCGGCACGCCCGCCTGCTGGTGCTCGACTGCCTTCAGAATGACGAAGCCCTGCCGCGTGCGCGTGGGTTCCGTGTAGCCACCCACGGGCAACGCAAACGTCTTCTGCTCCAACACGGGAGCTAGCTTGCCATGTTGGAACAGCCCCAGGTCGCCGCCCTGCGCTGCCGTCGGTCCGCCGGACGATTCCTTTGCCACAGTCGCGAAATCCGCCCCGCCCTTCAGCTTCGCGTACAGGTCCTGCGCCTTCTTCTGCGCGATGGCGATGGCCGCGTCATCGGCATTCGCCGCAGTGGGCACCAGGATCTCGGACAAGCGCACCTGCTCCGGCTGCTCGAACTCGGCCTTGCGGTCGTCATAATACTTGCGCTGGTCTGCCGTGGACATGCGGATGGTGCGGCCCACCTCGTCCCGCACCACGTTGCCCGTGATGATGCTGTTGCGAATATTCGCCTTGAAGTCTTCAAACGAAACGCCCTGTGACCGCGCCGCCTTCTCCAGGTCATCCAGCGTCGCAAAGTTGTTCTGCTTGCGAATCTCGTCCAGGCGGCGCACCACCTCGGCGTCGGGGTTGATGCCGAGTTCCTTGCCCTTCGACAGCAGCAGCTGCTGGTCGATGAGGTCGCGCAGCAGATTCTTCTGGCGCTCGGCAGGATCGCCAGCGTTCTGGTTCTGCGCCAGTTCCTGCCGCAGCTGCTCCTGCGAACGCTCCAGGTCAGACCGCGAGATGATGCCGTCGTTCACGCGAACGATCACGTCCTCGACCACCGTCGCATTCGGCGTGATAGCGGGCGTGGGCGGCAAATTGTACTGCGGCACAGGCGCCTGCACCGGCGCGACACCGGGACTCTGGTAGCGAGGCGTCGGCAGGGGCTTGGGCGCGGCCGGCTGCTGCGCGTGCACTGCCGCAACCGCGAGAAGAAGCGTGCCGGCAAAGCCACCGGCGCGATACAGCGAGTTCCATCTGGTCATGCGTACCTGAATAGAAACTGGTCGAGAAAAACGCGCCGGAGGTGCTCGCGCCTGTCTCGTTGGACGTGCCGGCGAACCGCCCGGTAGACCTCTTCATTCTACGCATTCGAAGAGGGAGACGGCGTGTGTCACGGTCGCTCCCCTCACCGTTGGGGTGTGTCAGTCAGAGAACCGGCTGCGCCGGCCCGGAGCGCCTGCGGCGCACGACGGTGGTGCTGCACCCTGTACTCTCCGCAAACATCGACAACAGACCGCCGCACCGCAAACGTCCTCGGCGGCTGCGGCAGGGGAACGGATTGCCGAAGCAACGCAAAGAATCCCAGCACCGCAACCGAGGCCAGCACCGCCGCCTGCGTGAGTCTCGCCAGACTCAAGGAACTTGCCGGCAGCGCCTGAAAGAGGCCAAACGCCGGCTGCGGCGCCGCTTCCTCGACTATCCGCTGCTTCCAAACAGAGCAGAGCGCATCCAAAAGCAGCCGCGGCATGCCGACTTCACCGACGGTTTCATCGAAGATCCAAAGCATCTCGCTGGAGAAGCGCTCGCGAAAGGCAGCGGGATAGAGCCGCAGGATCGCTCGGTACACCCGCCGCTGGAGGCGCCCGCTGGTCACGCGCGGCCGCCTTCCGCACCCAACCGCTCCTTTGCGACGCGTACCACCCGCTTCATCTTTCGGACGTCCGTGGCCAGTACGGTACGCCCGGCGTCTGTCAGGTGATACATGCGCCTCTGCTCCTCGCCTGCCCCAACCGGGCCCTCGTAATCCTCGACCCAGCCCAGGTTCAGCAGCTTCTTCAGGTTGTCGTAGAGCGTTCCCGGACCAACCCGGTACTCGCCACCGGAGATCCGGCTGATTTCCAGCAGGATGCCGTACCCGTGCAGATCCTGCGCAGCCAGCGCCAGCAGCACATGCAGCGTTGCCGGCGGTAAGGGATTGTTCTCGTGTATCGCCATGACCGGAACTTGACTGTATCGGAATCCGAAGACAAAGTCGACCTAGAATTTGCGATCTTTCTTGCCCGAAGTAGTCGCATTCCGATATAGTTGCGGCAAAGTTAAGCCACGCCGAACGGAGTATCCATGCCTTCCGCACGCACGACCTGCTTCTGGATCGCCGCATTGTTGCTGCCGCTGCCCCTCGCGGCGCAGGTGGCGTCGCAGGACAGCCAGCACGCGGCACAATCCATCTTGTTTCATCCGGTCGTGCCGATGCCGAACTTCGCGGTGGTCAGCGTCGCGCCCAGCAAGCCCGGCGAGGAGGGCTCGGACATCGGCTCCAACGAGGACACGTTTCATGCCAGGCGCGCAACCATCAAAGAGGTCATGGCGTACGCGTTCGGCATCGGCTACGACGGGGAGATGATGAAGCCGCCGTCATGGGTTTCGGACAAGCGGTTCGACATTACGGGCAAGCTGGACGACGAGCAGATTGCCGCCTTCCGCGCCATGAGCCGGACGGATCGTGAAGAGGGAATGCGCCTGATGGTGCAGTCCCTGCTGGGTGAACGATTTCATCTCGTCTACCACTTCTCGACGCGGGAACTGCCGGTCTACCGGTTGGGGATTGCCAGGGGTGGCTTCAAGTGTCCCGCAGACTCCGCATCTCCGCCGGCCATTGCCGATCCGACGCGTCCACGCTTCCGCTGGTCCAGCGCGCCCGCTCCACCGCCGCCACCGCCTGGCTGGCAGCCACCCTCGCCCGCCGAGATGCGGCGAATCCAGCAGAACATGCACATGCATACGAAGGGATGGCCCTTCTGGCTCATCGTTACGTCCTTAAGTCATCAACCGGAACTCGGAGGAAAGCCCGTCCTCGACGACACCGGTCTCGACGGCCCGTATGAGTGCGATCTGCAGTGGTCACGCGAAGGCTCCGAGGGTCCGGGACAATCCTTCTTCCCCGCCGTGCAGGAGCAACTCGGCCTGAGATTTCAGCTCTCCCGCGGAACCATCGAAGTCCTCGTGGTCGACAGCATCCAGGAGCCCTCGCCAAACTGACACTTCGGGCGATGTCTGATCTCACGCGGCTTTAGCCGCCGAGGTAGACGCAGAGATACCCACCGCGTTCCGTTCCACATGCGGCTTTAGCCGCCGAGGTAGACAACGCGCTCCCCCAACCACACGCGGCTTCAGCCGCCGAGGTGATGCAATCGTGGATGAGGAAGCGGGTTAGACCCTGCGGCTGGGTGCCCCATGTCTCGCGTTTGAGACATGGGATTGGCGGAACCCACATCACCCACATCTCAGAAGCGAGATGTGAGGGCACCCTGGTGATCCTCGCGATCGCCACTCCACCCAGCAACCGTATCTACAAGAGCCGCCAACGCAATCCCAACCAGGTACGCAAGGATGTTCTTCCAGGCGAAATACCGGCCCAGCAGCAGCCGGCCGGCCAGCGTCAGGCGAAACGCATCGACATGACGCTCCGGCACACGCCGCGAGAACTCCACCAATACGGCAACCACCGAGGAAACAAAACAGAGACTCGGCACGCCGAGGCGCGGCAGCAACATGCCCACGAACCAGTACAGCGCCACGGCCCATAACGCAGACCCGAGATACTTGTACAGAAACGGCGAAAGATGCAGCGGTGCAAACCGAACCGCGATGCCAACCGGCACGGTAACGGCAAACAGCAAAAGGCAGGTGAACGATCGTCGCGGGAGCCGGTGCATAGGCCAAAGACTATCTTCGGAAGCCGCCGGATTTTCTTGTCAAGCCCCCTTAGCCCTTAACTTCAACAAAGTACAGGCACTTATAGTTGGCATGGAATTACCGCTGAACTTGGTACAGTAGATATAGGCAGGATTTTGGACTTCGCGCGGCTCGCCGCGTGCTGCTAAGTTCTTTAGAAACAGGATTATGCCTGTAACCCGTTCTCTATGAGGAATTTAGCTGGACCACTCGGCTAAGTCTTTTCCTAAGAGGAAATTGCACATTTCGAGGAACAGGGGGTACCCCCCGCCTCAGCCCAGAGGAATCAGTTATCCAAATGAAAATTGTTCTCGCCGAGAAGGTTTCGCCCGCAACGCTCGCCGTGTTTCAGCAGGAGCCTTCGTGGCAGGTCGTCACAGCCGACAAGATCACGAACCTTGAGGCCGAGCTGGCCGATGCCGATGCGCTGGTCGTCCGCTCCGCGGTTCAGGTGACCGCTGCCCTGCTGGAGCACGCGCCGAAGCTGCGGGTGATCGGCCGTGCGGGCGTTGGCGTGGACAACATCGACGCAGAAGCGGCGACGAAGCGCGGCATCGTGGTGATGAACACACCCGGCGCAAACGCCGTCGCGGTCGCCGAGCTGACGCTTGGCCTGATGATCACGATGGCGCGGCAGATCCCAAAGGCAACCACCGCGTTGCACAACGGCAAGTGGGAGAAGAAGAGCCTCCAAGGCACGGAGCTGCGCGGCAAGACGCTCGGCATCGTCGGGCTCGGCCGCATCGGCCTTGAGGTCGCGCGGCGCGCCCGCAGCTTCGGCATGGACCTGATCGGTTACGACCCCTTCGTCGCTCCGGTGATCGCGCGCGAGAACGGCGTGACGCTCGTCGCCATCGACGACATCTTCAAGCAATCCGACTACCTGACGCTGCACGTTGGTCTGACGCCGCAGACGGAAGGCCTGGTGAACGCGCATTCCATCGCCATCATGAAACGCGGCATCCGCATTGTGAACTGTGCGCGCGGCGAGCTGATCGTGGATGAGGCGTTGGTCGAAGGCCTGAAGAGCGGCAAAGTAGGCGGAGCGGCGCTCGACGTCTTCCGCGTCGAGCCGCTCAAAGACTCCGCCTACTTCGGCCTGGAGAACGTCGTCCTCACGCCGCATCTCGGCGGTTCGACGGACGAAGCGCAGGAAGCCATCGGCATCCAGCTGGCGCAGCAGGTCAGCGCATACCTGAAGCTTGGCGTGGTGCAGAACGCGGTCAACGTGCCGTCGCTGTCGCGCGAAGAGTATGTCGAGGTCGCGCCGTTCGTCGACCTGGCCGAGCGGTTCGGCCGCTTCCTGGCACACGCGACGCCGGGCAATCTGGAGAACCTGGAGATCGCCTACAGCGGTCGGCTGGCAACCGGCAAGACCGACCTGATCCGCAACGCTGTGCTTGCGGGCGTGCTCAGCGACTCCGAAAGCGTGAACCACATCAACGCATCGGCCATCGCCGCCGAGCGCGGCCTGCGCGTGCAGGAGGATAAGAAGGAGTTTGCCAGCGGCGGCGCGGGATCGGTGCTGAAGGTCGTGCTGCACTCCGCGGACGGCGACGCAAGCGGCAGCGCGACGGTGCTGCATGGCAACGCGCCTCGCCTGCTGTCGCTTGACGGCATCGACATCGAGGCTCCCCTCACGGGAACACTGCTCGCGATCCGCAACCACGATGTGCCCGGCGTGATCGGCCGCATCGGCACGGTGCTTGGCGAGCACGGCGTGAACATCGCCAACTTCGCGCTGGGCCGCAGCGTGCGCTCACAGCGCGTGCCGCAGGGCCAGGCGCTGGCAGTGGTGCAGATTGAAGCGCACACCACCAGGGTGAACGACGTGGTCAGCGCACTGCGCAAAGTGGATGCGATCGCCAGCGTCCGCGTCATCGAACTGCCGTAAACCAACTCAGCGAGAGGAGAGCACAATGCCCATCTACGAATATCAATGCAAGACCTGCGGACGAAAGCTGGAGAAGCGGCAGAAGTTCTCCGACGCTCCGCTGACGGTTTGCCCCTATTGCTCAGGAACACTGGAGCAGCTGATCTCCGCGCCTGCCGTGCAGTTCAAGGGCGGCGGATGGTTCGCGGACGGTTACGGCTCCAAGAGCAGTGCGAAGACCGGCACGTCCGAAGGTAGCGCAGCGACTGGCGAGAGCGGTGCGAAAAGCGACAGCGGATCGAGCAGCGGATCGGGCGATAGCGCATCGGCTAAGTCGAGTAGCGCATCGTCCGACTCATCGTCCTCAAGCAGCGCTGCCAGCACTTCCTCGAGCACACCGGCGTCAAGCTCAACAACTACCACAAAGAGCTGAACCGTTCCGATGTCCGGAGGGGCACGGCTGAAGTCATGCCCCTCCGAACTTCACGACGCACACGCGCCCGAAGTGCGCCGATCAGCTACTTCTTCGGATCGTTCGGGTTCGGTGGCACCTTCTTGCCGGCGCGGCGCGCCTCGGACAACGCAATGGCAATTGCCTGCTTCGGGTTCGTCACCTTCTTGTTGCTCTTGCCGATCTTCAGCTTGCCCTGATGCATCTCGTGCAGCTCGCGGCCGACCTGTTCGCCGGCTGCTGGTGAGTACTTCCGCGTGGTGCTTTTCTTTGCAGCAGACTTCTTCGCTGCGGTTTTCTTCGCTGCACTCTTCTTAGCAGATGTCTTCTTTGCTGCCGTCTCCTTCGTGCTTGCCTTGGTTGCCATGCTGCTCTCCCTGGATTGCGTTCGTGTTGCGATTGCGTTCAG
>CAZZVI010000157.1:0-2416 GCA_964657335.1 uncultured Terriglobus sp.
CGCGCGGCGATTGAGGAATGGGATACATGCGAACCGCTGTTGCGCGAGGCTCTCGAGCTCGGCAACGCGCCGATTATGCCGGATGCGGTATGGCAGGCCCCCATTCCCTCTCCCTCGAAGCTGCTCCTGCTCGCCGGCAACTTCCGCGCCCATGTCGTCGAGTCCGGCTTTGCGCCTGTGCCGGAGGGCTTGCTGACGCCGCAGTTTTTCATCAAGCCTGCGACGGCCATCAACGGACCTTACGATGACATTCCGCTGACCGGGAACAATCGCAGCCTCGATTACGAGGCTGAGCTCGCCGTCATCATCGGAGCCACCGTCAAGCATGCGAAGCTCGAAGACGCGATGGATGCGGTATGGGGATACACCGTCGTGAACGACGTCTCCGAGCGCAAGCTCAACGACGGCATGGAAGGCCGCCGCAAGCGATCCAACGATGACTTCTACGACTGGCTTGTCGGGAAGTGGTTCGACGGCTCATTGCCCATGGGTCCGTTCGCGGTGACTGCGGACGAACTGCGCGAAAATCCTTCGGTGTCCGCAAGGCTGAATGGCGAGACCGTGCAGGATGCTCCCATCTCCGCCATGATTCATTCTGTCGCCGAGGCAATCGTCTACATCTCCCGGGTGCTCACGCTGCAGCCCGGGGACGTGATCTGCATGGGCACACCGGAGGGCGTTGGCATGGCGCGGGGCCGCCTGCTGCAGGCAGGTGACGTGATCGAATGCGCAGTGAGCGGAATTGGAGCGCTGCGCAACCGGGTCGTGCAGGGATGAAGCGCGCGGCAGTGGTGCTGGCCTTCGCCGCATGCTGTCACGCTCTCGCGCTCTCCGCGCAGCCTCGGCTTACTCCGCATACCTATGGGAGCCACTTCCAGCCAGACCCGGGCGCCGACCCGTCCAGCGGCTCGCGTGACGGCTGGGAAAGCTTTCCCATCACACAGGAGACGGGCTACGAACCAACCCTGCAGCCAGAGACGCGCGTTGGCATCAGCGCGCTGGTGCGGGAAACGGCACCTACTCGCAGCGGCGACTTTCAGCTCGGCTTCATCCGGCGCGTCAGTCTGGTACCCGGACGTTCCTCGTTTCTGACCTTCTCCATTCGCCTGCCGTGGGCTACCGGGCCCACGCACGTGACCGCCTCGCTCTTTCACGGCCGGCGGGAAGAACGACTTCCTGCAACGATACGGGGCGCAGGCTGGCAGACGATCCGGCTGCATCCCGCCTCGTCGCAGGATGCCGTCACTGCCATCGCCATCGCGGCTGACTTTCCGCACGCAGTGAGCGGCCGCAACGAACGAGTCGAACTCCGCGATGTCCAGTTCCGCGGCCTTGATGTAGCGATGCTGCCGTTGAAAGAGCCTGAGACGCTCGCCGATGCAACACGTCACCTCCTTTACATGCGGAGGGCGATGCATCCGGGCGAGACACTCCATGCGGTCGCGGAGGCGAGCGATGCCGCACAGGCGACGTGGACGCTGATCGCGCCTGACGGCACACAGCGCGCGATGGGACGAGGAGTCGAAGTGGAGCATCGCTTCGCACCTTCCGAAGTCACCGGCGTGTGGACGCTGCAGATTGCAACGCGAGTCGCGGAGACGAAGATGCGTCTGCTGCTTGCTCCATCGCGACCGTCTCCGCTGCTCTTCGATTCGCCGCCAAAGAGTTCGCAGGCTCTGCTTGCATCGGTGCGCACGCGGCGTGACCAACTGCGCGCGCTTGCACGCGTGGAGTCCGGGAACAACATCGCGCAGATGGATCGGCACTGGCTGCTTGCGGGCCTGCCGTCGTACTTCGACGCGCTGCTGCAATCGCCTGAGCTGGCCATGCTGGATGCCATCGACTATCGCTCGAGCGGCGACCCGCAGTCGCTCGTCGAAGCACAACGCCTGCTCAAGGGCGTTGCCGCTTGGCCCGCGTGGACGCACCCATGGTTTCCCGCGCACGGCTATCACAGCTACTACCCGGTCGGCATCGCGGCGAAATACGTTGTAGTCGCGGAGCTGTTCCTCGGCGATGAACTGGATGCGGAGACACGATCCGCACTGGACCAGTCGCTTATGCGCCTTGTCGTTGTCCCTATCCACACGGAGTATGTCTCAGAGGATCGGCTGCAGTTCAACTTCAGCAACTGGATCGGCAACACCGTCGGCGGTGCGCTCCTTGCCGCACTGCAAAGCCGCCAACCCGATGCCGCGGGTTATGCGTTGGGCCTATTTGAAAGAGACCGGGATCACGTGCGAGCCGCCTACACCAGCGACGGCAGCTACGGCGAAGGCGTCACGTACCATCGCTTTGACTTCGAGATGACCTCACTCGTAACGGAGGCTGCAAAACGTCAGCTCGGCATCTCGCTCGATGAGAGCTTCGCAAACAGCGAACGATATCTCACGTACGCGAGCTACGGAAAAGACGG
>CAZZVI010000157.1:2516-7914 GCA_964657335.1 uncultured Terriglobus sp.
GGCCTCTTGCAGCGCTACACGCGCACGCTCGTCTTCGTGCCGCACGGTCCGCTGCTTGTGATTGACCGGGTGCGCTCGAATGTCCCGCACCATTTCGCGCAGCGCTGGCACCCGGAGCAAGCATTGGCCGGCGCCTCGCCCGAGAAAGCATTCATCATGCAGCACAATGGCCAGACGCTCCGTGTCGAGGCCTTCTCTACCGTGCCGTTCGGGAAGAAACAAAGTGAAGCTCCGCTTCCCCTTACTGCCTACGACCTCGCATCGCATGGCCCGATCGAGCATCCCCAGATGTTCGACTTCGAAACGCTAGATGCAGTGAACGGAGCCATCATAGCCACCGTCATCACAAGCGGAGAACAGAAGGCTGCTGTCACTCGCGAGGGCGACGAGATGTCCGTCCGCCTCCGAGGCCTGACAGTGAGCATTCCATCGCGGGACGCGCCGCTGCGAATTACAGTCATGCCGTGAGTTCGCTGCGAGAGCCGGCTGTTACCCCGTAAACCACTGTAAGGTGAGAGGCCGTTGCGATCTGACTGAAGAGCTTTCGCAACGGCCGGGTCTCTGTACGCGGGCTAGTTGATCGTGAAGGTCAAGCCCGATGAGGCGCTTGCGCCTGGGTTGACCGCAGTCAGGGTGGCGGTACCGGCATTGGCGAGGTCGGCGGCCGGAATAGCAACCGTCACGTGAGTTGCATCAACGATGGTTGTGGTGCGATAGCTGCCGTTCCACTGGATCGCCACGCCGGGCACGAAGTTACTGCCGGTAAGTGTTAGCAGCGTATTACCTGCTCCGTGTGTTGTGGATGTGGATGACACGGCGGTGATCGTCGCTACGCTATTAGTGTTTAACAACTGCGGTACGACCGCCGCGCCGCGTAGAAGGTAGACGTGCCCGGTGCTGGTAAGCAGAGCCAGTCCGTCCTGTTCCCAGCGGATCAGGTCGACAACGCTGTAGGTGCCGGTGCCTTCGATCGTGCCAATATTCAATGGCAGGGTGAGTACTGGAAGTTGTGTTGTCTGGTCATACACCACGATGCCGTCAGGGTTAAAACTTGAGTTCGACGTGGCGCTGGCGAAGAAGGCGCGACCCAGGTCGGCGTCTGCGGCAACCTTCTGACCGGACGTGTAAAAGCTCGCCAGAGGCCGGAAGTAGCCCACCTGTACAGGCGCACTTCCAGACACATCCGCGAAGCCCCCAAGATCTGAAAAGGCATATTTTCCGGAAAGTGTGAATGTACTGAAGTTCTGGAGATAAGTTCCCGTGTGCGTGGTGTTGTACGCCAGGCCGGCCGCTGGGACCGGGTACTTTTCGAGTGACCCATCGTAGATGAAGAGCGTGTTGGGGTCGGCAAACTGCATGCTGCTCGCAGCTGTCGAGTAATAACTGCTTGTTGTAGTTCCTCGCAGCGTTCCGGTCTTATTGGTTGTATTTACATCGACCAGGCCGATGCCGGAATAATATCCGTAATTCACCGCGAGCACGGTGTCAGAACCCGGCTGCGCCGCCACGTCAACAAGCCCGGGATTGGCGGAGTAGTAGTTGGTCGGCAGAGTCGGGCTGAAGGTAAACTCTGTCGTATTAGTGGCGAGATTGAAGCGCGCAATCGAATTAGCTCCGCTGAGTGTTGCGTACAGGTAGTTACCATCGCTTGTGAAGCCGAAGCGTGTGGGCTGACTGCCGATGCTGACCGGCGTGTTGAAGGTGCCTGTCTCCGGTGTGAGCTGAGCGATGGAATTGCCGGTAAGGTTCGATGACCCGGAGCCGACGCTGGTGTAGATCTTCCGGCTGAACGGCTCATATGCGATGTGGTTGAGGCCGGCCGTAACCACGTTGAACACAGTCAGTGGGATCGCGGCAGAACTGCCGCCCCCGGGCGAACTGTTCGACATAGTCACGGGAGACCAGCCCATGGCCGCGAGGTTTGCGGCAGGGACGGTGGCGGTCATCTGCGTGCTGCTTACCAGCGAGGCGATAAGCGTTGTGCTTCCAAGTTGGACGGTAGTCCCACTCACGAAGCCGGTACCATTCAGCGTTAACGTCGTATCTGCAGAACCGGCCTTGATCGCGGCCGGGCTGATGGAGGACAGCACTGGTGGCGGATTGTAGTTCGCTCCCGTTACGGCTACTGTCAGTGACGCGTTGTTGTTGCTGCTGGTGGGATCGTTTTCAGAGCCGCTGACCTGTGTGGCGAACACGAGGTTCCCCGCTACGGCGGGCTGTATCGAAACCGTGATCGTTGCAGACGCACCGTTGGACAGCGATCCCAGATCACAGGTGAGATTGGCAACCGTAGAGCAGCTTCCAGTGGAAGTGGATACGCTGGTCAACGCGCCATTCGATGGAAGGAAGCCGGCGAGTGTCACGTTGGTGGCGGCTGCGCTGCCGCTGTTGGTGACGGTGGCCACGAAGGTGACGGGAGCACTCGTCGTTGTCCCGCTGGAGGTCAAGGCGACTCCCAGGTCAGCAGAGACGCCGGAAAGGTCCTTAATCAGATTCGAACGGAAGCTGTAAAGCGCTGTTCCCGTGCGGAAGGCAAGTCCGTTGCTACCCCAGCGAGTGAGACGGGTAGGGGTAGACAGCGAGTTCGGGTCTAAATTGAACGAGACGGCGGACCCGCTTGTGTAGTCTGACGCGCTGAAGATCTGGACCTGGTTCTGCCCGTAGTAGTAGTTCGTTGAACTATCTACAACAAAGATCTTGTTCAGTGAGGTGTCGGCGTAGGTGCTGCCACTCGCGATGGTGGATCCCATCGTGTACAGCGTTCCCTGCAGAGCACCGGACTCTGCATCATAGACCTTGCCATTGCTGGGATAGACCTTGCCACCGGTAACCTGCATATCACCGCCCGACTGCACCGAAATGCCGCTGGTGGTATTTGTCTTTAGCGTAAGGCCCGAGGCGCTGTAGGTAAACGTCTGGTAACCATTCGAGCCACTCGCGTAGACCTCGTTCTTCGAGCCGTCTGCAGCGATCGCGTATGGCTGCGTGTAGTAACCGCTGATGGGCGAGCCTCGGACCACGCCGCTGTCGTAAATGGCGAAGTAGTTTGGAAAGTCAGCGGAAGACACGATGACAGAATCCGTTGCGCCCGGCAATGCAGCGAGCGCATAGGCGTTGGAACCACCCACGGAATTGAGTTGTGCCTGCGGGATGGTGAACTGCAAGCCTGCTTTACCTGCGGTCAGGTCGACCTTGCGCACCGCGTTGGCACCATCGAGGCCGACCCACAGGTATTTGCCATCAGACGTGACAGCAAGGCGATTCGGTTCACTGCCCACGGAAATCGGCGTTCCAATGGCGCCGGTTGCGGGATCGATGGAGACGACCGTATTGCCGTAAGGCTGGCCCGCTGAGCTTGGGACCGAAGCATAGTACAGGCCATTCACCGGGTTAAAGATCATGTCGTTGTTCACAATGCTGACGTAAGCCGTGAAGGGGACCACCGCGCTGGTTCCGCCGCCAGGGGCGGGCGTTACGGCGGTGAACGAACCGTTTCCTGGCAGCAGGTTCATGCTGGCCGGCAGCGTCGCGGTAAGTGAAGTCGATGAGACGAAGGTTGTCGGCAGCGCAGCACCGTTGTAAGAGATGGTCGTCTTGCCGGTAAAGCCGCTGCCCGTGAAGGTAACCGGAATGGAGGTGTTAATCGCGCCAGAAGCGGGATAGATGGTTGTGAGTGTCGGAACTGGTGGATTGACGATGGAGACACTGAGCACATTGCTGACTGGTACAAGAGCGGTGGGGCAGTTCGCTGTGATAGACGCAGTACCAGTCGTGGCCAGCAGGCTGGCGGGTATCGTGGCGCTGGCATAGGTGGAGAAAACGTACGTACCATTCACGTACGTTGATCCACTGGAGAGCGAGAAGCTGAGAGGCGTGCTGTTCCACAGGATCTGACAATTCAAGTTCAGGTTTGTACCGTAGACGAGCATGTAACTCGGGCCTGATCCCACGACGAAGCTGCTGGGTGAAAGAGAGCTCAGCACTGGCGTAAGCGTGGGTGCGGTCACTGTGATGGTCCCGATGTTCGATGTGCCACCACCAGGCGCGGGGTTCACGACGGAAAGGCTCAGCTTGCCAGCAGCCGCGACGTCCGCCACGGTAAGTGCCGTCGTCAATTGTGTGGCGCTGACGTAGGCGGTCGCACGTGCGCTCGTGCCTACCAGCACGGTTGATCCGGCGACAAAGTTAGTACCGGTCACCGCGACGGGTGTGGTGTTGGTGTTCCCGGCGATGGCCGCCGTCGGTGTGAGAGCGGTAATCGTCGGAACAGGATTGTTCACTGGCAGCGAGGAAGCCGCGGACGTGCCGCCGCCTGGCGCAGGGTTCACTGCAGTGATGTTCAGGTTGCCTGCGCCGGCCAGGTCCGCCACGGTCAAAATCGTGTTGACCTGTGTTGCGCTGACATAACTTGTGCTGCGGCTTGTGCCGTTCACATTGATGGTTGTGGCAGGTACAAATCCCTTGCCAACGATAGACACCGTTGTCGAGGAGGAAGCGGTGGTGAAGCTCACCGGCGTAAACGAAGTGATCGTCGGGGCGGGGTTATCCACCTCGAGATTCATCGCCGTGCCGCTTGCGCTGGTCGCGGACCCGTTTAGCACGACCACGGGCAGTAAAGCTCCCGTGGTGAGTTGCGCGGCCGGTACCAGGGCGGTCAGCTGTGTAGCGCTTACGTATGTCGTGGCCTCAGCCACCGTGCCCACCTGAACTGTTGATCCGCTGATGAAGTTAGTCCCATTTACCGTTAACGTGATCCCAACGGACCCCGCGCCCACGGCTGCGGGCGTAACAGACGACACGATTGGACTTACTACGGGCGGCGTAGTGGTTGTCGTTGTACTGGTAGTTGAACCACCACCTCCGCCCGAACAGCCGGTGAGAGAAAACAACAGGGCAGATAGGAGCGAAGAGGCTCCGAGTAACACAATATGACGGCGCATTCGAAGAAGGCTAACTAGCTAGGTCTGTGTCGTCAAGCTTTGATGGAGCTAATTTATAGAAATTGCATCTTGTGAGATATCGCAGGTAATATCCACGTTCTTGTGTGCAGTCGGAAATCAGAAGCGGACTTATTGTGAGTAGCCTCCCGGCGAATGGCTAGCCAGCCTTGATTGGCTTGCCAAAGAGCTGTCTTCCACTCTGGAACTCATGCGGGAGGGAAGAGTGGCCGGACTAAGCGTGACATCCTCGGTACCAAACTCTTCCGCCTTCAATGGGAGCATCGAGCAGTGATGGCTCACACGGTGCAAGCATCTCGGTGCATCGAGGCAGAAGAGTCCGCAGACACAAACAACGAGCAAGAGACTGTGGACCATCTTCTCGCCAGCTAAGTCATTTCGAAGGATGGTAGGCACGTCCGGATTCGAACCGGAGACCTCTACCGTGTCAAGGTAGCGCT
>CAZZVI010000158.1:0-7859 GCA_964657335.1 uncultured Terriglobus sp.
CTCCGGCAGGGCTTTTACGGCGGCCTTGATCCTCTGCAGATCGAAGATCTGTGACACGGCGGTGTGGGACTCCAGTTGCTCCACGCGTTCTGCCAGTGCCGTCCGCTCCTTTGCGAACTCGTACAGGATGCCGGGCAGCGGCACCAGCTTGGTGTGCCTCCATTGTATCGAGCGAGGGAGGATGCCCTCCATCGCCTCGCGGTAGAGGCTGCGCTTCCATCCCTTGTGGATGTGCCAGGTTGCCGGCAGCGACAGGGCGAACTCCACCAGCCTGCGGTTGAGCAGAGGAAACGAAAAGGCGAGACCGTAGCGCGCGGCCATGGTGGCAAAGCCCGTCGCGCGAAAGCTGATGTGGGCCGACCGCAACAGGCGAACCTGGTTCTCCAGCGGATCGGGGCCGGTCACGGGGCCGGCCTCCACGTCCACCATGCGGTCGAGCAGTGAAGCGGTGAGGAACTCCGGCTCCATCATGACCGGCAGCGGCTTGCTTCCCGTCCACCTGCGCAGGCGTGCCATGGCTTCCGCCGACATCTGCGGATGCAGCACATCGCCGATGAGGATGTTGCGCAAAGGGAACCCGCGCTCTTTGCGCAGCGATTGCAGCTCGCGCGCGAGATAGAGCCATCGCAGCCGTCGGAAGGCTGCCGCAAGCGCGCCACGGCCGTTGAAGGTGATGCCTTCGTCGCCGCCCCAGCCGGAGAGGATGACGTTCGCGCCCTGCTTTGCCGCGTCCAGCAGGATCGCATTCTCCGGGGCGTCGTCCGCGAGGGAAAACGGGCCGTCGGCACTCCAGGTGTCATGCAGCCATGTGTGCGGCAGCGCCTGCCGGATGGGCGTCCAGCGGATGTCCGGTTCCTGCTGCAGCACGGCCTCGACGAACGGCGTCTCGTCTTCCATGGCGATGCCCGGCCAGACCTCCGGCAGGAACGAGTATGCGAAGACCGGCCTGCCTGCCTGGCGCAGCTCACGGGCCGCGATGACGGCGAGCGACGAGGAATCGAGGCCGCCGCTGAGGTGCGTTGCTGCAGCGCCGGTCGCGCCTACGGCGGCTTTGACTGCGTTTTGTACCAGCTCCCGCAGGTGTGCGGCGGCGTCCCGCCGGCTGATTTGGAGGGGCTCGCGTGGCTCGGGACGCCAATAGCGGGTCTCCCGCATGCCGTCTGGTGTTACCTCGACGGTGTGGCCGGGCAGCACGCTGCGCACGCCGCGAAAGAGGGTTGCGCCAGGCCGGTAGACGCGAAGAACGTCCAGACCCAGGTCCACTTCGCTCAGCGCGCGCTCAACAAGGCCTGAGGCGAAGATGCCCGCCGGCAGCGAGGCGAAGAGCAGGTACTTCCCCGGCGTGTGGTGGACAAAGAGCGGCCGTACTCCCATGGCGTCGCGCGCCAGCAGCAGGCGGCGGTCACCGGGCGACCACAGCGCAAGGGCAAACTCGCCCTCCAGCAGATTCACACTGGCGGGATTGGCACTTTTCAGGACGGAAAGGGCTATTTCGGCTGCTCCGGACGATGTTTTCAAGCGGCTTAAGCGGCACAGTTCCGCGGGGTTGTCGAGGCGAAGATCGGCGGCCAGCATGCTGCCGTCGTCCGCGGATTTTAGAAGGGAAGTTCCGGGCAGCGCTGCATAGTCAAGCACGGCCAGTCCGACGCTGCCCTTCACCCAGGTTTCTACGACCGGGGTGCGTGTGGCGGATTGCATCGCCGCGCACATCGCCGGCAATGTTCCACGTGGAACATCGGCGCCGTCCAGCAGCCATGCGCCGCAGATCAGCCTCATGCAGTGCGCCCGAGCTCGTCTGCGATGACTGCCGCGAGCGCCGTGTGTCCGAGCGGACCAAAGTTGAACTGCAGACCGATCGGATTCCAACCCGAATTCGCCTCGAGCAGAAGGGGACCTTCGGGCGTAATGACGACGTCCCAGCCGAGCGTGGCGAAGCGCGAGAAGGCTTCGCGATGCGCACGCGCCACCAGCGCGACGCAGTCCTTCCAGTGCGGCATGAGGAAGCCTGCAAACGCCTGGCCCGTATCAGGATGCAAGTCCACCGGCTCGTTCCTGCGCCCGAGCGAGCTGACAATCGCACCCGTTTCGAGCGACAGAGCGCACGCGACGGCGCCGGTGGTGGTCTGTTGCGAGCCGAAGGGCAGACCGGTTCCTGCGCCGATCAAAGTGACATTGCCAGCGCGATCAGCAACCGTCGTCAGCCGCAGTACCGCCGCGGCACCGTTTGTGACTGGCTGGAGATCGGGGTGGTTCGTAAGCCGCTCCTGCACAATGCAGTCCGATGCCAGCAGGCGGCTGCGCCACTGCTCCGCGGAAAGAACTTGGTCCTCGGATCGGTAAGTATCCTGCCCGTCGAAGCTCCAGCCCTGCGAACCCCGACCCTGGCTGCCGGCGACCGGCTTGACCCAAAGCTCTCGCTGCGGAAGCGCTTCGAGCGGTGTGCCGGCTACCTGCCGGCCGCCACGAATCTCTGCCAGTAGGGCGACGTGAGGCAGGTCTGCCGCCCGGCATAGCGCGGCAAAGCGAGCCTTGTCCTGGACGTCGGCGTTGTCCGCGCCACGCAGCCGGTTCAGGCGCTGCAGCGCGGGAGTGTCGGTCCAATACAGATACTCACCCGAGGTCGCGCGGTGCACAGGATTGTGGAAGCCGTACAGAACATACTCGACGGGCGGCACGTTGCGGAGCATCGCGAGGCCGTACATGCGCAGACCATCCGCGACGCTCGCCTTCAACCCGCTTCTGCGCAACTCGCGAAGGCTCTGTACTGCTGCCCCAGCCGCCGCAACGGGGTAGCCGATGGCCGCCACGCCCAGGAGCGACGCCCGGATCGGCCATGATAAGAGCCGGTAGCGTTCGCTTAGAGAGTAGCGGCGCCACCGTTCCATGCCGGTCCGCGGCGGCAGCAATGCGACCGGGAATCCGTACATGGCGTGCGTTCGGAGGCGCTGCAGCAGTTTGGACATAAGGTTAGCGCCTGGAATGGCTTAGCTGCATACCCGACTTAAGAAGAACAGCAGAATGGCGCTTCAGCAGGCGTGCGCCATAGCAAACCTTTTTCCATGAACCGGGTCTAATTTTCACAGTGGCCGTGATAATCTCTCGATAATCGCAGATTCAGCATCCTTCCCGCAGTGCGGATGCGCCCGAACCTTCACTGTAAATCGAAATGGAGTTCCAAATATGAAGATGAATAACGACAGGAAGATGTGGTCACAGCCGACGATCACCTCAGTAGAGCGGTTGAAGAATGCCGCCGGCGGCACCCACAGCAGCATTTCAAAGGGAACCTCACTCACCGAGTACCTTTACGACGGTCCCGGTAGCTAAATACAGCGGTTCGCGAACCAAAGCTTCCGACCTCTTTCTCCTGAGCATGATCTTCACCGCCAGCATCGGCTGAGAGCGTCCGCAGCCTGGGATGGCGCAGTACAGCAGATTGCACTATATTCATTTTTCGAGTGACAGGGTTCACGGTCCGTTAGAACGTGTTAAGCTACCCCTATTCGGCACGTTAGAAAGCCTTTACCGTGCGGATGCGTCCTAAGTTCTACTTAGCGAATGGAGTTCCAGCATGAAGATCAGCAACGCCAGGAAGATGTGGTCGCAGCCGACGGTCACGTCAGTGGAACGGATGAAAGATGCCGCGAACAACACCCACACCGGCCTGTCCAAGGACGGAACGGTAACGGAATATCTCTACCAGGGCCCGGGCAGCTAAACGCTCGAAACAGTTAACAGCAGCGCCAGAGAGGTTTCTGGCGCTTTTGCTTTTTCAGCTGCGATAACCGCATGCCGCGCCGGAGCCATCCGAAGACGCGCTTCGCGAGACCGCCAACTTGGTTCTCTAAGGATCATGCGACGCTGATGCAGCCATCTATCGCGGTGTGTGTCCCCTGCTATCGCTCCGAGAAGTACATTCGTACCACGGTTGAGTCTGTGCTGGCGCAATCGGTCCCGCCGGACGAAATCATCCTCTCGGACGATCAATCGCCCGACGGCAGTTTCGAAATCCTCAAGGAATACGAAGGCTTGCCGCGCGTGCGCGTGGTGCGACCGCCGGAGCGCACGACACTTGGCGGGCACTACAGGTTTCTGCTGGAACAGGCCAGCAGCGATTACATCTGCTTCCTCTCGTCAGACGACGCGCTTAACGAAAAGTTCATCGAGACCATGAGGGACCAGCTTCGGGGAGAGACGAACGTCGCTCTCATCTCGGGTGCATGCTTTGAGAGCGACAGCCGGCTGCGGCCTGTACGTTACCGCGGGCCGGGTGGCTCGGGACGTTCGCTCGATCCTCCCGAGAGCTTTCACTATTTTCTGCGGGGATGCATTTACACCATCAGCTTCTCGCTCTTCTCGCGCCGCGTGCTGGCCGAGACGCCGCGCATTCCAAAGGCTGGCGACCTGGCCACCGACTGGTGCTGGGCGATCGAGGCAAGCGCCGCGGGCAGGGTCAAGTTTCAGCCCAAGGCGATGGGCTACTACCGCGTGCACACCACGAACGCCGGGCACAACAACGGCGAAGCGTGGGAGAAAGCCTGCCTCGAGATGCTCTCGTTCCTGCGGGACACGCTGCCGCCGGAACTGGGCGTCTACCTGGAACCGAAGGTGAAGGACATCCGGACGCAGATCGAGGAAACGCACGGCAAGGTTCGCGGTCCTAAGCCCGCGCCTGCCATCCGCCAGGTGGTGGGCGACGCGATCAAGCGGGTCATGGCGCTGCCGCATCGGCGCCTGTCGCATACCATCATGCAGGCTGAGGCAGGCGAGAGCGTTGCGCTGAAATCGAAGGCTTGACTCTAACCTCCCGCCGAGGGCTTTAAGCTTGCGTTGCAAGAGCCCGCTTACGAAGCCGGCCGATCAATATCTCCTGGATCGCCTCTAAACCGAACGTGTAGTAGGCGGCAACACCCAGCACTGCGACGCTCCCGGCGGAGAAGCCGACTACCGCAGGCAGCGACCAGCTCCCTTCGTGCATTGCAGGCCAGGTAACGAGGCCGAAGGCAACCACCAGGAACACCACAAGCCGGAGGAATGGCCTATGGGTCACGGCAAGCTCCGCCGGAAACAGCCTGCTGTTCAGCTTCAAGACGTAGGCGGTTTGCAGGATTTCCCAGGTGATCCACGTGATCATGAAGCCGGTCAGGCCGAAGAACTTCGTCGTGAAGATGCCAACAAACAGCATGGCCGCGTAGCCAATCAGCATGAAAACAGAAAACTGCTCATGCTGATTGCTCGAGGACTGGAACTGCGTCTTGTGCTCCTTGATGCCGAGCACGGCGGAAAGCAACGCCATCAGGATGCACAGCACCGGCTCGTAGATGGAGCGCTTGTGCAGCCACACCGTGAACAGGAACGGGCACATCAACAGGCTGCCGATGCTGACCACGGGGATCAGCAGCATGACGACACGCTCCGACAGGTCGTAGAGCCGCCGAAGCGTCTTCCAGTCCTCCTTGCCGAACAGCAGCGTGATGTCCTGGCTGACCATGGTGCTGGCGACGGAGAGGATCTGCCGCGACATCTGGAACACGACCCGTACCAGGGCAAAAATCGCGACCGCACCCGGCCCGAGGATTCGCTGGATCAGGATCACCGGTCCCTGCCAGGTCAGGAAGCCGCCGAAGGCGATCAGGCCGAAGTGGGCGCTCGGTTTCAGGATGGCGAAGGTCCTGAGCCATGTGGCGTGCCGCGGCGACGGCAGCAGGATCGGCGCGGTCATGCGCATATCGATCAGCACCAGCACGACGAACAGGGCCAGCGTACACATCTGCACCAGCGCAAGCACCGGGAAGGATGAACGAAGGTAGAGCGCCACGCTGAGGCACACCACGTTGAACAGGCGCTGCCCGTCCGACCAGAAGTTGCCGCGATGCAGCCTGCCGATGATCAGGTAGCTGTTCGTCAACAGGCTGAAGAGCATGCCCAGGGCCATCGTGACGATCAGCAGGTACAGCGTCAACGATGCCGCGGCCACGCTGACGTGGGTCAGCTTCAGCCACGCGCCCACCGGGATAAAGAGAACAGCTACGCCGCCGAAGACAAACAGACCGACCAGCAGCAACAGCAGGCGAAGGGCGCTGGCCTGCACCTCGCGGGCCTCGTCTTCTTTGCCGCCGCTGAACAGGATGGCGGTCTGGTTGTTGGCGTAGGTCTGAATGCCATAATTGAGCGTTCCCAGGTAGCTGATGGAGGCGCTCAGAGCGATCCACTCGCCGTACACCCGCAGGCCGTCAGGGTAGTAGCGCAAGAAGAAGGGTGGTACGAGAAATTGCGTGATGACGCTGACACCCTGCGCAAAAAAACTCGTGAAAGCAAGCTGCAGGATGCGTCGGAGATTCATTTAGCGTTAGGATGGCCCGCAGACAGTGTATCTGCCTGCAAAGGCAGGTGTGGCGAGCCTTTTTCCTGCCGGTTGCATCCAACGAATGTGCTATTCTGTGCGTCACGGGTGAAGTGCGCCTTCGTGGTCCGGTCCTTGCACGACCGATAACCTTGCGCCAGCGGTCTTAGATACCGCACTTTAGCTTCCTCGCCAAGCACACTAAAACATCGAGGGATTCGTGTCTGCGCCTGCTCTCTGGCGCCCGGTCCCGGTGCATACCTACAGAACTGGAGCCAGCCGTGGCGGAAGAAATCGATAAGTACGAAGAAGACGTAGACCGGATGATCGACACCGGCAAGGAGAAGGGTTACCTCACGTATGGCGAGGTCAACGACCTGATCCCGGAAGGCATTACCTCAGCGGAAGATTTGGACGATCTGCTGACGACCATCAACACGCAGGGCATCGACGTGTTGAACGGCGAAGACAAGTTCGAGGCCCGCGACAAGTACAGCGAAGAAGCGGAAGAGAACGACGACGTCGAGCTGGATCTGACGCCCGGTCAGCTGGAAAAGACCAACGACCCGGTCCGCATGTACCTGCGCGAGATGGGTACTGTTCCGCTGCTGACGCGCGAAGGCGAAGTCGAAATTGCCAAGCGCATCGAGCGCGGCCAGATGCGCGTGATGAAGGCGATCTCGCGTTCCAGCATCGTCATCCGCGAGATTGTCGCGCTGGGCGAAGACCTGAAGCGCGGCGTCCGCAATGTGAAGGAAGTTGTCACCTTCGACGAAGACGAACTGACCGAAGATGTGCTGGCCGCGCGCGTGAAGGCGACGGTCAAGCGCATTGATTCGCTGGTGAAGCACCAGGGTGCAGCTCAGGAGGCGGAAGACAAGCTGGCCGAGGGCAAGGTCAAGACGCAGAAGGAGCAGCGCAAGCTGCGCTGGACCGTCGGCCGCGAAAAGGTGAAGGTCACGCGGATTGTCCGCGAACTGAAGTACACCAACAACGAGAAGAAGCGCCTGCTCGACAAGGTAAACAAGACCGTCGACAGCATGCGAACGCTCGAGCGGCAGATTAAGTCGCTGGACCACAAGTTCGAGGCATCCCGCTCGGAAGAGCTGAAGAAGGAATACCGCCGTCAGCAGAAGAACTGCCGCGTCGATCTCGAGCGCCTTGAGGCCGAAGCCGGCCTGACCGTCGACATCCTCAAGCGCACGCAGCGCGAGATGGTGCAGGGCGATATGGACGCGGAGCGCGCCAAGCGCGAGCTGATCGAGGCCAACCTTCGCCTCGTCGTCTCCATCGCGAAAAAATACACCAACCGCGGCCTGCAGTTCCTCGACCTCATCCAGGAGGGCAACATCGGCCTGATGAAGGCCGTCGACAAGTTCGAGTATCGCCGCGGCTATAAGTTCTCCACGTATGCGACGTGGTGGATCCGCCAGGCCATCACCCGCGCCATCGCCGATCAGGCCCGCACCATCCGCATCCCGGTGCACATGATCGAGACCATCAACAAGCTCATCCG
>CAZZVI010000159.1:0-1623 GCA_964657335.1 uncultured Terriglobus sp.
GTGGGGCCGCCGTGTACTCCGTGAGACCACCGTGTACGCCGTGTTCCGATGTTTGTTACGCGGCCGGTTGAAGAACGACACCTTCCACTCTGCGATCCGCAAACACCGGCCACAACAACACAATCGCGATTGGATGCAGCACCGCCATGATGAAGAACACCGGCGTGTAGCCGCCATGCATCACCAGGTAACCGACAATCTCGCTGGAGAGCATGCCGCCGAAGCCGCTGCCCATCGCGACCAGGCCGACCGCCTTGCCGACCTGCTGCGCCGGATATAACTCGACCATCGTGGCAGTCAGCGTGACCAGCCACGCCATGTGCGCCAGAGCGACGACCGAAGCGATCAGCACGGCAGCGATCGCTCCGGGCACAAGCGCGGCCAGCGGGCTGACAGGCACGAGCACGGCCGCGCCCAGCATCGTCCAGCGATACGCAATGCCTGCCCGCAGGCCGCGACGGATCATGGCTCGCGAAGCCAAGCCGCCTGCCAGTGTGCCCAGGCCCGCGCCCAGGTAAACGATCCAGCCGATCTTCGCAACAGAAGCCATGGGCATCGCGCGCGCCGTGTGCAGGTACTTGGGAAACCAGAACAGGAAGAAGTACCAGACCGGATCGGTAAGGCCGCGCGCGACCAGCAGCTTCCACGTGGACGACCGTCGAAGCACGTCCATCGTGCTCGCGCTGCGATCGGCAGCGGTCGACGCAGCACGCTCCTGCTCGCGATTGGCACGGAACGTGACGAACCACAGCGGAACCCAAAGCAGGCCGACCACGCCATCCAGCAGAAAGATGGATCGCCACGGAAAGTGTGTTGTTACTGCAACAATCGTCGGCAGCGCGACCACCGCGCCCACCGTCGCTCCCATCGTGTACATGCCGATGGCAAGGCCGCGGTTCCGTTTCTCGCAGACATCTCCTACAGCTTTAGGAGCCGCAACCCATAGCCCCGGCTCGCCCAGCCCGAGGCAGAAGCGCGCCACCGCAAGCGAGCCGATGCTTGTGGCAAAGGTCGTGGCAGCTTCTGCAAGCGACCACCAGCCAACGAACAGCGCCATGGAGCGGCGCGTGCCCAGCCAGTCAGAGATGAAGCCGGAGATGCCATACGCCACCGCGGAGGCGAACAGAAACATGCTGACGATGTGCGCATAGCCTTCGTCGGTCAGGTGCAGGTCGGCCTGCATGCGCGGCGCCACCACGCTCAGGCTCTGCCGGTCGAAGTAATTGATCAGTGCGACGATGAAGAGCATCGCGATCAGCCGCCATTCGCGCCCGCTGACGCCTCTTGCCTGTGGTTCGAGCGGCATCTCCGTAGTCTGCATGGTGCGTCATCCCTCGCGTTGCGAATGGTAAAGCAGCTTCATAGGCTGCGGAAAAGTCCTGCATCGGAAGGGCACAGCTCAGCTGTGCCATAAAGCTTTTGAGGTCAATGCGGCTTCAGCCGCCGAGGTCTGCTCTTCCAGCCTTTTACGACCTTTTCAGAAGCCTGTTCAGGTGTAGCAGCGAACTTCAAAGACCGCAGGCATCGCGGCACCCCAGGCCAGCAATTCGAGATGCAAGCTTCGCGTAAGGCATGGCGTATCGAGGACAAGCTGCCGACGTGTCTGATGATTGTCCGTGATAC
>CAZZVI010000159.1:1723-7843 GCA_964657335.1 uncultured Terriglobus sp.
AGGCATGGCGTATCGAGGACAAGCTGCCGACGTGTCTGATGATTGTCCGTGATACGCGCGATCTCGCCCGCATCGGCACACAGCCGGAACGCCGTGACACACGCCGGCATCACGGTCTCCGGATGCCCCATCAGCACCGACTCCATGGGATGGTCAAAGTCGGTGTCGAAGCTGATCTCGATGGTGCGGAACGACACCGGCTCAGACCACTCCAGGTGCAGCGTGGGGCGAGGATCGTCTTCGGACGGCATCCACGCGTTGGCTCCAAGCCACGGCCGAGCAAAGCCGTTCGCAACGTTCTCCGCGGCGAAGACCTCGACCGGAGGAGCAAAGCTCATGGCGAGATTGCGCGCTGCGGGCCGCCGGTCCGGCAGCCAGAACGCAAACGTGTCCACGCCGGAGCCTGGCGGAGGTGATTGCACAAGGCTCTTGGCTACAGCCTTGTTCATCTTCTGGGCGACAGTCAACACGCCGGTGACCTGCTGTCGACTCAACCCCACCTCAACACCGGCAGCAGGCTGCAGCATGACGAACACATGCTGTGCGACGGAGAGCGTTGCAGGCAGCGCCAGCGTTGCGATGGACTCCCCGGCCAGCAAAGGCACCTCCGCCTGGACAAGCAGCACATCCGGCGTGGTATTGCCGGGTACGGACGCGGCCCACACAGCAGCCTGCAGCGACGTCACCTCCGCGGCACGCACCGGCAATTGGAAGACCGGCAAAGCGCCCGCGGGCAGCGGCAGCAGCAAAGCCATCGGAGTATCCAGCGACGTCCACTCACCGCTCGGCTTCAATGATTGCAGTGCAAGTTCGCTTGAAGCAGAGATCGTTGCGCTCCGTACCAGGTCGCCGGCATCGTTCGATGCAACACCGGGGATCCACTGGCCGCTGCGCAGCAGCGCCTGTTGCAGCGCGTGCATGCGGCCGGGCTGCAGCAGGTCACGCGGCTGCACACCGGTCTGCAGGCAGTGTGCCGCGGCCATGCCAACGGCCTGCCCGTTGTGCGCGCAGGTCGCCATCACGCGCGTGGATCCGAAGGCGATGTGTGACGCCGAGATCAACCGTCCGGTCAGCAGCAGGTTCGGCACATTCCGCGAGTACATGGTGCGGAGCGGAATGGTGTAGACACCTTTGCTGTGCCACTGTTCGCAGCCCGGGCGCGCGCTGTAGACGCCGTCGCTCGGATGCAGATCGATCGCCCATCCACCAAAGCTCACCGCGTCGTCGTGGTGCCGCTGTTCCACCACGTCCTGCTGTGTCAGCATGAGATCGCCTTCGAAGCGGCGGCTCTCGCGCTTGCCCGGGATCGTACCCATCCACTCCAGCGTCAGCGTCTCTGCCTCGGGAAACTCGCCGGAGTTCTTGATGTAATTCCAGACACCGTACGCGACCTTCCAGAGCTCCCACTTGATCTCTTCGGTCTCGTAGACGGTATCGCGAGCGCCGCCGTATTCCAGCCACCACAGGCGGCATCCGGAGTCGGTCACCTTCAGCTCGCGAAACCGCGGGATGGAGCGGATGTCCGCGAGCGTGAAGCTGGGCGGCACGAATCGCACCGGGCGTCCCGTGTCCTTCGAATAGAAGTAGAGCGAATGGCCAAGCAGGCTGTGCTCTTCCTTCTCCGGCGCCATGCCTTCGCCAAACTCGCTCTTCGCCTCGGCACCAATGCGAAACGCAGCGCCTGACAGAAAGCCGAGCACGCCGTCGCCCGAGGCATCGCAGAACATCGGCGCTTCGATGCGGTAGCGTGTCTGGTTCTGCGAACAGTACGCGCCCGCGCCGGTGATAGCGCCGTCCGGCTGCTGATCCACGCCGTCGACCGCGGTGTTCAGCAGCAGGCGAATGTTCGTCTCGCGCAGCACCCACTCCAGCAGCACCGTGTCGAACACGATGGCATTGCCCTCAGGGTTGCGCCACATGTTCTCCACCAGCAGCTCGTCGATGACGCCGCCTTCGCGCGCCCAGCGATTGTTGTTGCCCATGTGCGAAGTCGCGCCCAGCACCCAAAGGCGAACTTCGCTGGAGGCGTTGCCGCCTAGCACCGGCCGGTCCTGCACCAACGCCACGCGCACACCCTGCCGCGCCGCCGTGATCGCGCAGCAGACGCCGGACAGGCCGCCGCCGGCCACGAGGAGGTCGACCGCAAGCCGCTCTTCGCGCATGCTCCTGGGCTGCACGTTTGCACCGTCCGCCAAAGCCGTCAAACCTCCTTGTGCTGCCATTGCAATCGCTGGAACGGCGCGCTTTTTCCTTGCCAACCGACCGAACGAGAGAGTACACGTTAAACGTTCAACCTGTCCATAAAACGCCGATCACGGCACCTCTGAAGGATACCTGCTCCGTGAAACACAGCGTGCGCCGCCACTTACGTTTCGCCCTCCTTCTCTTCACTTCAGCCGCCGCCTGCGCGCAGGGTGCGGTACGGCTCGCCTCCGCCGGCGTCAGCTTCACAGCGGAGGCCCAGGGCACGCGCTATGGCTTTGCGACAGGCAGCAAGGCGATCGTGTTCCCGTCGCCGAAGGCAGGCATTCTGTTGAATGGAAAGGCTGTCACGCTGGAGGCCGGAGCGGCATGCACATCGTCTCCCTGCACAGTGCGCGGGACCTCCTCGGACGGCGAACACCTTACGCTGCGTGTCACGGTCGAGCCCCACCACGCGACCCTCACCGCGACGCCCGAGCATCCGGGATCGGAGATTCGTTTTGTCACCGCAGGCGCCGCACCTGCCTATGGACTGGCCGACCACGCGGTCGAGCAAAAGACGCTCTCGACCCGCCTGAACAAGCAATATGACACGGAACAGAGCGGCTTTCAGGACGATCATTTCCTCTCCGGCCAGGGGCAGACGCGGCTTGTCTCGAACTTCGTCATCTATCCGAAACAGGGCTTCGCGGAGCTGCTGATCGACCCTGGCACTAAGATCGTGCACACCTCCGCGGAGGAGATCGTGCAGGGCGTCGCGGCCGGCAGCAGCATTGGAGATACGCCGCATGCGAGCGTCACGCTGCACTACTTCTTCGGCACTCCGCATGACATCTACAAGGGCTATCTCGACGCCCGCAACGACGCGGGCTATCGCGTGATGATGCCGAAGTATGAAGCCTTTGGCATCGGATGGGAGGCGTTCGGCGCGCTCGGCTGGGAGACCAACGCGAAGACCGATACCGACTCTATCGACCACTACCTGCAGCTCGGGTATCCGCTGCGATGGGTGGTGATCGGCTCGGGCTTCTGGCCCGCGCAGCCCGACAGCATGCACGAGACCACCAGCTTCGGCCTGTGGGACCACGAGAAGTATCCTGACCCGCGCGGCATGGTGCAGCACTTCAAAGACGAGAAGCTGACCGTCATGCTGGGTCTTCGCATCACCTTCATCACCACGGGGCCCTACGCGGCAGAGGGCGTCGCGAAGGGCTACTTCCTCAAGGACGCATCGGGCAACGCCATGGCCTACACCGGCGGCTGGCCGAAGATGCCCTACTACCTGCTGAACGCGCACGATCCCGCCACGCTGGAGTGGTACATGGGCCTGGTGCGCAAGTGGCAGGACTACGGCATCAGCGGCTGGAAAGAAGACTTCTACGGCTACGGCAAGTACCCGCTGCGAGACGACAAGGTTGACCCGACGAACGACCGGCTCATGGCGCAGCACCAGCTCCTGATCGAGCGCAACGGCTATCTCTCGTCCAACGGCGACACGCACCGCATCAACGACTTCAACTGGAACCAGAACCAGGATCGTGGGCCGGTGAATGCGCTGGCCTTTGCCTACTCCGGATTTCCCTTTGTGTACCCGGACATCGTTGGCGGCACCTTCGGCGAAAACCACTTCAGCACGGCCCGCACGCCGCGCATGGAAACCTATATGCAGCGCAACGCCGAATGGGCCGCGCTGCACGCCAGCATGGGCATGGGCGAGCCGCCATGGACCTTCGACGCGAAGACCGCAGCCATCATGTTGAAGAGCGCTCAACTGCATGACCGCATCGCGCCTTACCTCTTCTCGAACGCACGCCGATCCGTGGCTGACGGCTATCCCTGGACCATGACGCCGCTGCCCATCGCCTTTCCAGATGACGCCGGAG
Organism: uncultured Terriglobus sp.; assembly: GCA_964657335.1. Lineage (GTDB taxonomy): Bacteria > Acidobacteriota > Terriglobia > Terriglobales > Acidobacteriaceae > Terriglobus. Next base: position 5,809 of record CAZZVI010000159.1, read on the forward strand.
TGTATGGCCGCGAGAACGCAACCGACCGCGGCTACGAGTGGCTCATCGGCGACAGCCTGCTGGCGACGCCCGTCTACGGCGACGACTACGAGACAGCAACGGCGCGGGACATCTACCTGCCGGCCGGCACATGGATGGACTACGACACCGGCCAGCTCTACGAAGGCAGGCAGACGCTGAAGAACTTCGCTCTGCCCGCCGGCAAGACGCCTCTCTTCGTCGGAGGTAGCGGCATCGTGCTTGAAAAGCAGCCGGGACCGATCGACGCGCCGGTGCTTGCGGCGATCTACCCGCTGGGCCAGAGGAACGCATCGTCAACGTTAACGCTGCCAGCTTCAGCGCAGCCCTTCACGGTCAGCGTCGAGGCCGCGCCCAGGGAGATGTGGGCATCTCCAACGGTCACGGACAGGAACGGCAAGCCGGTAGCGACCGCCGTGCACGGACGCGCGCTCACCTTCCAGCCCATTCCCGGGGAAAGCTACACGGTGCGTCCAGCGAAGTGAAGTAGCATCACGCCAAAGGGCTACGCATGGCGACCATCACTGGGAACACCGCGGTAGCAGTGCTCGACGCTGACGACCGCCTGTACAACGAAGACCTCGCGCCCACATCGCCTGCCGCTCGCACCTGGACGACCTACAACTACATGGCACTGTGGTTCTCCATGACGATGGAGGTCACCACCTTCATGCTCGCGTCATCGCTCATCGCGGGCGGCATGAACTGGTGGCAGGCACTGCTCACCATCCTTCTGGGCAATCTCATCGTCCTGGTACCCATGGTGCTGAACGCACACGCCGGTGCAAAGTACGGCATCCCGTTCCCGGTCTTCGTGCGGGCAAGCTTCGGCACGCGCGGAGCAAACATTCCAGCGCTGCTGCGCGCGTTTGTGGCGTGCGGATGGTTCGGCATCCAGTCGTGGATCGGCGGGCAGGCAATCTCCGCTATCATCCGTGTCCTCTGGCCGTCCACCATCGGCAATGACTCCCTTGTCTGGTTTGCATTCGGCGGCTTCTGGCTGCTGAACATGATCGTGATCTGGCTCGGCATCGAGTCCATCCGCCACCTGCAGAGCGTGGCTGCGCCCTTTCTCCTGACCATGTCGCTGGCGCTGTTTTTCTTGATGGTCAACAAAGCAGGCGGACTCGGGCCGATTCTCCGCACACCAAGTCACTTCGCTTCGACTAGAGCGTTCTGGAGTTTCTTCTTTCTCTCCGTGACCGCCATGGTGGGCAACTGGGCGACCCTGTCGCTCAACATTCCCGACTTCACCCGCTATGCGAAGTCGCAGGAATCACAGATCGCCGGACAGGCGTTCGGTCTGCCGGTGGCCATGGTGCTGTACAGCTTCATCGGTATTGCATGCACCTCCGCATCCGCAGTCGTCTTCGGCGAGCCCATCTGGAACCCCATCGTCCTGCTCGGCCGCTTCCATCAGCCGGTGCTGGCGTGCCTGGCGCTTGTCAGCATCCTGATCGCGACACTGAACGTCAACATCAGCGCCAACGTCGTCGGCCCATCCAACGACTTCTCCAACGTCGCTCCGCGTTACATCAGCTTCCGCACCGGCGGCCTGATCACGGGCCTGCTCGGACTCGCGGTGCAGCCGTGGAAGCTGATGGCGAGCCACACGAACTACATCGGCTGGCTCGTCGGCTACTCGGGACTGCTTGGGCCGGTGGCGGGCATCATGGTGTCGGACTACATCGTTCTGCGAAAGACACGGCTCGATGCCGGTGCGCTGTACCGCCATGACGGCGTGTATGAATACGCTCGCGGCTTCAACGTGAAGGCGATCATCGCCCTGATCGCAGGCGTCGCGGCCGCCTTGATTGGCGTGGTCGTTCCGCCGCTTCACCCGCTGTATGACTATGCGTGGTTCGTCGGACTCTTTGTCTCGGCGGGTATGTATCTGCTGTTGATGCGGAAGTCCGTGTAAACCGAAACACAGGGCTTCGCCCTGGGCAATGGAAGCACGCGCCTTCAGCGCGTTTTCTCGGAAGGGAGAGGCTTCGGAAGGGCACGGCTTCGGAAG
>CAZZVI010000160.1:0-7804 GCA_964657335.1 uncultured Terriglobus sp.
GGGAAAGGGAGGACGGGGTGCGGGGGGATGGAATGACGGGTTTTGAGGGATTCAGGGGGCGGGCTGGGTCAGGGCCATCTTCAGGCGGTGGTCTTTGGGCAGGAAGGTGTCTGCGACGAGGGTGATCAGGCGCTTTCGGACCGTTTGTTTTGCCAGCAGGAGGATGAACTGGCGGTCTTCGATGCAGCCGTTTTCCATGAGGCTGCTGGTGGATGCGACGAACCGGATCTCGGAGGTGCCGCGCGCCTGTTCATCCTGGAGGAAGAGTGATCGGAGTGCGGTGGAGATGGAGCTCTGCGGCTCCGTGATGTCGTTCATCTGAAAGAAGACGTACGTGGTTCGTCCTTCGCGCCAGCCGAGCAGGACACTTAGCCATCGACCGTCCGCCTTGCGCAGACCCACGGCGAAGTTGCCGGGCGTTCGGCCGTGGGCGGAGAGTGTTTCGCCCAGGTGGTCCCGGCTCTTGGGGAAGTCTGCCCTGGTCTGGAGCGAGAAGACTGCCTCGCGGACGTCGCTCTCCGTCAGGCCGGGGTGAAAGGCCGCACCGTCCGCGAGCAGACGCCGGGAATAGTAGCGGAGATTGCGTCGCGACCGCGTACCGAACTGCTCCAGAGTTTTGTCCCAGCTCGCCTTCAACGCGAGCCGGTAGCGGACCGGCACGCTTGCCGAGCCGGCCAGGTGGCGCCACGGCAGGTGTTTGCAATCGGCCGCCATCGCCAGCAGGATGACTGCCGATGGCAGGCGCTCGATGAGGGCGCCAAGGCAGCGGACCAGGACGTCCGCTTCATGTTCGGCGCGGGCGATGATGAAGTCGTCCGCGGCCGCGTTGCCTGCGTAGAAGTACCCGATGGGCAGACCGTATGCGATCTGTTCCCGGAGCAGAACAGCGCCGGCAAGATCGTCTCCCTGCCACATCAGCACGGTCCAGGGCCGCCGGCTGGCGGCGACGGAACTGGAGGCAAACCAGATCGGATCGGTGCTTGCGTTTCGATTTCGCCCGGTGCTCTCACGGAGCCGGAGGAGAAGATCGGCGTGCCGATGATGCTCTTTCACCCCGCGGACGATGGTGAATCTGAGGCTGGGCCAGTTCATTAGGGGGTGTGTCGATTGTACAGTCCGGGACCCGGGATGATGGGAAGACGCGCCTTCCGCGCGTCTCCTTGCGTGTCAGTACACCACGGCCGAGGGCCCCACGTTGCTGCCTACGCCGGCGATGATCTGTTGTGCAGGCCAGGCGCTGGCGACCGTGGGGTTGGTGGAGACGGCCCAGTAGATGTTCGTGTCGTTGATGCCCTTCCATGCCATGAAGAGCGCCCCGTGATACACGGCCAGGCCGGGGCCGTGCGAGGTGCCGTAGTTGCCGGTCGGCTTCACCGGGCTCCAGTAATCGAGGGAGGCGTTGTAGGTGGAGCAGTAGATGGCATGGTCGCTGCCGGCGCCCTTGAAGCAGAGCGTTGGGACACCGTTGTACACCACCATCGCCGGTGCAATCGACGAAGCCGCTCCCGGAATGCCCTTGTTGCCCTGCCAGTGAATGCCGTCGGTGGAGGTCGCGTAGTAGAGGTTGTCGTTGCCGCCCTCGCCCAGCCATACCATGAGCAGTTTGCCGTTGAAGTTCACGATGGCGGGCGTCGATCCCGTCTGGATGGGCTTGCCGGTGTTCGCCAGTTCGGTGACGTACTGGGGCGACCAGACATTCTGGGCCTGGTGGTAGATCGCGGTCCAGACGCGGGTGTCGCTGCCCAGGCCGTTCCACACCATGATGGCGCCGCCTGGCCAGCTTGCCAGCGACGGTCCCCAGGCGCTTGCCGCGCCGGTGACGGGTGCGCTGGGCCAGGTCGGCCAGCTCTGGCAGTACATGTACACCATGTTGTTTGTCTGCTTGCCGAAGATGCCCGGCAGGGAATCGTGGTTGGCGTACGCCAGCAGGATGCGGTCGGAGAGCGCCAGCAGCGCAGGCTTGCCGATGGGCGGCGTGATGTCGGCGTACCAGGTGGACTGCGCTTCCGCAAAATACGGTGGATAGTTGGCGGTGCGAACGCCGTACAGGTTCGAGTCGCCGCTGTCGGTGCCGCGCCATGCGAGGTAAAGATCAGGCATGTGTCCTGTGTCTCCTTTTGTTTTTTCACGTCAAGCGAATGTCTGGTCCTTTGTTCTGCGGCTCCTGACATGCATGCACGGCGGCGAACTGCCGAGCCTCGCGCACGAGTATAACCGCCCCTGTGCACCGCGGAGGCTCTGGCGCGGTAGACTGCTGCGCATGTGTGGACGCTACAAGCGGAAGATCGACAAGCAGGAGATTGCCGAGTTCTTTCACGTGCAGGGCAACATCAGCGAGCTGCCGATCATACCGGAGGAGGACATCCGGCCGACGATGGTGCAGCCCATCATCCGGGAAAACCGGGACACTGGAGAGCGCGACCTGGTGATGGCGCGATGGGGTTTCGTGCCGGGATGGCACAAGGCGGGTGAGCGCTTTCCGGCGACCACCTTCAACGCGCGCTCGGAAGGCATCGAGACGGCCGGCATGTGGAAGCGTGCCTTCGCCACGCATCGTTGCCTTGTGCCGGCGGACAGCTTTTACGAGTGGCGCAAGCTGCGGCCGAAGAACAATCCCAAGTTTGAGATCACCTTGAAGGACGGGGAGCCGTTTGCCTTCGCCGGCCTTTGGGGCGCGTGGAAGAATCCGGAGACCGGCGACTGGCTCCAGAGCTACACCATTCTTACGACCGATGCGAACGAGCTCATGGAGACGATCCACACGCGCATGCCGGTCATCCTGCACCCGAAGGACTACCGGCGCTGGCTCTCGCGCGAGCCGAGCGAGCAGCCGCCTGTCGATCTGCTACGACCCTTTGAGGCGGATGCGATGGCGGCGCATCGGACGGGCAACCAGCAGGACGAAATCTTCACGGAACCGAACAGCGTCTGAGCCGGCTTGGGTGCCGAGGCACGGATGCGCACGAAAATGCTCCGCAACTCGCTGCTTGCGTGGACGGTTTTCCCGAGAGGAAACGAGTGGGGAGATTCTCGTGGAACATCACGCTGCGAACGGTTCAAGAGACCGGCAGCTTTGGTTAGAATGAGGGCTTTGCGGGGGAGCGCGCGACGGCGAGAGAAGACCGCATATCACTCCTCATGGCACGTGATCCCGACAATCCGGCGCAGGACAGATCCGTGATGGGTACCGGCGAGCTGGCCGGCATGGTTCGCGAATTTCCCTGGAGTTCCACAAGTCTCGGGCCGATCCGCGCCTGGCCGCGAGAGCTTCTGTCGCTGGTCAACGTGATCCTGTCCTCGCCGCTGCCCATGCTCCTGTATTGGGGACCGGACTTCGTCGTGATGTACAACGATGCCGCCCAGCCGATTGCAAGCAGCAAGCATCCCCAGGCGCTGGGAGCCGCCGCGGACCAGGTTTTCAAGGAAGCCTGGCACATCATCGGGCCGGAGATCGAAAGAGTTCTCCTGACGGGCGAGAGCGTCTCGCGCGAGGGCGTCCTGGTGCCGCTGGAGCAGGACGGCAGGTTGAACGAGCTGTACTGGAATTACTCCTACACTCCCGTGTATGTAGACGGTTCTGTCTGCGGCGTGCTGGTGGTGTGTGCGGATGTCACTGCACGCAAGGCCATGGAAGATGCGCTTATCTCGGGTGCTGCGGACCTCCGGAAGAACGAAGAGAAGCTGCGCACGTTTATCGATGCCGTCTCGGATGTGGTCTACCGGGTGAGCGCGGACTGGAGCCAGGCGTTGCAGGTGGAGGGTCGCGGATTTCTACCGGACACCCATGCTCCTGACCCGGAGTGGTTCACGCGAAATGTGCACCCGGAGGACCAGGCGCGTGTCCGTGCGGCGATTGAAACGTGCGTTCGGGAAGGTTCCGTGTTCGAGCTGGAGCACCAGGTGCAGCGCCTGGACGGCACGCCTGGGTGGACCTTTTCCCGGGCGATCCCCGTCCGCGATGAGGGTGGCGCGGTCGTGGAGTGGTACGGTGCAGCGAGCGACATCACGGCCCGCAAACAGGCCGAGCAGGCCCTGCTGCGTTCGGAAAAGCTTGCCGTTGTTGGCCGCCTGGCATCGTCCATCGCGCACGAAATCAACAACCCGCTGGAAGCCATCACGAACCTTCTCTACCTGGCGGAACAAAGGGCAGACGCCGAGACGAAGAATTTGCTGGAGTCGGCCCAGCAGGAGCTTCGACGCGTTTCGCACATTGCGACGAACACGCTGCAGTTCAACCGTCAGAAGCGGCTCCCCGAGCCGGTCGATGTCGTCTGCATCATGCAGTCGGTTCTGGATCTTTACCAGGGCCGTTCGACACAGGCAGGCATACAGATCGTCTTTGAGAAGAGGGACTGCCCGGCGGTGCATGCACTGGGCGGCGAGCTGCGGCAGGTGTTCGCAAACCTGGTCGGCAACGCGCTCGATGCGATGAAGCGAGGCGGGACATTGACGGTTCGCATTCGGCAGGGAACATCTTGGCGTACCGGCCGTTCCGTCGTCCGGGTTACGGTCGCGGACAACGGCCACGGCATGAGCGCCGAGACGCAGGCGCAGGTGTTCAAGCCGTTCTTCACCACGAAAGAAAGCACCGGAACGGGACTTGGCCTCTGGATCAGCGCGGACATCCTCAAACGGCACCACGGGTCCATTCAGATCAGGAGCAGCGAGACCGGCCGCTTCCGCGGGACGACGTTCCGCCTGGCGCTCCCCGGCGACGGGCCTTGCGAGACCGCGGTGGAGTAAACGTCTCGTCACGTGCGGTTTTCGTGAGCGTCCTGGACCACACATGCGCAAAGAGCCGCGCATGCATGGGGCACCCGCTTGCCTGTCGAGGAGTTTGCGTTTCGTGACGAAGTCTTGGTGCCAGTCTGGTCGCTGCGTCAGGCCTTCCGTTCGCCGAACCGTTTCGCGCTGAGAGCTTTGTGCCGCGCTGCTTCTTCGTCCCGGTTCCTGGGAGGCGAGTTTGTCTCCAGAGAGCCCAGGAATTCCGCCGACACGCTCGAGATGGCGGCGATCGCAGAGTGGAACGCTGCTTCGTTGGCCTTGGACGGCTTGTTGAAGCCGCTGATCTTGCGAACGAACTGGAGCGACGCCGCGTGGATCTCGTCGGGCGTGACGGGGGGATCGAAGTTGAACAGCATCTTGATGTTTCGACACATCTCTGGGACCTCCTGCAGGAACTCCAGGGTAACTGCTTGTGGTGCGCTTCACGGCCTGGGTTCGATGGCTCCTTGAGCACGCGCCACGCGGTACGCGCGGCAGACGTGCGCGGCAATCCGGTTGCCTTTGCGGTCTGTCGCAGGATTCACCGGAACGTAGATGGAGTGGCCCTCGCGCCGGCACAGGACATTGCCTGCAACCATGACACGCATCATCCAGACAGCCGCCGGCACGCTCAGCGTGTCGATCCCGAGCCATCCGTGGTACTCGCGGCCTGTCGCCCCCAGGCCGGTTTGTGCGTGGATGTTCTTTGCGATCCGGTCGCGCAGTGTTTCGAAGGCGGCCGTCCTTGTGTTGCGGGTCGAGAAGGGCGGCTGAATCAGCGGGGACTCGGACTCCATCGTCTCGAAGAGATGTGCGATCGCGCGGTGCTGCGCGACGGAGGTGTGGCCAAGCCAGTAGTGGCAGGTCTTCGCGACCGACACGACGACGTTCTTGATCTCCTTCTCGATTCGAAAGTGCGGGCCTGCCGGCAGGTGGACGACCATGCCGTCGACGTGAGCGAAGACATTCTCCATGGTGATGGCCCGCGCCAGCCATCCCGCCATGCCCGTGCTCGGGCAATCCACGTGCAGCCAGCCGGGCGCGGGTGAGGGTTCCGCGGCGAGTCCGGAGACCATCTCCACGCCGCGGCAGAGTTCGTTCACGACTTCGCGGTAGCGTGCTGCGTTTTGATCGATCGAGGCCTTCGTCGCTGGTTCGAGCAGCGTGCCGCGATGAGGCGGTCCGCCCGCCATCGCCAGGTGGCAGAACGAGGCCCAGATTTCGTTCCACAGGACGCGGCCGTCCGGCCCAAACTTCAGGCCGGCGGAGCCCATGGATACCGGCTGCATGTTTTCATAGGAATCCTGATACTCCTCCGGGAGGAGTGTCTTCAGCCTCGTTTCGAGAAGTTTGTACTCGTCGGTGGTGGCCGGTGCTGAAGCCATCGATTCCTCCGTTACAGGAAACTGTAACGCGGGCCTTCAGCCCGTTTCGGTCCCTCGGAAAGAAGTGGATCCCACACATGCGCATAGGGCGCGCATGTATGGGGCACTCGGTTATGGAACGTTGCTGCCGCAACGATAACGCGGGCCTACAGCCCGCCCTCATGGATGGAACGCCTACCTGGGGCTTCGCCCCAGGCTGTTACAACTCGCGCCTTCAGCGCGAAAACCCCGGTTGTTGCCCCGATCCCACACATGCGCATAGGGCCGCGCATGTATGGGGCACCCGCATTGTTGGGCTTCCGGATCGGGTGTCCATTCCCCGGGTGTGACTTGGCATAGAGACGGCATGTTCGTGTCGCATCAATCCCTCGGGCGGGAGCCGTCGAGGAGGATGCCGACGATGCGGCGAGCGCTGGACTCCCAACCTGGCATGGACGTGGTCTGCATGACGCCGACGAAGGCGCGGAAGAGGTCGTCCGGATTGGTCCCTGCGCGGAGTTCTCCGCTCTCGATGGCACGCCGCACCAAGCCGCGAAACGTGCCGTGGATCACGCCGCGCGTGCCCTCGATCAAGCGCACCGAGCCGCCTGATACGGTGTCCATCGCCGGCAGGATGAGCAGCTTGCTCACCACGTAATCGATGAACTTGAGCATCCAGGCGCGGAGCGCGTCGAGCGGCGCTCTTGTAGCGGCGTAGCGCTCGCTCGCTGCGATCAGCTTGTCCACCTGCTCCCGGAAGACCGCTTCGATCAGCGCGTCGCGCGTGGGGAAGTGGCGGTACAGCGTGCCTGGGCCGACCTCCGCCCGGCGGGCAATGTCGTCCAGCGTCGCCTCCGGGCCGTGCTGCGTGAAGGCCTCGCGCGCGACCTCCAGGATGCGCTCGCGGTTTCGCTGCGCATCCATCCGTGGCCTGCGTGCGGCGGTCGTCGGCAGGGCCTGCTTCGACATGACCTGATTTTCTCAGAAACTTTCTTGCAACCGGAGACGCTCTCCACTTATCACATAAGCGGAGATTGTCTCCGGTTAGCGGAGGAGCACACAGAATTCGGCGCGAACTCCTTCTCCTCGCGCCGAGCAACAGAAAGAGAGACAGGCTGATGCGAGTGTTTGTAACGGGAGCGACCGGGTTTATCGGAACGGAGCTGATAAAGGAACTGATTGCCGCGGGCCACGGTGTGCGCGGCCTGACGCGCACGGAAGACGGTGCGAAGCAATTGAAAGCCGCGGGCGCGGAGGTCCATCACGGCAACCTGAAGGACCTGGACAGCCTGCGCAGCGGAGCGGCAGGCATGGACGTGGTTGTGAACCTCGCGTTCAACCACGACGACATGACGAAGTTTGCCGAAAGCGGAGCGGACGAGCGCGCGGCGATCGAGGCGCTTGGCTCTGTCCTCGAGCCCGGCAAGCTGCTCGTTGTCACGTCGGGCACAGGTCTGGCCGAGGGCGGGCCGGGTCACGTGCGCGTCGAGACCGATCCGCCGGTCAGCACGCTGCCGCGGAACCCGGAAGCCGCGGCACGCAGTGTTGCCGAGCGCGGCGTCCATGTCGCCATCGTGCGGCTGCCGCAGGTGCATGACACGCGCAAGCAGGGCCTGGTGCCCTACCTGACCGAAACCGCGCGGCAGAAGGGCGTCTCCGCGTACCTGGGCGATGGC